>JABITQ010000023.1 GCA_018700535.1 Candidatus Uhrbacteria bacterium | reverse complement strand
TGTCGTCATTGTCCAGATCGAAAAGAAAACCGGGCGGCTTGTTGGAAGCCCAGACATTATCAGTCGTGGTTTTGTGCTCATGAAAGAACAACGTGAGCTCATCAAATCAACACGCGATACCGTCAAAAAAGCAATTGTAGACACTGACAAGAAGTCTGCAGCTGATCCAAAATACATTCGCAATCAAATCCGAGACAAGGTCGGAAAGTTCCTGTTCAAAAAGACAGAACGACGACCAATGGTTCTCCCTGTGATTATTGAAGTATAAAAAGAAGACCCCACCGACAATGTGTCAGTGGGGTTTTTCGTTTGCGCCGTATGCGCTAGTAGCTAAGACGAATGATCACGACCTGCAGTGCCCCCTTGCAGATTGCAAAGTCTTTGCTCATAAGAGCGCCAGTAGCAATGGCAAGCTGGTTATCGATCAAATCCAAGAGGTCTGGGCTCACACAATTCTTGAGAGACGCATGCGCGCCCATCATCGAGTAGATAAACCCTACGATGTCTTGATCGGGTACAAGGTCACCAAATCGATCAAGTAGACCAACTGACACTAGAACCTCAGAGAGGGTCCGAAATGCATTCAGTCTTTGGACCAGTGCTCGAACCTGATCAATTCGATCTTTGATAATCCAATGAGAGTCTCGATCGTTTTTGTGCGTACACATCTTTGCACACACATCCTCAATTTCGCTGAATCCTGCAGACTTGAACGGCCGAAGAGTGACCATGGACGCGAGCTCCACACCACGAGCACTCACGACTGCAATCTCACCTGGAGAAACAAAGAAGCACTCTTTCTCTTTAGACCATTTCGCATCGATCGTGTCGACGAGCCGCACGATTTCTGCAAGCAAACACCAAATGGCATCCGTGTGAGCAATCAGCATCAAACGACGCACATCAAATTGACGGAGAGCCTCCGCAGAAAGCGAGACCCAAACCTTCAGAGACAAGTCACTCGAGAAGACAAGCGACCCTGCCACACCCGGACACTCTGCTCCGATATCAGCCGCACGATTCGCGTAGCCAGCTGCTTGTCGCAACACTTCGTGTCTGCGGTTTCCAAGCAAGAACCCGACTTCTCTCACCTTGTCAGTCCACTCCCGGCGACCATCGTCCGAGACGATACCAAGATTTGAAGACGTAGCATACGCCCACAAAAGCGACCCCTTCATCAGAGTCACTTCTTGAAGCGAGCTGGCAAAGTATCCGCTGATATACCCCACCACACGGATTGCTTCGAACAACCCACCCTCGATAACAAAGAAGAAACTCCCTCGCGACTCATCAACCCGAGTCGGATCAAGAACCAACAAAGCACCGACAGGCACTCCATAAAGCTCACAAAGGTTCTCGTAGATATTCCCTTCCAGCAATGTCCGCACCTGCAAGGTGACAACCTGCCCATCACGAATCCAGAACTTCCTCGTGATCGGAGCTGCGCTCAAAACACGCAACGACCTACTCACTTCTACACTCGGCATCTAGCCCTCCTCACTCTAGGCCAACAAGGCCCAAAGTTGCTCTGCGAGCCTATGCAGAAAATGGGGAGTTGTCAATGGTAGATAACCAAAAACACCCAAAGTCCATTAACGAACTTTGGGTGTTTATCAATTAAAGCGTCACTCCAATCACCTTACGCACCTCCACCATCTTTGCCTCAGCAATCCCCCTCGCCTTCTCCGCCCCTTCCTCAAGAATTCTCTTCAACTCCTCAGGGTCAGCTAAATACTTACTAATCTTCTCCTGCATCGGTGCAAGAAACGCACTCACATGCCCGGCCAAGTCTGTCTTAAAATCTCCATAACCTTTCCCGACATACGCCGCAGCAATCTCCTCGTAGCTCTTTCCGGTTACAAGATTATAGATGGTCATCAAGTTCGCAAGGCCTTTGCGTGACTCATCATACTCAATCACAGTCCCAGAATCTGTCACGGCAGACTTCATCTTTTTCAAAACAGTCTTCTCGTCATCCATAAGCGAGATGAATCCCTTAGGGCTCGGTGCCGACTTCGACATTTTATTTTCAGGATGATCAAGCGCCATGATGCGTGCACCTGTTTTGCGAATCTGAACACCTGGCACGACAAAGGTTTCACCAAATCGTTTGTTGAATCGTTCAGCAAGATCACGAGCAAGTTCAAGGTGCTGCTTTTGATCATCTCCAACAGGAACAATGTCCGTGTTGTACAAAAGGATGTCAGCCGCCATCAACACAGGATAAGAAAAAAGCCCCACTGTTACAGACTCTCCTTTCCCGCGCGCCTTGTCCTTGTACTGAGTCATGCGCTCAAGCTCACCCATGTTTGTAACGCAGTTGAGAATCCATGCGAGCTCGGTGTGCTGAGGAACGCGTGACTGTTGAAACAATGTGGTCTTTACTGGATCAACTCCCGCAGCCAAATAAGCAGCGGCAGCAAACAATAAATTCTTACGCAACTCCTCAGGATCTTGAGGAACCGTGATCGCATGATAATCGACAGCAAATAAAAAGTTCTCATTGCCAGCATCCTGCATTTTCACCATGGGCTCAATCGCACCAAAGTAATTACCGATATGAAGGATTCCTGAAGGTTGTAGGGCGGTTAATACTCGTGACATATGATAGGAGTTTAGCATTGACACAACGTCATTTCAATGCTATCCTCCCACACGTCTTAGGACTGTCGGGCGGTTGCTCTACTCTTTCGAGAGTAGGTAGGAAAGTCCGAACACCCGTTTGTTCGCAAGAGCAGACGACAAAGAAAGTTGCTAACGGCAACCGGGTATACAATCAGGCCCTGAGGAGCTGGAATATTGCTCCTTAGCGTGCGGATTAAAGCTTAGGGAAAGTGCCACAGAGACAATACTAGCTCCGACGCCCCTTGGGGTACGGAGTGAAACGTGAAAAGTGATGTGATGTCCTCGGGCTACACATTTCGTCCTACGGCGACGTAGTGACGTGGTAAACCCTTTCTGGTGCAAGAGCAAATTTGGTAGCTCGCTAGAGCTCATTAGCAATAATGAGACAAGATAAATGATCGCCTCCCACGCTTCGGTGTGGAAGACAAGATTCGGCTTACAGACATTTCCTGAGACAACAAAAATCCTCGCTCATAGCGGGGTTTTTTGTTACCATAGACTTAATATGAAACGCTCTGAACTCGCATTCACCCTCGCCCTTCTTCCATTAGATTACTTGTCGCTACTCGCCGCCGGCATCCTCGCGTACTTTGCCCGATTTCATCCGGCGCTCGCTGAGATCCGTCCGGTAATTTTTGATCTCACGATTAACGGCTACTTAAAAGTGATCGCACCAATGGTGATTGTTTTTATTTTAGTGTTCGCAGCCTCAGGACTTTACGCAGTTCGTCGTAAATCTGTTGGTGAGGAGCTCATGCGCATTATCCTGGCTTGTTCCGCTGCGATGGCGCTCGTCTTCGCTATCTCGTTTTTCTCACGCATTCTATTTGAGTCTCGATTTATCGCACTCGCCGCGTGGGTGCTCACAATCCTCTTTGTCTCGCTCACACGACTCGTGATCCGCGGACTCCAAAAGTCTATGTTGCGCTATGGAGTAGGTATTCATCGCGTAGTGATTATTGGTGACACACCAACCGCTGATGTGCTCACAAAAGAATTCAAACGCAAACCAAGCCTTGGGTTCCGCACCGTGGGTCAATATAAAGCATTCAACAAATCCATTGCTGATCGTCTGCGTAAAATGAAACGGGACGACAAGATTGATGAAGTCATACTTGCTGACTCAGAGGCAAGTCGACATCAAAAACTAGAGCTAATTGCCTTCACAGAAAACGAGCATCTAGGTTTTCAGTACAGCGCAGACCTTTTTGCTGCTGCAGTAGGTCGATCCGTCATTCACACACATGCAGGCATTCCTGTTATTGAAGTGCGCAAAACGCCACTAGACGGATGGGGTGCAATCTACAAACGACTCTTCGACATTGTCGGTTCATTGACTCTGATCATCATTACCTCTCCAATCATGATCATCACCGCGATCGCAATCAAACTTGATTCTCGTGGCACAATCTTCTTTTCCAAACTCGACAACGGATCACAGGCATTGCGCATTGGACAAGGAGGCAAACCATTCCCCTATTTTAAATTCCGTTCCATGCGCCCTCGCACACACAACATGCGTTACAAAGAACTTGCTGAAGACAACGAGCGCAAAGGCACGCCGCTGGTCAAAATTAAAAACGACCCTCGAGTTACAAGCGTCGGAGCATTCATCCGTAAATTCTCAATCGACGAGCTCCCCGAGTTTTTCCTCGTGCTACGTGGTCACATGTCTCTCGTGGGGCCTCGACCACATTTGCCAGAAGAGGTTCGTAAATACCGCGACGAACAAAGAAAAGTCCTTACGCTCAAACCAGGGATCACAGGGATGGCGCAGATCAGTGGACGTGCAAACCTAGACTTCGACGATGAAGTACGTCTGGATGTGCACTACATTGAAAACTGGAGCCCATGGCTCGACTTACGCATTCTGCTCAAAACCCCACTTGTCGTTATTTTTAAGAAAGGAGCCTACTAAGTTAAAAGTGCACATACGATGTGCACTTTTTTGCTACTCTTGGTCAAAAAATGCACGTCGGATGTGCATTTGTTTGTAATCACTGATACGATCCCTCCGTTATGAAAATCGCGCTCGTGCACGACTATCTCATTCAGAACGGAGGTGCGGAGAAGGTGCTTGGTGTCTTTCAGGGTCTGTGGCCCAAGGCTCCAACCTTCACCCTCTTTTTTGATCCAAAAAAACTTCCGCATTTTGCTGGTCGTGATATTCGCACATCGTTTTTAGAGCGCCTTCCACTCGGTCGTCGCAAATACCAATGGTATCTCCCACTCATGCCGACAGCTACCGAACATTACGACCTCTCTGACTATGATGTCGTCATCTCATCAACCAGCGCATTCGCAAAAGGAATCATCACACGCGAAGACGCACTCCACATTTGCTATTGCCACACACCAACACGTTACCTCTGGAGCGACACACATAGCTACATCGAAGAGTTGCGCGTCCCAGGGTTTATCAAAAAGCTCTTGCCGCCAGTTCTGTCTCGTCTACGCCTCTGGGATCGCCAAGCTGCGGATCGTGTCGACGTCTTTGTGGCAAACTCCAAAACCGTCCAACGTCGCATTCAAAAATATTACCGTGCCGACTCACATGTGATCTACCCACCAGTAGACACACATCGATTCAATCTTTCAAACAAACCAAAAGAATACTTCCTTACTGGTGGACGCCTCGTCGCATACAAGCGCTACGACATGGTCATCGAAGCGGCAAACAAAACCGGTATCCCTCTCAAAGTTTTTGGTTCAGGTCCGGTCGAGAAGGATCTTCGTAAAATGGCGAAAGGTAATATTGAATTCTTAGGGCGCGTCTCAGACAAAGAGCAAGCTGAGCTTTACGCAAACGCCAAAGCGTTCATTCACCCACAAATCGAAGACTTCGGTATCACCCCTGTTGAATCAATGTCAGCAGGTCGTCCAGTGATCGCTTACCGCAAAGGTGGCGCAACCGAAACAGTAAAAGAAGGATTGTCTGGAGAATTTTTTGACGAGCAGTCTTGGGAAGAACTAGCGGATCATATGATTCGTTTTGATGACGCCGCCTACGACCCGCACCAAATCCAAAAGCATGCAGAGTTATTTTCTCGCGAACGCTTTGAGCGCGAAATGACCGAGTTTGTTAACAAACAGATACAAAACCGCAATGAGGATTCTTGTTGATGCAAGACATTTAGGAAGACCAAACCCATCGGGCGTCGGAGGATATACCATAAATCTTCTCAACGCCCTTTTTGAAATTGATCAAAACAATGAGTACGTCTTGCTGACCACTGGTCGCAAAAAACCAAGCCTGTCTTTTTCAAAACCATTTACACACATACACATCAACACACCTAACAAACTTCTCAACGCACGCTTCATCACAACCAACTCTCCAACAATCGATCAGCTCATCCCGGGCCACATCGACCTCATCTTTCTTCCAGCGCTCAACATCACCCCTCTACCCGCATCAATCCCAACCGTCCTAATGGTGCACGATCTCTCGTTCAAACATTTTCCAAAATTTTATTCAGCCCGCATGCGTGCATGGCACAAAGCCTGCCGAGTCGATCAGCTATTCAATCGCGCAGACCACATCATCACTCCGTCTGAATCAACAAAGCGTGATCTCAAACTTGCAGACAAACCCATCACTTCTATCGCTCACGGTGTCGACCCAATGTTTTTACCAAAGATGCGCGCGCAAGATCACGGGGTTCGTGGACGTCTTAAGCTTCCCAAACGCTTCGTGCTTTTTGTGGGCACACTCGAGCCACGCAAAAACCTCATCGCACTCATCGACGCAATCAGTCTCTACCGCACCGAAACAAGAGAAGATTTACATCTTGTTCTCGCCGGTAGTTGGGGATGGAATACGCGTGCGCTGAAAAAACGCCTTTGGAAAAAAGATGCAAAAGGCTGGGTGCACCAACTTGGATATGTAAAAGATGAAGACCTTCCAGCGCTCTACCGATCTGCTGAAGCATTAACCTGGCCATCTATCTACGAAGGGTTCGGGCTCCCGGTACTGGAGGCGATGGCATGCGGAACTCCTGTCATCACCACACACACATCATCCCTTCCAGAGATCACAGGCGACGCAGCAATACACGTCGACCCATACAACGCCCGCGACATCACCACCGCCCTTAAACAACTATTGCATTCAAGCGAACTCTCTAGACGCCTATCAAAAGCTGGTGTTGAACAAGCAAAAAACTTCACCTGGAAACAGTCAGCGATCAATACACTTTCTGTCTTTAAAAAACTCACCCAATAGGGGTGAGTTTTTATGTGGATATCCTGGGAACAGAGTGGGGATTTTTTGCTATAATTAGGGCATGAATATCGGTATAGATGCCCGAATGTACGGGCCCAGCGTGGGGGGTGGCGGTCTTGGACGTTATGTTGAGCAGTTGGTGGGACAACTTGCACAACAAAATACTAAAAACCGCTATGTTTTGTTCGTTCTAAATACAGAACAAGCGAAGACTGTTGAACAATTAGGGTTCGAGGCTGTAGTGACAAACATTCACTGGTATGGCCTTCGTGAGCAGATAAGCCTTCCAAAGATCATCGACAGTTACAAACTCGACCTGATCCACTTTCCACATTGGAACGTCCCACTCAAACTCGAGACCCCATTTGTTGTCACTATCCACGACCTAATCCTCCTGGAAGAGCCACTATCGGCAAAAGCCACAACGAGACACCCACTGATCTACGGCATCAAGTATCGCCTCTTCAAAATGGTTCTAAGGCACGCACTCACTGCCAGCAAAAAGATCATCGCTGTTTCAAACTACACAAAGAGTTCAATCAACCGTTTTTATCCAAACATCGCAGCAGACAAAATCGAAGTGGTTTATGAAGGTCTCACCCCCCTCTCTTCAACAGCAGACTCACCCAACACTTCCATTCCACCCAAACCATATTTCCTTTACGTAGGCAATGCCTACCCTCACAAAAATCTCGAGTCGCTGTTGCACGCATTCTCTTTCTTTCACAAGCTTCACCCAAACGTGCACTTAGTTCTTGCTGGTCGTCATGATGTGTTTTATGAACGACTCAAAAAAGAACTTGATGAAATCGACGTCCCAAACACGTCTGTAACTTTTGTAAAAAACCCATCGGACAGCGAGCTTGCAACGCTCTATCGCAACGCAACGCTCTATCTCTTCCCCTCCCGCTCTGAAGGATTCGGCCTTCCACCACTCGAAGCCATGAGCTTCGGCATCCCTGTTGCGGCATCCAACACTAGCTCGCTCCCAGAAATTCTTGGTGACGCAGCACTCTACTTTGCTCCAGATGACATTGAAAAGATGGTTGAGATCATGGAACAAACGCTAGAGGACGAGTCTCTGCGCAAGCACCTTACTCAAAAAGGATCAGAGCAAATCAAAAAGTACTCGTGGAAACAGATGACTCAAGAAATCCAAACCATCTACAAAAACTGTGGCTAAAACAAACAACAAAAACTTACTCAACAAAACAAATGCCGATGCATCGGCTAGTGTCTTGATGTCTGTCACAGCAAAAACACAAGATGCACAACTTAAACGTGCGATCAGTCGACAAAAAAGGCGTCAAACAAAAACAGACTTTTTTGACCACGCCCTCCCCATCGCCACACGTTTTACAGGGATCATCAAACCACACTCAAAGCGTGTTCCAGAGATCACATCTACAGAATCTCATGATCTCTCACCCTTTGTCCTTTCATTAAAAATAATTGACGCCACCCCCGAAGAGCTCTTGCAACAAATCCCTCAGCTCAATCTTTTGCACGGATACTCGCATACTCCAGCAATGGCGATCTCTAATCAAGACGACTTGGCACTCACAGAAGAAGAGCTGCGTCGTCACTTAGGAGAACAAGTTGCTGTTACCGAAGGATGGTCAAAACTTTCGTTACCCCTAAAAGAACATCACATTGAGATGCCTCGTATTTCTCTCGCACAATCTCAGGACGTTCTCACAGAAGAGTCACAACACTTTCACACATTCAATACAGATACGTTTATTCCATCAAGTGTCCCGGAAGACATCTTTGCCTTTTTTGATATCCCCGACGAAGAACGCCTTGAAGACGAATCAGAAGTTGTCACACTTGAAGAAATTGGAGAAAACTACGTAGAGGAACCGCAAAAAACAAGTGGCAAGCACACTTGGCAATGGAACCTGGACTGGGCATTACCTGGTGGCGTCGTGCGAACACTCGCAAGCTTTGTCGCTCTTTCGTTTGTCGTTGTGCTCCCATTGCACGCAATGAATGTCGTACAAGACTTAAAAGAAACCCGGACAGAACTAGTCGCTTCTGGTGAGGCTGCAGTATCTCTACTCTCATCTGGAGCCCAAGCAGCACTCAACCGAGATGGCGCATTGGCTGCCAATTCGTTTGCGGAAGCTGGCGCTCGTTTTGATGAAGCGTCTCAATCAATCAATACACTTGGCCTCGCAACCAACTTGATTCTTACTGCTCTCCCGGTCACAGGAGATGATTATCGATCAGGTAAAGCATTGATTCGTGCTGGTGAAGAACTTTCAATTGCAGGAACACGAATGGCAGATGGACTCCGTGCGGTTGAAGCAGAGCTGTACCCAACTCCAATTTCACGACTCGCACTTTTAGAGATGCACCTAAGCGCAGCGCTTCCCCACCTCGAGCTGGCGCGTGAGGCGTTCGAAGACGTAAACCTTGAAACACTCCCAGAAGCGCACCAAGAAACTGCCACAGCGCTTCTTACACAACTGCCTGCACTTGAATCATCGATTCAAGAATTCCTCTCATTTTATGAAATTGCACATACAATCTTAGGTGGTGATGGAACACGCCGCTATCTCTTAATTTTTCAGAACAACACAGAGATACGCCCAACAGGTGGCTTTATCGGATCGTTCGCGGAGCTTAAAGTTCGAGACGGAGTCATTGAGGAAATGAATGTTCCTGGCGGAGGATCGTATGATCTGCAGGGATCAATGCGCACAGCATATGTTGCACCAGAGCCTCTTCAACTCCTCTCAGCAAAATGGGAGTTCCAGGACGGAAACTGGTTCCCAGACTTCCCCTCCACAGCACGCCAACTCCTTCAATTTTATCAAGATGCAGGCGGTCCCTCTGTTGATGGTGTCATCGCAATCAACGCCACATATGTTGCAGAACTGATTGGATTGATGGGGCCAATCGAGATGCCAGAGTACAATCGCATTATCGACGCAGAAAACTTTATCTTTGAAGCACAGCGAATTGTAGAGATTGAATACGACCGCGAAGAAAACAAACCAAAAGCGTTTATCGGTGACCTCGCACCAAAGCTTATGGAGCGAGCGCTTGAGCAAACATCTAGCAACTTCCTAAACCTTCTCACCTTCGTCGACAACGGACTTACCTCTCGAGATGTGCAGCTGTACTTTTCAGACTCAGACACTCAGCGTGAAATCCTTGCGCATGGATGGGGTGGTGCCATCAGTGGTGTTGATGGAGATTATCTCATGGTTGTCGACACAAACCTTGGTGGAGGAAAGACTGATGGTGTAATCGAGGAAGACATCAACGTAAACATCTCAATCGACGAAGACGGATCAATCACCAACACCGTAGAGATTACACGAACGCACCACGGGATCCGCGGACTCTTGTTTACCGGTGTGAACAATGTGGACTACATGCGTGTCTACGTTCCAAAAGGATCAAAGCTTGTTCATGCAGATGGCTTTAGTATTCCAGACCAGTCGCTCTTTGAAAAAGCTCCTGACTCATGGGTTGTCGATGACGACCTTGAGTACGTAGCACTCACACAAGAGCAAGACCCTCTCAGTGGAACGACCATCACAGAGGAGCACGGGAAAACTGTCTTTGGAAACTGGGTACAGACCAAGCCTGGGACATCTTCTACCGTTACTTTTACCTACAAACTTCCATTTACTATTGAAGCCCTAAGCGAAAACCCAGGACTTCTTGATCGTCTTCAGGATGCTGTCGGTATTCCGAGCACAGAAGAATACACACTGCTCATTCAAAAGCAGGCTGGAGTTCTTGACCGAGAAACAGCCATCACACTCACTGCACCGAATGAACTTTCTGCCATCTGGACATCTCACAGCACGGAGGCTACGATCAGCAATGATACAGATGCGTTCTTTGGCGCATTGTTTGAATACTAGGATATGGCAACAAAACGCCCCCTCAAAAAACGACGTTCTTCAAGAGAGATCAAAAAGGATTTGCGATCTATCTACACAGGGAAGGACGGGAAAATGCCGAATCTAAAAAAGCTTTCGCATAAAAGACAGTCTCCACTTACGGGGATGCTTATCAAATTGATCGTCTTTTTAATGATCGTCTCTGCGCTCGCGTGGACAGGCTTCTTCTTGTTTACACAGGGATTGTTTCAAGACAATGAAACATTGATGATTGAGATTGAGGGCCCAGACGAAGTACGCTCTGGTGAAGAAGTAAGCTATACCATCCGCTACGAAAACGGAGGCTCTGTGCCGATCGCAAGTCTCACCATGAAACTAAACCTTCCAAGCACGTTCCACACATTTACTACGATCCCGGAAGCATCCGCAGACCAAGAATGGACCGTTGGCTCCCTCACCCCAGGCTCAGACGGCGCTGTCACACTCACTGGAGTCTTCCTTGCAGAAGTAGAAAGCGCGCAACGACTACAAGCGCTGTTCACCTACAAACCCGCAAACTTCTCTTCAGAGTTTCAGGATATCGCAACGTACAAAGTAGACGTTACTGAATCTGTCGTAGCACTCACGCTCTCAGGCCCAGAAAAAGCACTAGCTGGCGACGAGGCTGAGTACATCATCAACATTCAAAACACAAACCTAGACCCCGTCTACAATCTGCGCGTCACGCCATCACTTCCAGACGACTTCACTATCACAGAAACAGATCCAGCAATCACAGACGGGCTCACCTACTGGTCAATCGACTCATTAGATGCAGGTGAACTAGAAGCGCTCACACTCAGAGGATCATTCACCTCATCGGCATCTGGAGATCAGAACATTGGCGTGGCTGCTGGGTTTGTTGATGAAGACTTGTTTCTACAGCAAGCGTCCGAGGAACTTGTCACAGACGTTCTTGGTGGCGCACTCGGGTTCTCACTCATCATCAATGGATCAAACACCAATCAAACAGCAGAGTTGGGCGAAACACTACGACTCTCCATTGATTATCAAAACAACAGCAAGGAGGACGTTTCAGACATGGGGTTTGAACTTAATCTCTCAAGTAGCGAAGGTATTATCCCGATTAATTGGACAGATGCAGATATTGACGGAGGGTCAAGATCAGGAAACACGATCACCTTCTCTGGAGCAACACACGACTCACTCAGCACGCTCCAAGCTGGAGCAGATGATGTCATCGACCTTAGCCTACCAATCGACTCAAGCCTTTCAGGCGCCGATGCAGATACATTCACCATCAGCTTAAAAGCAATCTTATCCCAAGTTGGTGGCGTGGCAGGTACGCGAGAAATCGACACAACACCAATTACCGTGCAGATCAATTCCGACGCGCGTGTAAGCGCTCATGCTCGCTATTACTCTGAGGGCGGAACCGCAATCGGATCCGGTCCCCTCCCCCCAGAAGTCGGTGAGACAACAAGCTATCGCGTGTACTGGAATCTCTCCAACGGATTACACGCACTCGACGACGTCGAGTTCACAACAACACTCCCGCAAGATGTTAACTGGCTTGAAAGCACAGACACAGATATCGGATCAGTCTCATACAACTCAACAACCAGACAAGTTAGCTGGACGATTAGTAGAATGCCAACTTCAGTCGAGAATGCAGGAGCGTGGTTTGGTGTCGCAATCAACCCAGCCGAAGGAGATGTGGGACGATTCATTAAACTGACAAACCCAACCTCGTTTACAGCAACTGATGCAGCAACAGACGAGGGACTAAGCGAGACACTAGAGATTGTAAGCAGCGACCTAAGCTCTGATGCATTTGGTGAGGGCAAAGGAGTGGTCATTAACTAAGCAATTTTAAAACCAGTCACATGTGACTGGTTTTTTGTTTTTGAAATTGAAAAAAAGCAGCCCCCCATCTAGCAAGCTAGATGGGGGACGTCGTTGCCATTTATGTTCCCGAGATATCCGCACTACTGGTGATTACTTAGACCTGAGCCCATGTATCGTTAGTAGGTATTGGTCTCATTTGGGACACGTATTCGGCTGTTGCCAGTTGGCGTGTACGGGCGGTCAATGCGTCCGTTTGTTTTCAGTTCAGTATGTCACCACCAAAGCAAAAGCATGGTAGGACACCTCCTTTATGTTTTGGACCGCGTCGTTGCAGTCTAGGGAATGGGGAATGGTGGATATACAGCGAGTGAGTCAGATCGGAAAAACCGATGTCGATGGCACACCTAGCTGTTGACCGCAGGAAAGCTCCTGCGGGCTTGGTTGCACTTCTTTTCAGCAGTGCAGATAAATAGACTACCTCATTTTGAGGGTTTTGTCAACCCTTCGAGGTGGAGTTTTAAACTTAAATTAGGCAAAAGATGTGCATCTAAACCAAAGTCTCGAAAGAGATGTTCTGGTGCTAAATAGAAAGAACCCCCCACTCAACCGAAGTTGAATGAGGGGAGCTCGTTGCCCGATCGTTCCGAGTTGACCGTCACTACGGATGCGATGCCTGAGCTATAGCCCAGATGTCGTTAGTAGGTATTGGTCTTAGTTGGACACGTTATGGGGGCTATTGCCAGTCGGCGTGTACGGGCGATTTCGACGTCCGTTTTTTGAATTCTGTAGTGGATCAGTGGCACTTGCCCTGATAGAACTCAGATTCCTTCGGTTGAAGAAGATCTAAAGCTAGATAAATCCACTGGGGTACATCAGAGGCTCCTTTGTTGTGGGACTGTCACACATCGTGTGGTTCAGTCGGTTTACGGGGATTGTGCAGTCGAGTGTCGCGCCGGCGAGATGTCTCGTCGGCAGGCGTTCGCGTTGTTTTGGTGGCGTAGCAGCTCCGCAGAAAGTCCGGGAAGATAATCCGCCCGTTAATCTAGAACTGGTGCCACCAAACCCGGGCAGATGCGCGCTCGATGAGCACGGTCTAACACAGGCTGGCGATGCGCTCACTCTGACTGCGCCGTGGGATGGGCCCACGTTGGTTACGCTTCTTTTCATCAGCGTAGGAAAGGACACTACCCCATTTTGAGGGTTTTGTCAACCCTTCGAGGTGGAGATTTACCTAAATTTAGGCAAGATATGTACATCGGACGTGCATGGTTTTGTTGTACAACCAGACAACAAATAGATCGTCAACAAAATTTATAGTGCAAAAAATAAATGATCCCTGACTCAGTCGAGTCGGGGATCGGGTTTAAGCCTTTTGGGCTCGGAGGAACTATTTTACTAGGGACCGTCGGGGAGGCCATTGAGCGCCCGACGTCGTGCCTGACGGATGCAGACCCACAACTCTTTTGATGTGCTCACCCAGTGTAGACCGGATTAAGCACGAGCTGAGGAATGCATGTACTTCTGCAGTGATACGAGACTTTGCAGTCCAATTCACATGGCAACAAGCTTCGTCTGACGAGTGATTAACCCGTTCAATAGTGCGTAGGGAAATCCTACTATTTCGCACGCTCCTATTCAGAAGCGACAAGAAGTAGACTACCTCATTTTGAAGGTTTTGTCAACCCCTAGAGGCAAGGATTTACCTAAGTTTAGCCAATATATGGACATTGAATGTGCATATATATTCTATTGAATCCCCGCGATTCTGACGCCTTCCAAGTCTGCAAGGCGACGGAAGATCGGGGAGACCTGATGAAGCTCTGCTGGTGAGTGTGCGATCGATTCTACTTGTGGATCTCCGTTGATCAACGAATCGACTGGCTTCATCACAACATACTTGTCGCAATGCATGACCGTAGAAAGACGGTGTGCAATGATGAGCGCACTCGCACCCGACTCGCGCAGGATCTTATAGATCCCCGCCTGCACCGCCGCCTGTGTCACCGCGTCGAGCGAACTTGTCGCCTCGTCGATAATCATAAACCGCGGCTTACGCAGCACAGCAGCGAGAATCATCACGCGCTGTGCCTCACCACCCGAAAGCTTCATTCCTCGCCGACCAACACGCGTGTCGAGACCATTCGTGAGCCTTGATCCGAAATCAATACACAGAACAGCCATCAACTGCAGAATCTTCTCGTCGGTAACAGATAGACGTTCGTCACCTGTCAGCCCATAGAGAATGTTGTCACGCAACGTACCGTCGAACACCTGGGACCGCTGTGGAATAAACGCCACCAATGAGCGCCACGACTCCTGGATCACAGACCGAAGATCATGACCACCAACAAGGATAGACCCCTGCATGGGATCCATGTAGCGCTGAAGAAGTCGCGTGAGCGTACTCTTCCCGCATCCAGTCCTACCAATCAAGGCAACGATTTCACCCGGGGCGATAGAAAAGAACACGTGGCGAAGAACACCCTTCGCATCCTTATCTGAATAGGTGTGACCGAGATTGTTAATCTCGATTGTCAGCGGCTCATCAGGGAGCTCAACAGCATCCGGTGCATCAAGCACCTTGCATTCCATCGTCAGCGCCTCTTTGAGCGACCGCAGCGATGGAATGCACCAGTTCACTTCACGCTCAACGCGCGCAAGCAAACGAATCTGTGAACTCGCCATACCAGCCCATGTAAGAATCGGGACTAGTTCGGCAATGCTCATTGCACCAATCCAAACCTGATACCCTGCGTACAACCCAGTAAGAGTAACAGCAAAGCCAGAAAGGACGGAGCGTAGAACAGTGCTGTTCACATACGTGAACCAGATGCGTCGATCTTCAAGGATCACCTTTCTGAACGCTTCATCCATCTCTTCGATTTCCGAGTTCCTTCGACCGGACGTGATTACACGCTCAACCCCCTCCTGTCGCCCATTGCGGTGCAGGTTGATTGCACGGAACATTGCATCGACAGGCTCCATATTAACCATAATGAAACGATTAAAGCCCAACGAGACAAGCGTGTTGACTCCAAGGAAGACAAAGATGATTCCACCTGAAGTGGGGCTAAGAAACGACAGCATCAACCAAGTGATGATGAGCGTCAAAGCCGAATCGATCCCCGTCCACAAGAACGAGCCCTGCACGGTATGAAGGCGATTGTAGCCTTTCTCCATATTTGCCTGCGTCAACTCGGTTCCTTCTTCGAGGTGCAGACCGAGCTCTTTCTCAAAGAACATTTCGTTTGATCGACGATCGATCGTCCTCAGATTCTCTCCAAGCACCAACTCAATGGCATGCCCAGAGAACCGCTCGATAAAGGCTCCGATGACGTAGTTGAATGCCGTTCCTACAACGGCCATCACCGCCATCTTTGCGTCGTGATTGATAAGCGCATCGATCCCCAGGCCCATAAGCCACGGGTAAAGAAGACTCACCAAGCGTCCGCAGGTACTGAAACACAACAACTTCCTCACAGCCTTCCGAGATATATCATTCACAAACTCGTCCCAGCACCAACGTAAAATACTATAGGTTTCACCCATAGCAGCGACGTAATCACGAATCGTGTGCTGATCCTGACGAACCATTTTGTCGTCCAAGATATCCTCCTCTTTCTTGTGAGTGTTGCCCTGCTGAAAAACTCAGCGGGGACTTAGAACTTTTAAAACGTGTTAAAAGCTTTGAAATCCACGCCAAATAGGCATGATGTTACAGAAACAGAGGCAGCAACAACCACTCCGTCAACTGACGGAATTTCTACGGCTGCAAAAAATTGTGTTCGGTGTTTCTTCATAAGAGAAGGATTAAACCAGAGATTAGGTGGTGTGTCAAGAGTGCGGGCATCATCACCAAAAGACTTGGATGAACAAAAAAACAATGTCTTTAAGTGACATTGTTTTTATAACTATTTTTCTAAAATCCTCACCTACATCATTCGACGCACCACCCGCATCAATTGATACAACCTGTACATCACCGGCTTGTGCACTACATCAAACGTCCCCGGGTATTCAATCTCCTCACCACCAAACCCGCGCTTGAACCGACTCACCCCTTCCCATGGATGACCCTTCGCGTCAGCCGGTGCCACCCCCCACCAGTCATACCACTTCAACCCTTTTGCCTTTGCCGAACGAATCAACTCCCAGTGAAGCAACGATGGCGCCATGATCTTACGATGCACTCGCTCTGATGCCCCATGTAAGTAAGTGCGAGTGTCACCAAAATCCAACATAAGTGTTGTAGCGATTGGGTGATGTTCAAAATATGCTGTCGCAAGAAATGCGTGACACTCACCTTTAAGTGACTTCAGCATCTGTTCGTAATACGCACGTTCGTGTAGTCGAAAATGTCCTCGCGAACCTGTCTCTTCAAAAAGTTGCCACACTTCGCTCAGCTCATGCTCTCTAAACTCAACGTGCACACCACGTCGCCCAGCAAGACCGATGTTGTATCGTGTCTTGTGATGCATTGCTGCCAAAAGTTCTTCCTCAGTTTTTGAAAGATCCAACAAAAGCGTATTGGCCGGTTGGCTGTCATGAGTCTTATGCGAACCTGAAGGCACAAGGTCTTTTGATGCAGGCTCGATTCGAGAAAACATCCCTTTTTCTCCCACAGACAATACAGACACCGAACTAATCGGACCACGCGGACAAAATCGATACTCACCAACAACCGGCACTTCTCGCCTTACCCACTGGGCCACACCTACTAATTCTCCATCTTTCTCAATCGGCTCACGCACCACCTCAGCACCCATCTTTTTCTGAAACGCACCCCAATCCCATGATTGCAAAAAGCGACCCGATCGTGGGCCGTGCTTTAAAACAAATTGATTCCAGGTGTCTCTGTCCATATTTACCGAACCATACGTTTAAGCGCCTTACGGATACGATCCTCGGTTGATCCTTCATCAAGCCCAGAAAGCGCCGCCTCTGCATCTCTACGAGAGTACCCAAGCCCCATCAATCCATCAACCGCATCTTGATCCGACACGCTCGATCCAGGCTCATCAGCAAGAACACCCTTTAACTCTAGAATAATTTTTTGTGCAGTCTTTTTCCCAACTCCAGGCACGCTCGTCAGCACAGCAAGATCGGCTGACATGATAGATTTCTTTACCTTTTCCACCGGTCCTGAGTACACGATCTTTTGCGCGCCCCTTGGACCCACTCCGGAAATCGCGATCAACTTCCAAAATAATTCCATTTGTTCGATCTGTGAAAACCCAAACAACTCTCGTTCATTGTCACGAATAATCTCATGCAAATACATACTTACATCTCCACTCAACAATGACGCCGCTGGCTCAGGAAACGAAATTTTGTAGCCCACCCCTTCTCGCTTCACAATTACATACCCTTTCCCGTGATACAACACCGCTCCTTCAAGATAAGCCATCATAACTATTCTCCCTTAACAAAAATTTTATTGTAGTACTCAAGTGATCGTTGCTCGATCTCGTGCGCAATCTTTTTATCAAACTTAGGCATCTCTCCTTGACCAAGAATCGCTGCGTGAATACGTCGCAACATCATTCCAAATTTTGGCCCAGCCTCCATCTTCAAAAGATCCATCATTGCAATACCATCAAGCCCAACTTCTTTGAACGCTTGATTGCGCCCACGCTTTTCTGCGGCCTCACGCTCAGCTTCTTTTTCTACTCTACGCAAAGGTGCAAACTCATGCTCAGACCTTAAGCAATTTACTAAGATACTCGGATCATGCCAGTGCCCATGTGCACTAAGTCGCTTTGAACCAAACACAGTATCAAGCAGTAAGCACCCCTGCATCAAATCAACAAAGTCATCTCCATCATAACCACGCTTTGTCGCAAGATGTAAGTATGTTCCAATCTTATGCGAATTTACATCTTTAAAATCGTGCAAGAATTCAATGTGATAACTCATCAAATCAAACACAAGATCGCGATCGCGCCCAGGCAACTTATGCGTCATCACAAATCGATCAATTAAATCTTCATACACGGGCGAATGCACCATACGAGCATGTCCCGGGTAGTGAACCTCGATTCCGTAGGTAAGGAAAAAGTTTGACTGCACCTCTGAGGCTGGTTCGTTTGGATGCTGAGCCTTAAACTTTGCAAACAATGCAATGTACTTCTCACGCATCTGCACACGTTCATCATGCTTCTCAGCAAAGTGATGCTCACGCCCCATCTGAAAACCAAGCTCGTCGCCACGAGAACTTTTCTTAGAACTAAAAAAGACGCTAGGCCACTTACCTACGTCATGACACAAAATAAATACTTCAAACAATGCAATGTTCTCTTTGAGTATTTCCTCAAGCTCATCAATCTCCCCTTCATACCCCTGGAGTCGGCGAAATTCTTCGATATCAATAAGATGCAACTTCTCCTCACTCAATGCGTAAAGCACCATGAGCATCAGACGCAAATGATATCGCACTGTTGGCCCCTCTGAATGATAGCGAATATCCTGCGGTGTACGAAAGCATTCTGCCATGAGTGGCTCAGCTTTTTCTGCAGCAGACAAAAGCGCTTCCGCACGCAAAAACAATTCTTGATCACCCTCAATGCGCTCGATTGCTTGATCAAGATACTCCGTTTCTGATTGCTCATGTGTAGATTGAATACGCCACATAGTGTACTCATTCTACGTTATTGAAGAGCAAGATCCAAACGCTAACTAATACCCAAAAATCGTTTTACGATCCGATCTGTCTGTTCAGCCACCTCTCGCTCAGTCTGAGCTCCGTCAATCAACTCATGTGCGCACGTTTTTAACGGGAGAACAATCTCACGCTGAGCAGGAAGCGCAATGTTCTGATGATATTCCATATCGTAATCCGGCTGTCTTTTTAAGCGACGCTCGATCGCTGTTTGCTCATCAATATCAAGCCAGAGACGTAGATCAAATATCTCTCGAATTTGAGTGTTGCTAAACAGTTGAAGTCCTTCTACAAAAATAACCGGCGCTGGCTGATACAAAACCTGACCTGTTCGACTATTAGTCCCCCGGTCGTAGAGCGGCAAAAAAACATCGTTCCCTTCTTTCAAATCAACGAGGGCTTCTAGCACCTCATCTAAATATAAGCTCTCAGGCAAATCCCAATGCGGGCGACCGTCATCAAGCTTTGGGCAATCTTCCTCAGTTTTGTAATACGCATCCAAACGAAAACGCTTTACACCACCCTGCGTCTCCAAGTGGTCAGCAAGCGTTGATTTTCCAGCTCCAGAAAGCCCTGCAAGTCCGATAAGAAATGGTTTCATAGTTCAATCTCGTTTCTACTATTGAGAAAGGACAGCATATGTTACACCGCCAATTTCTTCTGGTTTATGACTATCACGAAAAAATACGACTGTTTCATGCTCGGTAAGTGCCTCGTGAATTCCATCGCGCATTCTCCCTGTCCCGCGCCCATGGATAACCTTCACCACTTCCTCACCTCGAACAAATGCCTGATCGATAAATTGATCAAGGGCTCGAACTCCTTCATAAACATCAGATGCTTCATGAAGGTCGATCTCTAGCGGCTCTCCCATTTCCGCACCAAAGATGATGGATTCAACATCTTGTTTCATATTACTCCACGTCATCCTCATCAATAATCTCTCTTCCAATAATTTCTTCAACCACATCCTCCATAGTAACAATCCCCAAAAACTTTCCTGACTTCTCTGTAACAATCGCCATGTGAGCACGCCTAACAATCATCATGTTCAGCAATGTGTCCAAACGCCGCTTTGGTGAAACACGAATCAATTTGGCAGTACGCATGATTTTTTCAATCGACTCTTTCTCATCAGGATCAATACCGATCAAATCTTTTGTGTACAAAAACCCAACAATATCATTGATGTCACGCGAGTAGACCGGGATCCGAGTAAAGCCTGTCTCACGGATCTTGTGCAACAATGTTTGATCCAGCACGCTTTTCTTCTGGAGCTCATAAACCTTCTTGCGCGGAGTCATTACCTCTACAACAGTTTTGTCAGAGTAGGTAAGTGCACCAAGCAAAATGCGCTCCTCGTCAGCATCGACTGTTGAACGTGGGTCATCCTCGTGCATACGAATGATATGCTCGAGCTCACGTTTAGACCAAATGGTTTTTAGCTCCTGCCCAAGTGTCTTATCAAGAACCCATGCAATCGGTTTCGCGATGGGGTACAGAACGATCATGATCACCTCAACCAACCACGCTGCACGCGAACCCGTCTCAAGTGCGTATCTCGCGCAAGTGGCCTGAGGGATGATCTCACCAAAAATAACAATCAACCCTGTTGCAATAAAGCCAGCTACAATGCCACCCGCGACAGTTCCGAGAATGATCGAGATTGCGGCATTCACTGCTACGTTCCCTAACAAAAGAGAGACAAGTAGCAGGTTCCCGCGGCTTCGAACTCGAAACACGCGCTCTGCTCTCTTGTCCCCCAACTCTGCCTTGCGCTCAAGCTCAGTCTTATCAAGACTATATAACCCAAGCGTCAGACCTGAAAATAATCCAGAGAATGCAATGAGTGCAAAGAGCGATAAATATATAAGTGGATTCATATTATGTCGAAGATGTTACCGCTTTGTGCTGAACAGTTTCAATAACTTTCTTCACATCACGCAGCGTAACTTTTTTTGCACCAGGCTCATTACGATGCCCCCAGTTTCTATCTAGTCCAAATGTGAACCCTCCAAAGCGATTGAACAACTCCATCGCATACGGAGACTCCTGCACATAAATAAGACCTCTCCCCCACTCCACAACAATAATTGGCGTAGGCTTCCCGATGGTCTCAACAATAATCCTAGAGAGTCTTGGTCGCAATTGCACGTCTGCTCTTGTGGTCACGACATAAAATTCACCCCATTTCTTGCGACGCTCCCAAGCCTTTTTTGCGAGCTCTCGTTTACGCGCTTCTGTTTTTGGATTATGCAGATGTGCCGTCAACTTATCCATGTACTTCAGCACATTCTTCACCTCACTCTTAGAATACCCCTCCGCCATTAGTGCCCAAACATATCCACGATCCTGAATACCGATTGCGCGCACAAGCTTTGGGTCAAAACCAAACTTCTTTAGTTTTACATCTGTCAGTTTAAACAGTTTTAAAAATTGCTCAAGCGATGACGGAAGCATCTTGTCATCTGGACCATGTGCGCGATCAAGACCAGTGTAATGATGGTGATCAATAATGTTCAACTTGATCCCAAGCTTTTTGAAACGCTTTTCAGCTTTGACTCCAGGCATCTCCACAACGAACACTTCTTTATAGCCACCATCGACCACATCTTGAACATAATCATGTCCTTTATCCAAAGAAGCGCCATGCAGCTGGTGCGAAATAATGACAGGTAATCCAATCTTTTCAGCGATTTCTTTGATCATGACACCCTCGGCATCATTAGGTGGCACGATCAGTACAGTAGTTTCAAAATTCATAGCAAATTGATTATAGCAAAACACGGCCAACCAGCATGGTGGACCGTGTTGCGTAGACTCTCCTTAATCTACGTTTTCGTGTTTACAGACCTCATGACGAAGCCTGCGCGCAAGACGACGTTCAGCGAATTTCTCCACCTTGTTGCCATCTGCACGACGTGCGCGACGTCCTTCCTCACCCTGGGTTATGACTCGATCCATGCGCTGTGGACCAGAGACATAGCCGCCGCGTTCACGCTGCTGCGCGACGCTGACATGCTTTGGGTGAGAGGGTTTTTTATGGACCACCGGAAAGGGATGGTAACGGTCGTCGAACGACCTGGGGTCCATATCCATATCGTCATCTTCGTAGTCGTCATAGTCGTCATACATGCTTTCACAGTAACGACAGGTAAACAGACCACACGGCGGTGCATTTTGAGTACACACCAAACTCATCTCATCACACATTCGAACCTCAACCTACCTAGGTAGCAAAATTGCCCCTCAGAAAGTTTAAGTTTTTGTGTTCACCTCATTGTTGTTTATCCCTTCCCATTCAACCTAATAGATATTTGATTGAATGGGAAGAGCTCACAGATATTTCAGTCTCTCACTACACCAATCAGTGTAATGAGACTTTCTGAACACACGAGAAACTCGTGTGTTCAGAAAGGTGCGAGAAGGATGTCTCGCGCACAGCTGAGTATCGAGTGCCAACCCGTCTGATCCTTTGCCGTTACAAAGAAATCAGAGACATGTTGTAGCCATAACGGTGGCCAGAGTCGGTATTTGTAGATGGCGCCTTACCGATGGCGCCTTAGACAACATCCATGCACGCTCCCGCGCATGCAAGATTACTGACAGGACACCGAAATGGCATCCATCCAGGCACAGGCACCTCGCAGCACATAGACAATCAAACTATGAGCGTGCGAGCATGCCTGGCCTCAGTCTCAACATCTAACTGGTGGCGACGAAGTGTCTACCAACATATTAAACGCAGACTGGGACCGCCGCTTGAATCATGGAGCAACTCCACAAAACTACGACGGGTGTCGAGAACCAGAACTCAGTCTGGAACTCGAGATGGCTGGCAGGGCACCGAAACGGCACCCATCCAACTCATCAGACTCAAAGCATCATTTGCATTTCTGCAAAGAGGATGCGGGCCTTTCGGGCCATGGCGTCTCGCGTATCAGTGCTCCTCGTCAAGAAGATGCCACCAACCCAACGATCCTTTTCTTGCTGCGAGTCGAGAAACACCTCTGCGTCCTCGCCTCCAACATCAAGATTCAAGTACTTTCCATTCCGCTCCCCAGTCACCACTTGACCGAGGTAAAACGTTACGACGTAAATCATGTTTCTCCGGTGGTTGAATGAATCCGCTCTCTTATGACCAGTTCTCCTCAGCTGACCACAAGGGAGCGGAGCCATTCTGCGCTCCGGTGTGATTTCTCACCCCAATCTCTCCTCAACGAATCGATGTGATCTTATATAGAGCACACCCCAAAATGTCGTTATCAAATTCCCGGCAACCATATTCTATGTATTGAGAATCCTCCTCGATCATTTCAGAAACCTCTACATACCTACAAGTAGGCGAAAGAGGGGCATCGCCTGGACAAGCATCTCAGACGATCTTCAGTTATTTGCACCCAGTAACTTTTGTCTGGATTAACTGACTCGGTAAACTATCACAGACTTTAGATACTGTCAAGGGTAGCAAGGCAAGATCTTTTCCACTTTGCTAAATTTAGTTAAAAAAACTGTCCGGAACATCCGGACAGAGTGCATTCTGTAGCCAATTTTAGGCAAGAAACCATTGTCAGTAGGGGTTGACACAAACCAATATACGTGATAGATTCCTCAGGTCGTGCCGCAACACAACATTGCGTCACAACCCCCCCAAAGTCCAATGGGTTTCAAGAACCGTGCGAAATGGACACTCGCACACAACAAAAAGGGATAGATCATCACCCACTTACCTTCAGGAGATTCTCTGGGCCAGAAACAGCATTACGCCGGCACCGAAATGATCGGGGCCGACACAAGCTAGCGCTCAGATGTCACGTGAACATTCGTCGTACACGTGACACAGTTTCCTAGAAGGAGGTGGTTCATGCTCGGTTAAACCTGAGTAGCTATGACCCCCCGCCTGATTTCCTTGTGAGATCAGGCGGGGGCGAGCACCCCTTCTTCTACGAACGAAAGAGCCGACCCCCTTCTGGGATCGGCTCTTCTTTCTTTATCAAATTTTTTCTACGAATGCTTTGGCTTCTTACACACATCCTCTGCTGCCCGGAACATTACACGTGCCATATCAGCAAACGCCTTGCTCTCAATAATGATCACAACCGTCTTACCTATGTATTGTGTAAACGCTAGACGATTGTCGTAAATCCAAAGGTCTCCATGAAAATCTCCAAACTCATCCGGAAGCTGACAATACTCTGTCCCCTCACGAGGTGCTTTTGTTTCTCCGCGGTGAAGCAAACGAATCTTTACACGTGACGGATCAAGAACTTTGCGGACCTCATGTAGATATTTATTATCAAGATGCTTGTAGACCTCTGTAATATTTGAGACTTCCAAGAATTCTTTTGGACCAACGCTTGCCATGTCGTTAAACAAAACATGCAATGCTTCATCACCCTCATACAAGCGCACGGTCGGAC
>JABITQ010000008.1 GCA_018700535.1 Candidatus Uhrbacteria bacterium | reverse complement strand
GGGGGGTTAGCAGAAGCTCTGGTTGGAAGTAGATGAAACTGATTGAGCCGACAATGCTTATTAATGACGCGAGGATGATGCGCTGGAGTACGTCCCAAAAATGTTGATACGATAATAGATCGAATAAACGGAAGCCATAAAACGATCCAATCCAGATGAGATGAGGGAAGATAAAAAGAATGACGTGTCTCTGCCAAAGATCGTTATTTAGCTCTGCACCAAATTTCCATTGCAGTGTGAGGTAGAGTGAAACTTGTAGTAATACAAGAAATGGAATGATGAGTAGCAGGGTGTTTCTGATACGTCGTCGTGTTTGATTTGGCATATGCCTCTATACGGTAATTGACCAATGAATATTGAGCAAATGTGTCGCTGACATTTGTGAGTGAGTTTGTTATGATGTGCGTAATATTATTGCCTATGAGTCAATCACGATGGGAGCAAGCTCAACAGGAGGAACGCGCTTGTTGGGTGCAGCATCAGGACAAGATCAATACGGATACTTACACGCAAAAGAAGCGTGCATTTTGGAACCTGCTTATGAACCGGATCATAACGAAAGTTTCAGTGGTTCCGGGTATGCGCGTATTGGATGTCGGGTGCGGTCCCTCTGGAGCGTTTTTGAGTGATGTTTTGAGCGATACAAGGTTAACCTGCATCGACCCGCTCATGAATGAGTATCTTGATATTGTTCCTTCTTTGAAGAACGAGCCTATTGAGTGGGTGCATGGAGGTATCGAGCAGTACGAGCCAGCAAAGAAGTTTGAACGCATTTTTGCATTCAACTCTGTTGATCATGCGCGCGACATTAGTGCGTCTCTTAAGCAGATTCATGAGCTGCTTGAGCCAGATGGATTCTTTATTCTCTCGCTGAACTGTCATGTGTTCGCTTCGATGGCTGCATTGTTCTCCGTAGCAAATCCAATTTTAGATCCACCACACCCTCATCAGCACACGATTCAGAGTTATGAGAATCTTATTGAGGAGGCGGGCTTTTTGATTGAGTCAGTTCTCTGTGTTGACCAAGAGACACATTGGATTAACGAAGAGACAAAGGATCCTGCAAGTAAGCCTCCGTCTTGGAAGTCTGTGCTCAAGTCGTATCTATCACCGCAACAAGTGTTTTTTCGCCTGGCAGGAGTATTGGGATATCAACGCTATGGATTGGAGGGCGAGAAGAAGCTTTACACCCATCGAGTCTTTATTTGTCGACTTACCTCATTATGAATCGATCTGAACGCGCAATAGAACTTGTCCATACGTTCTTTGAAGATGCACAAACGCGTCCCATCTTAGATTTGGGGTGTGGGTATGGAGAGACGGAAACGTTGTTGTTGGCTGATGGGTTCAACGATCTAACGTGTTTAGAATACGATGCGTCGACCATTGAGAAAACGCGCGATGCGTTTAAGGGTTCTGATATTCGTTTTGTTCAGGAGCCTGGAGAGCACATGTCGTTTGTAGATGAATCTTTTGATCTCGTGTTGAGTCTTGATGTGTTAGAGCATGTTCAGTCAGATGCGGAAGTCGTGGGAGAGATTGCGCGTGTTTTAAAGTCAGAGGGTATCTTTGTTGGGTCTGTGCCTTATCGAGGGGTGTCGTTTTTGCTCGATCCAGAAAACATTCTTAGTTTGTTAAAAAGAAAAAAACCCGTACATCATCACTACACGATACGGGAGTTAACAGTGCTTCTTGATCCTCACTTCGAAAACGTTACGTTTGAACGAAGGGGTATGGGATTGTCTCAACTAGTCTTTTTATCGACGTATATTCTACGACCGTTTTTAAAAGAGACCGTCATGCGTCTGCAGAAAAAGGTTTCGCATTGGGAGTTTGCACGGCAGTTTGGGTTTCTTTCGTACCATGTCGTATTTACCGGTCGTTTACGTCAGAGAGATTGATCACCTCGTTGATTCGCTCCATTGATTGTTGTTTTGAGAAATGTGTTCGCGCACGCTCTTTCCCTGCGTTTCCATAAAGCTCTCGGAGGGATGGGTTGTCGATGAGAGTTTGAAGCGCACGAGCAAGTTCATCTGCATTACCAGGCTCAACGGTGAGGCCTGTTTTTTTGTCCAAGCTAACGGTTGGAACTGCGGTTGGTAGCGATGTGTTGATTACAGGGACGCCACAAGTCATTGCTTCGAGCTGTGTGAGCCCGAATGCCTCAGCGGGTGTTACTGAGGGTAGTACGAAGATATCGGCTGAATGATAGAAGGGGGCAAGGTGTGCGACTGGTGGAATGACGAAGACTCGATCGTTTAGGTTGTGTTGCTCGATTAGCTCTTTCAACGAGTTGGTCTCGCGACCTTCACCGATTATTAACAGCTGAGCGTTTGATACGTTGCGCATGGCTTGTAGCAGAACGTCATAACCCTTGTATGAGACGAGGCGACCAACGGCGAGTATGAGGGGGAGGTTTGGATTGTGATTTGTGAAAAGCGGTGACTCAATCGAGATTGGTTTGATGAGAGTTTCATTGTTTATCCAAAGAGGGATGACAGTGGTCTTGTCTTGGAAATCAGTTAAGAGGGAAGAATTCTGTTTGAGCTCGTTGCTGGTAACGATAATTTGGCTTGCGTGCTTGAGTGTGCTTTTGAACAACGGAGCGAGTAGTGCGGCGGTGAATGTTTGTTTAACGACATCTGAATGATAAAAGATGATCAATGGTTTTTTCTTGCCAAAGAGCAGGTAGGCAAGGAACCCAAGTGGGAATGGGTGGTGTATTAAAAAAAGGTCTGCATTTGCTGCATGCTTTTTAAACAGGCTAAAGAAAGTTGTTGAGATGGGTAATCGAAGCAGTGTGAACCATGTGTGGGCTCTCTCAACCTCAACGTTACCTACCTGATCAATCGTTGTGGGTTTGCCTGCTGTATTGCAGACCAAGGTCGTGACTTTGTGCGAGGCTTGGAGGTTGTTGGATAAATCCTCTACAATACGCTCAATGCCACCTATCCACGGACTATAATATTTGTTTACATGGAGAATTTTCATAAACGGTCACAGAACATATTGATTCAAGAAGAAGAGCGGATTGTGTTGCCTGGGTCTAGCACACCATTGCCGTATTGGGGGCTTGAGTGCAGCGATGCGGTGACGTTTTACTCTCTTGAGGGCAATGGTCAACATTATGCTGAGCAGGGCGTCACAGTCGATTGTACACCGAGTGAGTGTCGATCCAAACGTGACCTGTCGTTTGTTAATGGATCAGGAACTCTGAATGTATCAATCGCGGTAGATGGGAACGTTATTCATCGAACTCACAAATTTCAAGCGACGACACAGACGGAGCTGTTAGATTTTGTGATGCGTTTTGTGTTCCCTAAGACGTTGTTTGATAAAGCTGTTGTTGCAGGCGATGAAGTGTTGCACCGCGATCATAATATTTATCATCAGTACGCACTTTCTGAAACGTGTAGGGATGTGGTGTTAACTGGTTCGCAGCTACGTGTTCAAATTGCTCCAGACACTATTGATTGCCCCAAAGGATTTAAGCCGCATCTCTACGTTCGTGATGAGAAAGGGTATTGGATTGTGCACGTGCGACTGTTGCCTGCAGAGTCTGTTAGAACGGTTACAAAGCTTAACTATTCTTTTTATAATCGTGCAGTCCCTCAGTTTGCGCAGCGACTACTTGATGTTGTTGGAGTAAGTCGT
>JABITQ010000009.1 GCA_018700535.1 Candidatus Uhrbacteria bacterium | reverse complement strand
TGTTTGTATCGCGGACGGTCGGCGCAGTGCACGACGTTTAGTTACTCATGGCCTGATGTTCCGGAGTATTCTGTGCATGATATTAATCGCATTGGTGGAAGTAAGAAGTTGTTTTACGATTGGATTGATCGCGATATTTTTGCGCTTGATGATATCGATAATCCAGAAAAGCTTAAGGGGGCAAAGAAGTTTCAATATGATGCGTACATGGCTGGCGAGCCTCTTATCAATCGCGAGGGGATTGCAGAGTTGCTTGGCGAGCTGGTGTTCCCACTACAGTTTTTTGACTATGAGGGCTACTCAAGTGCTATCCCTCGCTTTGAGGGTTTTGGTTCGTATGAGCAGGTTCCATTTCAATACTCATTACATACACTGCATGAAAACGGTGAGATTGAGCACAAGGAGTATTTGGTGACAGAGCCTACGGGAGATTTTACCAAGCTGCTCATCGAGAGGATGCGTAAGGATATGAGCTCTGAAAGCACTGTTATTTCTTGGTACTCTACTTATGAGAAGCAGCGTAACTTAAAGTTAGCTGAGCTTCATCCAGAGCATGCGAAGTTTCTTGAGGAGATCAATGAAGGGATGTTTGATTTGATGACAGTTTTTTCAAAAGGGAACTATGTCGACGCTGCGTTTAAGGGCTCGTCAAGTATCAAGAAGGTCTTGCCTGTTGTCGTGCCGCATCTAACGTATAAAACATTGGGGATTCAAAAGGGTGATCAAGCAATTGAGCGATGGGAAAAGATGATTGACGAAGCGACGCCGCAAACAGAAAAAGATCAGATCGCAAGCGACTTGCTTGAATACTGCAAGCTCGACACGTTTGCCATGGTAGAGATTTATCGATTCTTACTTGCGTTGATTTAACGCTATGCCATGGACTGTTTATATTCTAAGATGCAGCGACGACACGCTCTACACAGGGATCACAAAAGATCTCGGGGCTCGGATCAAAACCCACAATGCAGGCAAGGGTGCTAAGTACACACGTGGTCGTGGGCCGGTGAACGTTATGTGGTCTGAAGATGGATTGGATGAGGGAGGTGCCCGCAAAAAAGAGATCGAGATAAAGAAGTTGTCTCGATCAGAAAAGATTCAACTGTTCAAAAAATAATTCGTGTCTCTCTTGTACCAAACAACTGGTATTGTCCTCTCTCGCCGCGATTATCGTGAGGCGGATCGTTGGTATTCTGTGTTTACGCCAGACAAGGGTAAGGTGGAGTTTTTGGCGCGTGGTGGAAGTAAACCGCTTGCCAAACTCACTCCACATCTTGAAATGATTGCAGAGGTAGAGTTACTGCTTGTGTTTGGACGTCATTATCAGACGGTTGCAGGGGTGGATCGTAAGCGATCATTTGCTGGAATTTACGATGACATTTCAAAGCTTACCCTCGCGCACAATGCGATGCACTTGCTTGATATTGGGACACGTCCACAAGAGAGTGATCCAAATTTGTATCACCTTCTGTCTACTTGGTTGGCTTTTTTAGAGAAGAGTCCATCACTCAGTAAGGAACGCGCAGCATTCTTAACAGCTTCGTTTACACTCAAGTTGCTTGCGTTGATTGGGTATCACCCTGAGCTCACGTCGTGTCTTGCTTGTCGCAAGCCTGTCTCGTCAGGAGCGTTTAAGTGGCATGCGCTTAAAGGAGGGGTTGTTTGCAAGACATGCGCTCTTTCAAATGAGCAGCAATGGTTTGCGGCAAGAGCTATGACAGACTCAACGTTAAAGCTTGTGCGTCACGCATTGTACGAGTCGTTTGAGAACCAGCTGCGTCCACATCTAAAAGGGGAGGATATCGCTGGGTTTCATGAGGCTGTAGAATCACTTATAATCAGTCATTTTCCAACAATCCCCGCATCATCATTGAGGGCTTCGTGTGGTGTGTGTTAAGCTATTTTCACTATGAATGTAACAACTGTATCAAAAATTAGTGAACATATTGGCTCAGAAATCGAACTGAAAGGCTGGTGCTATAATTTCCGCTCAAGCGGAAAGATTTTTTTCCTACAATTTCGTGATGGATCTGGACGTGTGCAAGCTGTGTATTCAAAAGGAGATTTAACAGATGAGCAATGGGATGCATTGCAGTCGATCCGTTTGGAGTCATCTGTTGTTATCAAAGGTCTCGTAAAAGAAGATTCACGTGCACCATCTGGCTATGAGCTTGAAGGGCATGGGATTGAAATTGTAAGCCTGGCTCATGAAGGGTATCCGATTGGAAAGAAAGAGCATGGTCCAGACTTTTTGCTCGACAACCGTCATCTGTGGTTGCGCTCAGAGCGTCAGTGGGCAGTGCAACGTGTACGCGATAGAATCATCAGGGCTACTTACGATTATTTCCAAGACAACGGCTTTGTAAAATTTGATACTCCAATTTTGACACCCACAGCCTGTGAAGGGACTACCGAATTGTTTGAAATGGATTATTTTGCAGACGATTCAGCAGACGATGCGGCAAAGTCAAAAGCATATCTTGCACAGTCCGGTCAGTTGTACCTCGAGGCTGGGATTATGAGCTTGGGTAAGGCATTCGATTTTGGTCCAGTGTTTCGTGCTGAGAAATCAAAGACACGTCGTCATCTCACAGAGTTTTGGATGATGGATGCTGAAGGTGCGTTCATCGAGCACGAGGGAAACATGAAGGTTCAAGAGGAGCTTATCTGTTTCATTGTAAAAGAGGTGCTTGAAAAGTGTGTGTACGAGCTTCAGGTTCTTGAGCGCGATGTAGAAGCGTTGAAAAAAGTACAGGCACCGTTTGTGCGTATGACTCATGCTGAGGCAGTGGCTAAGTTGCGTGAGATGGGGTCGTCTATCGGAGACAAGGATGACTTGGGTGCAGAGGATGAAACTATTTTGACAAAGGAATTCGACAAGCCGATCTTTATTGAGAAGTACCCAGCAGAGGTAAAGGCGTTTTACATGAAGCGTGACCCAGAGAATGATGGGTTGGCGCTCAATAACGATCTGCTTGCACCA
>JABITQ010000010.1 GCA_018700535.1 Candidatus Uhrbacteria bacterium | reverse complement strand
TCCCGGACACCACCCTCAATTGCACGAATTCTGAACAGCACAAGGTCGTAACCACGACGTGCATCCCCCGCAAGAAGCAGAGGTGAACTTTCTCTGTTTGCCACGGTGATCGCATGGTCGACACGACGAAACGAGACCATCCCGTCATTGTCGTGCGGCCCGCAGAACATAACCGTTACAGCTTCAATACGCCTGGAATTCATGTTTCCTCCAAAATTGGGTCAGGGCTGAATGCTGGGTTGCCAACATGCAAACCTGACCCAATTGGTTTAAATAAACTTCCACATCGCATCAAAGATCATCTCCTGCGTCGCCGCCACTGCCTCGTCATCAATAATCACTCCAAACAGTTCACGACGCTCATCAATGCTGACATACGCAGTCTTACCTGGATAGATAAAAATGTACGTCGGTGCCTTATCGTCTTGGCTTAGCCACTTGCGTTCATCAAGCCCATGCGTCTGACCTCCTTTTCCAATCGAGATCGTCCGCACAGTCACACGCTTACGAATGCGCTTCTTAATAAACCCAGGCCAAGCTTTTGCGATCAAGTCACGGATTCCTTCAGATGAATAAATTCGAAAGCGTTTATCTCTAGTCGCTTCCGTCGTCTTCAATACATCCTCAAGGATCTCGCGCACACCACCCTCACCCTCGTAATACCGAACGCTTGGACGATGCTTGCTCCGACCGAGCAAAGCTTGTAGCTCGGGCACAACTTCTTTCAATGTTGAACGAGCATCTTGCAACGCCACCTCTCGACGTGTCGCAAGACCTGTGATTTTTTGTGGATCCTCCGCAGTAAAATACCGATGAGATTTTGCGTCCACATAGCTCACCAACCCATGCTCCATCAACCTCTTTAACGCCTCATAAGTCGTTCCGCGGTTCAGACTAGCCTCATCAGCAATCTTCCGCAAGGGAGCGGTACCAAGCTGAAGGATCGAGGTATAAACCTTCATGTCCTTCTCTTTTAATCCGATCAAGTCCAACACCTTACTTGGTAGTTTAGGGATACGTGGCATAATCAACAAATTTTAAAAACGATTATGTGGATAAACAATAAATACCCACTGTTAAGGGTATTTTTTCACTCGACTTTTGTCAATTTTTTCACAACAATCTTACGCATTCTTTCGTCTCCACCACAAATACCCACCAGATAACACCATTACGATTGAAAAGTATTGCGCAGGTGTAAGGTTTAAATATCGACTATCAACAATCGCACCGTCTGTTGCACGAAGGAAATCGAGGAAGAACCGCATCGCGCCGTACCAAACCAAGAAGACAATAATGTATGTCCCCTGCTTCACTCCACGTCTTGTAAGTGCAAGAAAAATCAAAAAGAGAATCAATCCATTAATCGACAAATACAATCCGTGGTCATGCCGCGCTCCACCTTGGTACTGCACCCCCCCAACAAAATCTGTGAGTGTTCCCGGATGGTCATGAATAAGGAAGCAACCAATGCGTCCAATAAACAATCCAAGCGGAAGCCCAAATACAGCAACGTCTGCGTACGCATGCACATCCAACTTCTTCTTACGCAAATACCCCACCCCAACAATCACCGCACCAAGAAACCCTCCCATGACACTAAACCCTCCGTGCCAAATCCGAACAAACTCGATTGGATCGTTGATATACAACCCAGGCTCATAGATCATATGAACAAGTCGCGCACCAACAAACGCACCAACAATCACCCACGTCGCAAGATCCCAAAACGTTTTTTTAGAAAGCCCACGCTTCTCAGCCATCCCCGCCGCAACCCATCCCCCAACCAAAATCCCAATCGCAACCATAAGACCCCATACCTGAATTTGTACGGGGCCAAACGGAATGGTTGTTAGTTGGAAGTAAGGAATCATGGTTATTTTGAAAAGACCCCTCTAAATCTCCCCTTAGCGAATGTTACAAGGGGAGACTTCTCTATCTTCCTAAACAAGCGGGCCCCTCCTTTTTAAGATAGGCCAAGGAGGGGTTGGGGTGGTTACGATTAAGTACAGATCTACTCCGGACTCTTCTCGTGCCAATCTGTAACAGATTGATAATAAGCTCCCATCTTAAACAAGTCGTACTCACCAAACGGACGTCCGATCAACTGCAGACCAATCGGGAGGTCTTTTGTAAACCCACATGGGATCGACATTGCAGGAACAGTCGCGAGGTTCGCGCTAATCGTAAAGATGTCTGCGAGGTACATTGCCAAAGGATCGTCCATCTTTTCACCGAGGCTCCATGCCACAGTCGGGCTAGTTGGCGTAAGGATTACATCAACGGCTTTCAACGCTTCGTCAAAATCTTGCTTAATCAATGTGCGTACTTGAAGTGCCTTGCGATAATACGCATCGTAATACCCTGCTGAGAGCGTGTAAGACCCGAGCATGATGCGACGTTGAACCTCTGGACCAAAACCTTCACCACGCGTGCGTGAGTACGTCTCAAGCAAGTTCTCTCCGCCGGAGTGGTAACCAAAACGCAATCCATCCATGCGCCCAAGGTTCGAGCTCGCCTCCGCTGGCATAATGATGTAATACGCCGCGAGCGCATACTCAGCATGCGGAAGTGAAATCTCATGAATCTCTGCTCCTGCTTTTTTAAATTCTTCAACGGCCTCCATTACACTTTTCTTGATCTCAGGATCAATTCCATCGATAAAGTATTCTTTTGGTAAGCCGATTTTCATTCCCTTAATATCTGTATCAACAAGCTCAGCGATGGTCGTATTTGGCAATTCAACAGAAGTCCCGTCTTTTGGATCCTTCCCCTCAATCACGCTCAATACCAACGCAGCATCCTCTACCGTATGCGCAATCGGACCAATCTGATCAAAGCTTGATGCCATCGCAATCAATCCATAACGCGATACGCGCCCATATGTTGGCTTGAGTCCTGTAAGTCCACACAAACTCGCTGGCTGACGCACAGATCCACCAGTATCTGACCCAAGAGCCACCGGCACCAATCCAGCAGCCACAGCGGCCGCAGACCCTCCGCTAGATCCTCCGGGAACCTTCGTTTTGTCCCATGGATTTTTTGTCGGTCCGTAATGCGAAGTCTCTGTAGACGATCCCATTGCCGCGTCGTCCATGTTTGTTCGTCCAACCAAAATCGCTCCTGCGTCTTTGAGGCGCTGAATAACCGTCGCGTCGTACGCACCAATGTGTCCTTCCAAAATCTGAGCAGAAGAAGTCACCTCCCACCCCTGAACCAAAATATTATTTTTAATTCCGATAGGCACACCTCCGAGCACACCCACATCCTCGCCAGCAGCACGTTTGACATCAATCGCTTTAGCTTGAGCAATCACATCGTCTGCAATTTCAATAAACGCATTGAGGTCTGTGTTCTGCGCTTTGATGCGCTCAAGATAAAAACCAGCGAGAGACTCAGCTGTGATCTCACCAGACTCTAACAATTTTTTGATGTCTTTAATCGTCAATGTTGATACATCCATAACTACTCGGTTCGGTTTTCAAAAACAGCTTGCACCTTTAGTAGGTCACCTTCACGATTTGAAAAGTTCTCGATCGATCGTGTACGCACATCCTCATCGCACCCCTCAACCTCATCTGCACGAAACACATTCGAGATCTCAGCAGCATGCTGCAACTCAGCTACACCAGTTGTGTCGAGTGTTTGAAGCTTAGCAACGTAATCCAAAATAGTGCTGAGCTTTTCCTGATACTCAGCAATATCCTCTTCCTCAATACGCAATCGAGAAAGTCTCGCAATGTGTAGTACTTCTTCTTTTGATAATGCCATAAATTTATTTCTCCCCAATCATACTTAGGAACTCTTCCTCAGACAAGACTGTCACCTTTAATTCATTCGCTTTTTCAAGCTTTGAGCCTGCTTTTTCGCCAGCAAGCAGATAATCGGTTTTTGCACTAACGGATCCAGATGCTTTTCCTCCAGCAAGTCGAATCTTCTCTTTTGCCTCGTCACGACTCAGGGTAGGCAATGTCCCCGTCACAACAACAGACTTTCCTGCAAGCACTTGTAGAGAGGCATTAACCTTATAAGATTCAATCTCAACACCGTTTTCAAGATACGTCTGTACCAATTTCTGATTATGCTCCTCACCAAAGAATGCTCTCACACTCTGCGCAACAATCGCACCAATTCCATCCACCTGCACAAGCTCCTCGAGCGTTGCACTCATCAACGTTTGAATCGACCTAAAATTGTTTGCCAAATCAATACCCGTTTGCTCTCCCACATTCCGAATCGAGAGTCCAGCAATAAATCGCGGAAGCGAGATCGTCTTGCGCTGCTTAATCTCCTCGATCAACTTGTTTGCAGAGATCTTTCCAAACCCTTCAAGCGGCGCAATCTCGTCTGCAGAAATCGTAAACAAATCTGCAGGGCTCACAACCAATCCGTTTTCCAGCATCGCCGCAACAGTCTGCGGACCAAGACCATCAATCTCAAACGCACGCGCCGCATGCAAAATCGCTTCACGATCCTGTACAAAACATCGAGGGTTTACACAATACAACGCAACCTCACCAGCACGACGCCCAACTTCAGATTCACAAACAGGACACCTGTTTGGTGGCACAGTCTTCTCAGAATCTTTTGGACGAAGCCCCGCAACTACCTCTTTAATTTTTGGAATAATGTCGCCTGCCTTATACAAAATAACCGTGTCGCCAACACGCACATCAAGCCGCTCAATCTCATCAATGTTGTGCAGTGACGCATGTTGCACCGTTGTTCCTCCAACCCACGTGGGCTCAACAACAGCAACAGGCGTAAGTGCACCTGTGCGCCCAACCGTCCACTTAATGTCTTTAATAACTGTCGTAGCTTCCTCCGCAGGAAACTTCCACGCAACCAATCCACGAGGAGTTTTACCAACAACCCCAAGCGATTGATACAACTCGCTATTGTTTACCTTCACAACCATTCCATCCACCCAATACCCAAGTCCGTCCCGCTTGTCCTGCAGCTCCTGCCAATGCTTCTCAACCTCCTCTACAGAGTTGTACAACTTCGACTCAGGCACAGCCTTAAACCCAAGCGTAGACATAATCTTCCACTCATCCTCCATCGTTGACTGACCAAAATCTCCATCTAAATCCCAGGCAACAAATGCTAGTCCTCTGCTGGCTGTGATTTTAGAATCTAACTGACGAATCGATCCAGCAGCTGTGTTACGAGGGTTAGCAAACACTGGCTTCCCCTCTTTTTCTAATTTCTGATTCAACTCATCAAACGCATCTGTAGGGAAATAAATCTCACCCCGAACCTCCACACGATCTGGAATGTTAGAGCCTGTTAATTTTAAAGGGATACTCTCAATCGTTTTTACATTCACCGTAACGTTCTCACCCACACGCCCATTACCACGAGTCGCAGCAACCTCTAGCACACCATTCGTGTACACAAGCGACACCGCAAGCCCATCAAGCTTGGGCATACAAAAAAGTTCGGTGATCTTTTTACCACCGACTTTTTCTAATCGCTTCTGCCACGCTTCAAACTCACTCTGCTCAAACACATCTTCCATCGAGAGCATCGGCCGAGCATGCGTCACCTTCACAAACTTTGGTAATGGGTCTCCACCAACACGCTGGGTTGGTGAATCAGAAGTAACAAACTCTGGATACTCTTGCTCGAGTCCGTATAGCTCGTGCTTAAGCGAATCCAAAGCAGCATCTGACATCGTCTCCTTGTCGAGCACATGGTAGTTATAACGATGTTCCGCAATAACTTCCTTAAGTTTTTCAATTCTTTTTTCAGCTTCCTGCTTGTTCATAACGAGGCGTATTTTAGCAGAACAACGAACATTTACCCAATCAAAAAACTGATGACCATGTCATCAGTAATACACTCTTCAGCACCCACAAAACGTTATGATATATAAAACCAGGTTTTGTATATTTATAGCTTGATCATAACGCTGGCTGGTATTTTTGTCCAAAAAAGTTGCTTATCCACCAAACAACCCTAGATACCACTCAACGATTCCACCCCCACAAAACAGCACGACCACAGTCGACACAGTCAAAAACGTTCCAAACGGAATCGGTGTCTTTCGCCCAGCCTTTCCAAACAGCATAAGGCCAACACTCACAACAGCCCCAAGCAAATACGCAATAAACAACGCGACCAACCCATGCTCAAGCCCCAACATAAACCCCATCAACGCTCCCATCCTAATATCACCACCACCAACCCAACCTCCTTTTGAGATGGCAAACTGAATATAAAAGAATCCTGCAAGCACCAATCCACCAGCAAGAATAGACCAGGCTGGAATATAACCTAGCCACAAGTTTAACAACACAGCGATGATCATCGCCGGAACGGTAAACTTATCGAGGATCATCATGTGACGAAGGTCGTAAACAAAAATGATAATCAAGTACGAAACAAAAATGGCATCGCGCACAAACATCAACCCCATACCAGAAGCCATCCAAGCCGCCACAAACAAAAGACCTGTGACGATTTCAATCACAGGATACTGCCACGAGATAACAGATTTACATTTTCTGCAACGTCCTCTTAAATTCAAGTAGCTCAGCACAGGAACCAAATCTTTCACATCAATCGCCTCCTCGCACTTCATGCACTTTGAACGTCCTTTTACAACAGAACGATCATCATGAACTCTAAATATAGTTACGTTTAAAAACGAACCGATTAGTGTTCCAATAATGAAGACAGCGACAAGTTCCATTACTCCTGACAAATACCAGCCTCCATGCCGTCAGGTGTTGCGCAGTTTACGCCCTCCTGAAGTCCGACAGCTGCAAGACCATTTTCAAGTTCAAAGTGAATCACATACCCCTCACCTTCGTCGAGAAGTGTGTAACAAAACGCACGACGCGCCGGGTCGCCACACGTGACAATTCCATCAAGTCCACTCTCGTATGTCGCTGGGACAACGCGCAGCACAACAGAATCATCGCCAGCACAGTCGCCAGCAAATCCTTCTGATCCCAAACATCGGCTTTCAGCTGAGTCACCTAACGGCAACAGCTCACCATCTGGATACGTATTGTTTTCATTAAAGAAATCTTCAAGTGCAGACTGCGTTTGACGCACATTTGAAAGACGTGTCGCGTCTCGTTGATTTGATCGTGCCGAGCTCACTGCCAATGCAGCAAACACACCCACAAGTGCGATTACGGCAATGACAACAAGAATCTCGACGAGCGTGAATCCTTTATTATTTTTCATAGACTAATTTGTAACACGCTCTTCAATGAGACGTTTAAGTTTTTGAATTGCTTCTGATGGAAAGAAATGTCCTTTAAGAAAGTACCCATCCACCCCTGCTTCCTTGCTCTCTTCAATCGTCTTCCTGTCTCCCAAATTCGTCAAAACCGTTACGACGCTTTCAGACTCTCGATGCAACGCATGAATAAACGGTATCGCCGTTTCAAACGGCTCAACATCTATCATGACTGCATCGACAGGCTTTCTCTCAAGAAGCAGTTCTGCGTCTTCAACTGTCTCTACCACACGCACCTTCCAACCTGCTGCCTCAAAACGACTCGCAAAGATACCTGCATAATACGCATCAGCATCCACAATCAACAATGAATATTTTGACATAAGCTAGTCCATGTCCCGCATTGCAAGCCCAACGGCCACTGACATGCGCGGACCAATCTCCTCAAGCACAGACGCAATATCTTTTGGATATGTAACGCGCGCCCACGGATCACCGCGATGCACACTCACATTTAACACCTCAGATAAATACTCAGGAATGCGCGGCAAGTGAGACGAGCCTCCCGTCAAAATAATCTTATCGATTTTTTTGAGCTCTGTAAGCTCCATGTTTGCGTACAGTTGGATGGCGTAACGAATCTCGTTCACAAGCGGCAACATCACATCCTCAAGCAACTTAGGTAATCCACCAGGCAGATCTGACGTTGCAGTCCCCATCATACCGAGGTCGCGCTTTACGCGCTCAGCTTGGGCAAGCGGCACACTCATCTGCTCACTAAGTCGAGTGGTAACCAAGTCGCCACCGATGTTAATGCTACGTCCTACAAACGGGATTCCTTTTTCAACAATAGTAATATTGGTACTTTTTGAACCGATATCCAAAATCATGATCGCGCTCTTGTCTTTTCCAATCAAAGACCGAATAAGCGCAAATGCCTCTGTATCAATTGCCTGCAACTCCACCTTGGCTGCCTTAAACATTTGAATGTATTTCTGAACAAAGTTCTTGGCAGAACCTGTCACAAGCACACGAAAGTATTTGTCCTTTACTTTCGGATCCTTTGATTTCTCATCGAGCTCAACTTTTTTGCTCGCCAATTTTTTCTTGTCTCCATCCAAAAACACGCGCTGCGTAATCATCTCTGCCAACGGAAGTGGCGTGAGCTTTGAAAGCTCAGCGTCAATAATTTTGTCGCGCTGCTTTGCATCTTTTGTTTTTGGCAACGACAAAATAGTTGAGAACACATTTGATGTAGGCAAAGCAGCCATTGCGCTCGCGCTCTTTACGTTCGCGTTTTTAAGCACCTTAGCAAGTAACGCACCAGCCTCTCTTGGTTGGTCAAAAAAAGAAGCACCCGCACTATCTGGCGGAAGCTCTGCATAACCGTAAGTCATTAATTTTGCCCGGCCTTTCTCTAAAGCAAGCTCAACAACTTTAATACTTGAGGCGCCAATATCGACACCTAGAAACCCTTTAGGTTTTTTCCCTCCGAATAATCCCATAGTAGAACCATTATAACACTTCTAACACCCCTCGGCATCCAAACACTTATTCACAAGAGAGTCTGCGTGCTTATTGTTTTCACGACGCACATGCGTGTACGTAACCCACTCAAATTTGTGCGTTAAGTTTTTGACCTCCAAAAACCGTTTCGCAATCTCAGCATTCTTTACTTTGTATTGTCCCTTAAGCTGCTTTACCGCCAATTCAGAATCCATAAACAACTCAACACCTGTTGCACCAAGTTCCGCAGCCTTCTCAAGCCCAATCACAATCGCCGTGTATTCAGCCTGATTATTCGTAGTCTTTCCAAGGTATTTCATCACCTCAGCAAGCACCTCACCCTCAACCGTCTCATCCAACGCAAAGATGACAGCACCAGAAGCTGAAGGACCCGGGTTCCCACGAGAACCTCCGTCTGTGTAAATTCTTACGTTCATACGGATGTATTTTTGATATCAATAACGCGTAACTGCAAACTTCTGCTCCCATTCCATTCATTCACATCTACCTCATGCACAACATCAACAGCACCCCCCAGTTTAAGTTCGCTTGTCATGTGTCCAAACCTAAACGCGATTGCATTAAAGTTTTTACCACCCTTCGATTGCAAACGAAGCTTAAGGTGCGCACCCTCCTTCCCAACCGTTGAGAACGAGACGAGCGTTAGCCCAACCGATGAAAAAACTGGTTTAGGATTCTCGTTTCCAAATGGACGAAACTTTTCTAAGAGATCGTAGAAGTCCCAATCGATCGCCTCAAGCTCTACCTGTGCATCAACGTTCAAAGTTGCCACCATCGAGTCTTCATCCAAATGTTCCTTCGCATAAGCCTCCATTACCTCCTTCGCTTTTAAGAATCGCTCATCGCCATTCGTTGAGAATCCACACGCTTGCGGATGCCCACCAAACTTATCCAAGTGCTCACCAGCCGCTCGCATTGTCGCTGTTACATCATACCCATCAATGCTGCGCCCTGACCCAACATAATGATCTCCATCCTTTCCAACCACATATGCGGGGACATTGTAATCATTCACTAATTTCCCAGCCACCAACCCGACCAATCCCGCAGGCCAGCCTTCTGATGAAACGACAATCAACTTGCGGTCACCAAGTTCTCCAACCATCTTCTTTGCTTCTAGATACATCACCTCAGAAGCCTTTCGTCGTTCAATGTTAATCGAGTCGAGTCGCATCGCAAGCTCAGTCGCGCGTAGCTCATCCTCCTCAATCAACAACTCAAGCGCACGATGCGCATGCTCCATGCGTCCAGCTGCATTAATGCGCGGACCAATCTGAAACCCAATCGAGAACGTATCAAGCGCTCCCATTTTGCCCCCACTAATATCAATAAGTTTTTGCAAGCCAACACGCTTCGTCTTGTTAAGTACTTTAAGACCATACGTCTCAAGCACACGATTCTCTCCAGATAGCGGCATGACATCTGTTACCGTTGCGATGGCAACCAAATCTAGCAACCACTTCTCGTACCCTTCAGGAAACTTCGAGCCTCGCTTCTGTGCCTCATGAATCAACCCAGAGGCAAACTTAAACGCAACCGCTGTCCCGCAAAGATGTTTGTTTGGAAACGTCTCACCAGGCACCAATGGATGAATCAAGATCGCATCCGGCAGCTCCTCAGGCATGGTGTGATGATCACAAACGATCGTATCAATCCCAAGCTCTTTCCCCCGATCAACCGCCTCTTTATTACTAATACCGCAATCAACCGTCACAACCAGTTTTGTTTTCTCCTCAGCATGCAAGCGCTCAATAGTCGCAACACTCATGCCATACCCTTCTTTCTCACGATGAGGAATATAGTACGTCACAAGCGACTCGTCATAACCAAACGCACGACACAAATCTTTGAGCGTCGCCACAAGTACGGTCGCACCACAAACGCCATCGGCATCATAGTCGCCATGCACCGTCACAACCCCACCCTCTGCAAGCACATCAAAAACTCGCGCCACAGCCACAGGCATTTCACGAAACAGCTCTGGCCCATAGGTATGCTTGTCCCAATCTGGATTCAGGTACACATCAAATTCCTCCTGTGTATGCAGACCACGATTAGAAAGCAATTGCAAAACAACCGGATGTATATCCGGAAATTGTTTTTTTACCTCCTCCGAAATGTCGTCCGCGACAAGCCAACGTTTACTCACAAAAAAATAATTAGGCAACAGCTCGTGAAGTCACGAGCCATCTCCTAATCACTCTTAAAATGAAAATCCGATTGCAAAGCTAAACATCACCATACTCACAATCACCATCCCACCAACGATCCCCCAAAAAATTCTTAGTGTCTTTTTTTTCATAAACTATTCTCCACGTTTTAATACTTTCAAATAAGCATCTGTTGGAATATTAACCTTCCCCTTTCCATACATTGCCATTCGCGCTTTTCCTTTCTTTTGCTTATCAAGCAATTTGCGCTTACGCGTAACGTCTCCCCCATACAATCCCGCGGTCACATCCTTTCGCACAGCGCTGATACGTTCTCCTGCCACAATCTTACCACCAATCATCGCCTGAAGCTTGATTACAAAGTTTTGCTTGGGGATAGATTCCTTAAGCGACTTTACAATACGTCGCCCAGCACGCGCCGCCTCGTCGCGATACACAAGCGTTGAAAACGCATCAACCGCATCGTCTGCCACCGAGATATCCATTTTAACAACATCGGCCTCACGGTAATCGATCACCTCGTAGTTAAGAGATGCATACCCCGCCGTAACACTCTTAAGCTTGTCGTAAAAATCCACAATGATCATCGATAACGGTATCTCGTAACGAAGGATCGCACGATCACCCGAGAGGTACTCAGTGTTTTGATAAATCCCTCGACGATCCTGAATCAACTGCATCACAGCACCAATATACTCAGAAGGACTCACAACATCCACACGCACCCAAGGCTCTTTAATATGATCGATAACTGAAGGGTCAGGCAACTCAAGCGGACTCTTGATCATGTGATGCTCACCGCTGCGCAAGTAAATCTCGTACGCAACAGACGGAACTGTTACGACAAGATTAAGATTAAACTCACGCTCAAGACGCTCTTTCAAAATTTCCAAATGAAGCATGCCGAGCAGACCGCAACGGAATCCGTAACCAAGCGCTGGTGAATGCTCTGACTCTGAGACAAGCGCAGCGTCGTTCAACTTGAGTCTGTCGACCGCATCGCGCAAGCGTTGAAAATCGTTCCCCTCCTCTGGGAACACCCCCGCAAACACCATTGGCATTACCTCCTTGTATCCAGAAAGTGACGCCGGAAGCTCGCCCGTAGTCTGATCTGTAATCGTGTCACCAACGCGACACCCAGCAATATCTTTCAGTCCTGTAACAACATATCCAATCTGCCCAGTCTCAAGAGTATCGCTTGCAACAAGTCCTTGAGGCGTCACAGCACCAATCTCCAAAACCTGCGCATCAAACTTTGTTGCAATCATCTTAATCTTCTGTCCTTTTTTGATTGAACCATCAACAACACGAATGTACGCCATCACCCCACGGTAGTCGTCATAAAATGAATCAAAGATAAGCGCACGCAATGGCAGCTCCTCTTTTCCTTCCGGTGCAGGGATACGCTCAGTAATTGCATCGAGCAACGCCGGCACACCCTCACCTGTTTTTCCACTCACAGCCAAAATCTCCTCAGGCTTGCAACCAATCAACTGGATCAGCTCTTCTGAACGCGCTGGAACATCTGCAGCAGGCAAGTCGATCTTGTTGAGCACAGGAATTATCTCAAGGTCTTCCTCGAGAGCCAAGTACAAGTTTCCAATTGTCTGAGCCTGCACACCTTGCGACGCATCCACTAATAAAATAGCGCCCTCAACCGCAGCAAGAGAGCGACTCACCTCATAGTTAAAATCAACGTGGCCAGGTGTATCAATAAGATTAAACGTATGTCCATCATGCTCCATGCGCGCAGGAGCAAGCTTGATGGTAATCCCCTTCTCACGCTCCAAATCCATCGAATCCAAAATCTGCGACTTCATGTTCCGCTTATCAACCGCCCCCGTAATTTCAAGAAGCCGATCCGATAAGGTCGACTTCCCGTGGTCAATATGCGCAATAATGCAGAAATTTCTAATCTTTTTTTGTGGTGTCATATATATGCGAACATCCTACCTGAGAAGGGTGTCCATGAAAAGAATAACACCCCCGGCTCGCGTAGAGCTGGGGGTGTCGTGTTGTTCTTCAGAGCCATTACCAACTCTCAATATCACCTCTCTTGAACCCTCAAGGCTGAAAGTGGGCTCATAGCAATGTCACCTTTGACCACACCGAGGAGCGTGTCGCGTGCCGCCGCCATGGACGGAGCAAGGATGCGCATCAGTCTTCTGTGCGAGTCTGTTGACGTTCTAGCGCCAGAGATCCTTACCGAAGTCGATCTATCTTCACTCTTCCACACGCCATACGCATAACGATCAGACAATGAATCCATCTGACCCCGCAGAGTATGAGGTACCGTGATATAACAGAATAGCTCAACCTCATGAACATCAAACTCATCGTCCCAAGCCTGATGATTCATTGTGCCATTCTCGACATCCATGATCAGATCAACCCGTGCCACTGCGTACAGACCTGAGGGCCTGACGCAATTATTCTCCGTAGGGTTCACTGACGCTCGGAGGTGATCAAGCTTGCTTGCCGCAACCAGGTAAGTCCATCGTCCAAGCTTCCCCACATCCATGAGCAAAAGAGCACTGACATCTACTTGGTCGAATCCAGCACTCTTAAGATCAATCATTGCAGTCAAGAAACCGCCACGCTCAACGAAGTAAACGAACATCCTAATTCTCCACAGTGCATTCAGACAATGCTGAGTTTGAACCTGTCATTTGCGTCACGACATTCGCAACGACGACGAGTAAATATAGTTGTTTTTAGTGATTTTGTCAACCCTTAGTAGATAAAAAGAAACACCCCCGGCTCGCGTAGAGCTGGGGGCTTCGTTCTGTTTTGCAGAGTCAACACTGCGACCCTCAGACTGATTGTCTTTGAACGTTCTTGGCTAGAAGAGTGCTTATCCTATTACTCCACCAGGATCCGATGCAGAGATCAGCTTTTTGAAATCCACATCAAGACTCCACCTCTTATCGATGCGCCTCCTGATAGCATCACTGATAAGCTGTCTCAATTGTAATTGATTCTCTCGAGTACGACTAAAGCCGCGGCGACGTCGATCTACAATCACCAACTCAAGAACAAAGTTGTTTTCGATGACCTGTCGTCCTTCAAAATTCACAACTACCTTTTCTTTGGTGACGTCATGGATCTCAGCACCAACACAGGCATCCAAAATTTCTGTGGCAACCAGCTGCTGCCAATGCAGAACTCGCTCCGCTTTGCTCAGGTTCGGAAACTCTGGGAGTTTCAGAGGCCAGTTTCGAATCCGAATGCGTATCAATGTATCCCCTTTTCCTCGGCCAACGCGACCAAGATAAACGGAGTTAATCACCTCAAACACATGGTGTCAATTGTAAACGACTACTTGTCTCAGCCTTGACACCGCAGCCATAAGCGACTAGATTGTCACCAGCTCGCAAACGCAAGATGAGCTGTCTGGCGATGACCCGTATCATCTCAGACTGACAACTGGCTGAGGGTGGTGGTTAAATCTTGATGAGAGCAGCAATGCTCAAACCATACGGGAGATTTCCACCACCCTTCGCCCCTCCGCTCCGCGGAACTCTGACCAGGCTTCGTTCGTATCTTTACGAACACACAAGAAGCCTGGTCTTGTTTTTGTAAAATAAATACGCCCACAAGCAATGC
>JABITQ010000024.1 GCA_018700535.1 Candidatus Uhrbacteria bacterium | reverse complement strand
GGTGAGGTGGATGAACGATTCAAGCCATTCGTCGCGAGATGTTGGAACAAATACCTGACGAAGACCGCGGAACAATAGAAGGAGTAGGAACGAAGCAAATGCTGTCACACCAACAAATCCAATCGTTGGAAGCAGAGTGAGTGCAAACGATGATCCGCGATCAAAACGTGTTGCCCAAAAACTTGTCTCATTAATTTGCTGACCGTGGAACTGTGCGTAATCAAACAGATACGTTCCGGGGCCCGATCCATAAGAGGAGGAGTAGAGACCGAGTGCGTTGCTCGCGATATCCAAACTTGAAGTGTGGTTTAAGGAGACCTCAAGTGGGACTTGTGTTGTGAAAGGTGAGGGAAGCAAAAACCAGAATAGTAGGCTGGCAATCAGAAATGCTCCAGGGACCCACACACGTTTTCGTGAAGTGAATGCCCCTGATCGAAAAACGACAAATGTTAGCAACACTAGAAGTCCTGCAGAAAAGATTCCCCATGTTACTGAGTAGTCCAATGCAAGTAGAGCGATGAATGTGAGGATTGCTAAGACTGGAGTTGCGATTCGCTCCAATAAACCAAGTAGCCCTTCGTGCAACAAAGAATCGTTTGGTTTGTGCGCCAACCATGTCGCTAAAGCAAAGATAGACATGACTGATAAAAAGATTGCCAAACTATTAAGAGTCCCTACTGTGTTGAACGCAAGAATCTCTCCCAAAGAACCTGGGAACATGTTCCAGCCAAGCAATGAGCAGACACCAATCACAGCGGTAAGTGTGGCAGAAAATAATAGAACAGTGTGCATGAGCTTGTGAGAGCTTCGACTAGCAAACAAATTGCTCATCACAAAAAAGAGCAACGCACCAGTGATCATTGTGAGGGCAGATGTGTACGCTTGGCTACTTTGCCCCACCCACGAAAGGTAAGGAGAGAGTGAGTAGTAAGCGGGAATTCCGAAAGCAGCAACCAACAACAGCGGCAGTGCATTCACCCATCCGCGACGAACGGTAATTGCGCGATCAACCATCATGGACCCAATCCACAAAAGTGCAGCAAGGAGTGTCAGCAAGACAAACAGTGTCTGCTTGTTGATGTCGAGTGGATCAAGCGTCCACGGCAAAAAAAACAGGGGCATTAAAAAGCCCATCGTGTAGATGAGAAACCTAGCGCCGCGACGCAAGTGGTCTCCGAGTCCTCCAATATGTTGCATAGTAGTTTTATTATAGCGCATGTTGGGAAGAGGGAGGAGGAAAATCAAAAATCTGTGATTGACAGCGTAGTTGTATTATGCAAAATAGAACTGTCGGAGCGTTTCTCTGATAGATCGCATGGAGGCTAGTATGGCAAACACAAAAATGCCACCGATCCTTATCACAACAAAATCTCAAACAAACCTGACTAGAAACTTCAGGAGGAGCAGGGCAGACTTTTTGGGATTCGCCACACTGTTCTCATTTTCTCTGATCTGGGGGATCTTGGATGAATCAGTTCGCCAAAACACCAACCTGCTGATTGGTGCGGGAGCTGCAACACTGCTTGCAGCTCTGATGTCAGCTACGACATTCATGTACTGGCGGGGATACGACCGAGTACTACTCACCTTTGGAGATTCTGGAGACGGCAGAGCATTGATTGAAAGAGGCAACCAAGCAGTGCATCTTTTGCACAGGGCGCAGGAAGCCTCAAACACATTCAGGTCTTTTGCCGCGTCAAACAGCTCTTCCGACAACCGTTCCTACGCTCAAGTTCATGAGGCACTTGAGCAGAGAGCTGAATCCCTGCACACAGATGCCAACAAGATCAGAGGACGAGTCGTCCTCGATCAACAACAACATCTCGCGAAACTCTACGAAACAGCCGGGAAAGAAAACCCATGGGCTGATCCAGCTGCAGCATGACTACAGCTCTGAGCCGACGTACGCAACGTCGGCTTTTGAAATACCCCATTGGTACCGAAGAGCTTCTGTGATAGGTTGAACCGACTCAATATCAATCAAACGGAGGAGTACATGAGTGGTCCTTGGCGACGACCTTCAAATCCTGACACATGCATTGGCGCACCGTCGTCCAAATCGAACCGGCGTAGTGGATGTGGATCTACTGATTACTTTCCTAACCGCCCCCTAGGCTTTCAGGAAACAGATTGGATGGAAGGTATTGATTTCGGCGACCCACTTCTCGAGATGATCGAACCAGATCGTGGCATCCCACTTCTGAGCACACCACCCGAAGTCGATGTGCTACGCATACTCGAAGCCATGCAATCCACAATGAGGCAGCGTGAACCTGAACCGCCAATCCTCCTATCCCATCCACAATGTGTCATCGTTCTCGGCAACAATCGAGGAGTAGATATTCTGATGGAGCTCATACGCGACGAAGGGTTTGAGGTAGTCCTTCTAGATATTGATCTCACTTGGATCTAGCGCTCACAAAACGAAGGTCTGCGTACGGCAGGTCTTCTTTTTTTTGACGATCAATAATACAAACACAAAAACCGCAGAAAAGGTTTCTGCGGTTTCCGTTATAAGACACGACACTCACACACTGGTGAGCTAAGTCCTTTTGAGACCCATCTGTGCTGAAGTGACATTCTTGTTTCGGCACAAACGTCTTATCCCTATCGAGACGTAATACGTAGGGGGTTTAATTGTGATCTTTGAGCGACGTTTTGCAATGGAGCAAGCATGGCACTCCATTCGGACTATCCGTCAAAGATATTAAAGAGCGTTTTCGTTCTCGGGGGCCAAAGCTGTAACTGTGCTTCTGGTGAGAACGAATAATTATTCAACAACGAGCTCAGATGGTTCCTCGGCTAATGCGCCGCCCTCATCATCGCTCGTAGTATCCTCTTCGATAAGCTCTGGGCTCTCCAGAGATGCAGGCTCTTCTTCTGTCTCAACCGTTTCTGTTTCAATTTGCTCAACTTCTCCCTCTACCACTTCTTCTTCAACGACTTCGATCACCTCTTCCTCAATGATCTCATCGACAACCTCCTCAACTGTTTCTTCAACCACCTCTTCGGTTGCATCTGTCTCAACAATCTCTTCAGCCTCCTCCTCCTCTTCCACCACCTCTTCTTCTTCGATCAATTCCTCCTCCTCAGTACCATCATCGACTTCAACTTCCTCTTCGACTTCTTCCTCGATTACTGCGGCCGCATATCCACGTCGGTATGCAGTCACCATCCAATCGAACTCTACATCTCCAGACCCTGCAAATCGTTTCACGTTGAAATGATTCTGGTCTTTCTCTGAGACATACAGTGACACAGGTCCGCTCGGAGTCACGACGACTCGGATTGGCTGTGTTGCGTCGATAACATCATTGAAGTCTGGAGCTACTTGTTCGAATCGCACTTCTGCAGAACCGTTTTCGAGTGTTGATGTTCCTGAGAGCGTGATAATTACTTCTGGTGAAGTGACTGCGACTGTTTCTACCTTCTTGTTCTGATAAGAGTCGATCACTGTCTTGATAAGCTCCTGTGTCTTAATGGTTCCGTTAGATTCAATTGCCCATCCGTCACCCATTCCGCTAAGCGACCCAATATTTGTAATTGAATGACTATTCATCGCGATCTCGCCCGACATACTGAGTTTTGAATAGTTCTTTGTTGAACCAGAATTGAAACTCGACGCAACATTGCTGGTTCCTGGTGTTGCACTTGTTGCTTCACCTCCCCAGTAACCAACGTTTACATAGACAAGAATCTTGTCATCGCCGTTTCCATCGTATGCCTCAAGTGCATAACCAATGATTGATCCAGCTTCTGTCGCTTTCATAGCTACACCGGACTCATCTGAACTTGTAAGTGGGTCACCAACTGCAATCGCTCCGTTTAGTAGAGAGATTGATGTTGGGACACGACCAGCAAGCGCGATTGGATACGCACCCTTCTCGTTCTTACCCGCCAAGAAACCAGGGCGAGTTGAAACGATACCTGCGAGTGTTGTAGCTGTTGCGTCTGAACGACGAACCTCCTCACCTGTTCCAGAGAACATCACAACGTCACCAGGTTTTAGCTCTTGGTCTGATGGGAACATCTCCGCGAAGTCGTATGATCCTGTAGACCAACCCTTTGCGTTAGTACGCATGTAGTCTCCAGCCGCACTAGTGTCACCGTCGTAATAAATGTATCGGCTTGTTTGCTCAACTCCGCGATCAGATGGGTAGAGCTTTCCAGCAATCACCATGTCGCCAGCGATGCGCATCGTTCCTTCGTTTGTAACGTAAGCCACCTCTGTTCCGGAAGTATTGTTGATTGAAAGTCGGTACTCGTCTGTATCGTCTACTGCCGTTGTCATTACCATCTCGACAACTTCAGCCTCAGATCCATTCCATGCAGATCCGCGCAGCGCGAGTCCGTATGAATCGATGGCTGTGTCGCTTGATGTTGCGTCGTCCATTTGAGCGATCACGACATCATCAGAAATAATCGTTGCTGATCCGTCAGAATCGATTACCTGCCCTGCGTACCATGAGTTGTTTACCTGCACCATGACAGTGTCTTCTGATCCGTCCCAATCATTAAGTGCCATTCCAATTACACGACCAACGTTATTGGCTTTCATTGCGTAACCAGGTGTTGATGATGTTGTGAGGTAATCTCCAACTGAAATTAATCCACCTTCGTTTGTTACTTTTACAGGCACACGACCGACGAGCGCGACTGGCATTGGATTGTCGTACTCATCAATATTGTAACCAGCAGAAGTAAAGTCTCCATAGTTATTTGAAACGATTCCAACAACAGGACCTTGGTAGGCCTCTGAAGAAAGAACCACCTGACGAATAACCTGATCACCGTGTCCTTCGTCATTTGTCGTTACCTCAATTGTTCCCGGGACAACAACATGTCCGTACTCAACATCGCTTGCTGCTGGGTATTGCTCGGCGTAGTCAGCTGTTGGCGCACCAGAACAATCCTCAAGTGTGACATCGTCTGTATCTGCATCTCCACCTGTATGACAAACGGCTGGACCTGCACCACCTGAAGCCAAATCCACAATCACCAACTCATCGATCTGCACGGATGTATCAGCGTTCGAGCTTATAATTGGTCCGTCAGCGTTATCAGTATTAAATTGAATATCTGTATCATTTGCTCCCCCCTGACCATTCAAACGAAGAATTCCGTTTGTTGGCTGAGTAAAGTTTTCTGAAAGGGAAAATTCAATTTCTCTATCCCAGCCTGTACCAATAAAGAGAGCACGAGAAGTGATTGTTGCACCCGGGTCTGTGAGATTACCTGCTGCAAAGGCAGAAATTGTATCTGTTCCCGCAGCGTTTGCTGGCGCAAATGGTGCAAAACTAAAACCCTTATATGCAAGCCCATCTGAAGCGCCACCAGTATATTCAGGTGTCACCTTAATAATTGATCCGCCGCTATTAGATAGTGCATGAGTGATATCAATCGCACTTACACCACTAGTGGCAGCAAACCCTGTGTTTGAAATTCTCAACATGTTTACTCCAGGTTCTGAGGATGCTGTAATTTCTACAGCAGATTGCTCATCAATATCGAATACAACATCTCCTGTCCCGGCTGCCTGAATCACAAGATCCTCATTTGAAACGGTTGTGATATCTACGTCTGTGTCAGCGTTGCTATCAAAAGCAAACGCAGTATCACTGTCTGTGATAAGAGTGTGATCACTTGATGTGCTTACATCTTGAAAAGTAATGATCGAGTTTTCTGAATCGTCTTGAATGGTCAACGATGCGGTATCTACCACACGAACTGTGGCGGTCGTATCAGAAAACGATAATCCAGCATCCCAACCAGTTCC
>JABITQ010000069.1 GCA_018700535.1 Candidatus Uhrbacteria bacterium | reverse complement strand
TGCAAAATGATATCAAGCTTAGCTTGGGCAATCTTCTCGATTGGCTTGCCCATTGGTACACGATGCTTTTTACCCACTTGCTCAAGCATTTTTTGGTAACTCGTCTGGTTTCCAGCAATACGCGTCCATGGACGCACAGCACCCTCAGCAAACGTAAGACGTTTGTTTGGAATCACCAAGTCTGGTTCAAGCACCAACTTCTCACCGAGGCCCATACAATCTGTACACGCACCAAATGGTGAGTTAAATGAAAACAATCGTGGTTCAGGTTTTGGAAGATTCATTCCACACGGCGCACACATGAAGCTTTGTGAGAGCGTAAGCTCATCTCCGTTTTCATCGTTCAGCAACGTGATGAAACCGTTTCCATAATCAAGTGCTTTTTTAGACTGTTGTTTGATTTGCTCAATGCTATGTTCAATATCTCCAGCAAAATCAAAGATAAGCACTTCGATGTCATGCGGTTTCTTTTTGTCTCGACGCACTGTCAACGCTTCATCAGTATCCATCACCATCCCGTCGATACGCACGCGCGTAAACCCAGCATTCAGTGCTGCCTGCAACACATGCTTGTGCTCACCTTTTTGCTGATGCACCATCGGTGCAAATAGTTGGATAGCATCCCCTCCCAACATCCCTTGAATATGCACAGCAATCTGATCGAGCGTTTGCTCCTGAACCAACTTGCCACACTCAGGACAGTGAGGACGTCCAGCGCGTGCAAAAAGCACACGCAGAAAATCATAAATCTCCGTCACGGTACCCACAGTTGAACGTGGATTGTGCGACGAAGATTTTTGATCGATGGCGATTGTTGGTGAGAGCCCGAGGATCTCATCGACATCTGGCTTGTCTTGTAGTTCTAAAAATTGTCGAGCGTAGCTGGAGAGAGACTCCATGTAACGACGCTGCCCTTCGGCAAAAATAGTATCAAATGCAATGGATGATTTTCCTGAACCAGACAACCCTGTAATAACAACAAGTTTGTCTTTAGGAATATCAATGTCAATGTTTTTCAAATTGTGCACGCGTGCTCCGCGAACAGAGATGTGATTTGCTGGGGGCTTTTTTGGCATAACTGAAACAGTTTAATTCACTCCCGAGTTTTTGAAATGCAAAGGCGTCCCGGAGACTATCACAAATAAAAAACTAGGGCAAGGTATTGCCCTAGCAATCATTCATTACTAACTAGTTTTCAACAGAGTCGCAACTGTCATAAAGAGTTCCTGGATCAGGTGTGCAAGTCGTATTTGTTTTTGCACCCACACCACACGGATCAGCCGAACAGATCGTTCCAGCATCTTGATCTCCCCCAAGTCCACTAGCACCAAAGAACCCGAGGAAACTAAACCCAAGATCCACAGACACAGTCTGAGTCATATAATCACTACAATCACTGATCGAGTTGCAATTAATCTTAAGTTCCGCACAAGTACCAACAGCAGCAGTAACTGCCAAGGTTGTTGTTGCTCCAGCAGTATCTCTTGTGAAGAAGCAATAATTTGCCTCCTTCAAACCTTTCGATGGGTCTTTGGGATTTTTCAATGTTGTCCCAAGTGACAACGCAGCACAAGTCTCACTTGAGGGAAATATTCCACTTGAAATTGAAGAGGTTCCAGTAATATCTCCACACTTTGTACAGAGCGCATCCTCACCTCTTCCCAGACAACGCTCTTCTTTATCGGTGCAATAATCAAACGAGCATGTTGTTCCGTCGAGTGCCGCAGATCCATCTGGATCAGTATCAACCTCTGCAATCGACCCACAACTTGTTCCATTCGTTGCTGTACCACCCTTAAGAACGTAAGGGGTTTTTTCAAGAGGTTGTCCTTTTGCATATGGTGAGTCAGCTGGTGCACCACTTGTTCGCAAATAAGGCTTTGATCCATAATCACCGATCAACCACCCACAACTTGTCCCTTCATCAATCAATACAACCGTCCTGATCATTGGAAAGGATGGGATCTGCAACTTAACAAGCGCAGGGTTTACCGTCGCAAGAATTGCGTAAGCGGATAACAAAAGCACAAACCCAATCACCGCATCTTTAATTCTTTTCTTCGCCTTAGATGTATCACCTGCCCCGCCAGCAAAGGCATACTGCAGCCCTCCGATCATGATCAAGACTGTAGCGATGGTTACTGACACTCCCAACATCCAACTATATATACTTGAAATGTACTCACCCAAGTCCGACGTTTTCTTTAAGTCCCCAATGGAGACAGATAACACTGTGGAGATGGTCTTTTTTGGATAACAATAATTCATCCCATCCTGACACTCCCCTGGCTGAAACTCTTTATCAAGCACACCTTGCTGTGCTGCACACTGCCCTTCGTTAAAACAAAGTAGGTTTTGAGTCGGAAGCTGATCAGCTGAATAAGCACAAACCGCAACCTCTGTCTCAAATGCATCACATGTCTTTTGGCATACAGCCAAAGAGTAGTCTCCTTTAAAGGTTGCTCCTGTTGCCTCCGATGCCTTACCTTCAAATGCACAATAACAATGACAAGCACGAGCATCTGAAGCTGCTTGCACTGGAGGGGTAAAAAAAACTCCAACGGACAAAAGCAGAAGGAGTGACGCTAGAATTTTTTTCGTACGCATCATCGTCATACTATCCATTTGAAAGCACAGACTGAATCAATGTCTCCAAAACATCACCAGGGATTGCCCCGGGGATTCTATTTCCATTAATAAAGAATGTTGGCGTACCACGCACTCCAGCCTCCAGCCCGTCTGTGTAATCCTCAAACACCTCGTCTTCAAAACGTTCAGAATCAAGGCAGGATTCAAAGACACGTGTGTTCATGTTTAGTTGTGCAGCAAAATTAACAAACTCTTTGCGACTCAAGTCAAACTGATTTTGATACAACTTGTCGTGATACTCCCAAAACACCCCTTGCTCCTGCGCACACTCCCCCGCCTGAGCAGCCTGCTCTGCCATTGGATGTAGCTCTGTAATTGGAAAATCGCGATACACGTAATTGATTTGCTCTGGATACTTTTGTGCTAGCGCACGCATGGTGACACTTGAGTCTTGTGAGTACGGACAACCGAAGTCTGCAAACTCCACGATCTGCACAGGTGCACGCACGCTTCCAAGCGACGGATCATCTGTGGTCACAAGATTAAACTCTCCATCAGGCAACGGCGCATTTGCAAGTGACTCGGAAGTAGAAAATGCTCCTGAATATGAAAGAGATGACGGATCAATCTCTCCCGACTGAATTGCTTTTGCATAAAAGACAACCTTGTAAACAAAAAAGCCAACGAAAAAAAGCATGGCGAGCGTAATGATCGTCCCAACCCAATTTCTACTCTTATGAACCTGCTCCTCATTTTCCATATTGCATAAAAAGTATATCATAGGAATAGACACAACCTATGCACAAAGAACCTGCACAACGAAAAGTGGAAACGCGTTCAAAACAACGCGACAAAAAGCGCACCACAAAAATGAAAATGTCTGGAAAAGGCATGAAGCGTTTTGGTGGTGTAAAGCGGGCAAAGTGATTGACGAAATACCCCTTGCCTGCTACCCTCAGCCCGTTACTAAACAGACGCACTCTTACACTGATCCCCTATGAATATCGAACTTATTCTCAATATTGCTCAAATGATTCTAGCTGTTCTTCTTATTGCTGCAATCATGATTCAAGCAAGTGGAGCCGGCCTTGGTGCTGCCTTTGGTGGTGGTGGAAACGTGTACCGCACAAAGCGCGGTGCTGAGAAAAAGATTTTTCAACTTACTATTTTGTTCGCGATCCTCTTCTTTGGGATCGGTCTTGCAAACGTCTTGATTTAATCAAGAAACATTTTTTGTGCCCAACCCTTTTCGGTCACTCTCACAATTTTTTCAGAAGCGTCCAAAAGATGAGACGAAGGATCTGACGATGCGTCAGGTACTTTCTGTTTCTAAACCCAAACGATGGCCATCGTCTCGACAGTGGAAGCAGCTTCATGCGGTCTTAACTGAAACAGAACTTAGAACAATTAAGATTGCCTCAGCTGTTATTGTCGTATCGATTATCGGCTTAGCATCTTCTTACGTTGTCACACACCGCATTGAAATCCCCGCGATTGGTGGTGAGTACACAGAAGGACTCGTGGGAGATCCTCAGTTCATTAACCCTTTATACGCAATCGCCAGCGATGTTGATCGCGACCTTACGCGTCTTGTCTTTTCTGGATTAATGACTTGGGACCCAAACGAAGGGATCACCCTTGATCTTGCTGAAGACCTCTTTGTTAATGAAGAACAAACAATCTACACACTGCGCATTCGCAAGGACGCCACCTTTCATGATGGCGACCCTGTCCACGCGCGCGACGTAATCTTTACCTATAACACAATTCAAAACCCAACCTACCGAAGTCCGCTCAGACCAAATTATGCAGACGTCTCTATTGTTCAAGAGGACGACCGTACAGTCTCCTTTATCCTTGAGGAGCCATCTGCAACATTTAGTCAGCACTTAACAGTAGGAATCCTCCCTGCGTCTCACTGGGCAAACATTCTTCCACAAAATGCACCACTTGCAGCACTGAACCTCCAACCGATTGGTTCTGGACCTTACCGTTTTGCTGAGTTTGCAAAGGACAAAAAAGGTGCGATTCGCTCATACATGCTTGAGCGCAACGAAGACTACTACGGAGAATCTCCACTTATTGAGTTCCTAAATTTCAAATTTTACGCAGATGCACTCAGTGCAGCAGATGCACTCGAGAACAAACACGTTGAAGGGATTAGTATTGTTGATTACAAAGAACTCGAGAACACCCAAGCAAACCGAAACGTGACTGTGGTCAACCCACTCATGCCACGAGAAGTTCTCCTTGTCTTCAACGAAGATACAAATCCAATTCTTACAGACCTAGCAGTGCGCTCAGCAATCAACCAGGCAATCGATAAAGTCTCACTTGCGAACGCAGTCCATAACGGTGCTGCCAAGGTGATCCACGGCCCTCTCCTCTCAACCATGAGCGGCTACACAGAGCTAGAAGATACATTCGACCTGGCTCTTGCAAACGCTTCCTTAGACGAAGCTGGATACACACGCACATCAACAAATGGTCCACGCATTGTAAAAGCGTCACTTGTCGATGACCTTGAATCAACGACAGAAGAAGATGTCGTTGAGGAGACAGCGGATGAAGAAGATGAGGAGACCGATGCGTCTGAAGAAGAAGTTGTCGTTGAGGAGCCTGCAACCCCAACACTTCGATTTACAATCACCACAGCAGCAAGCCCAGAGCTCATGCGTGCTGCCGAGGTAATCCAAACCAACCTTCTAGAGATCGGGATTGCCACTGATATCAGAACAACTCCAGCTGAATTACTGTTTACAGAAGTTATTGAGCCACGAAATTTTGAGATGTTGCTCACACCAGTTCTCTTTGGTGCCGAACCAAACCTTTACCCGTTCTGGCACTCATCACAAACAAACGGACTCAATCTTGCAGACTACGACAACAGCGAAGTTGATACGCTTCTAGAAGATATTCAGACAGAGCTTGATGAAGAAGTGCGTGCGAATGCATTGGCTCAAATCCAAGAATTACTTGCCAAAGACGTACCTGCTGTGTTTTTATATCAGGCACCCTACTACTACGCCGTTGCAGAAAAGATCAAAAACGTTGATATTCCAGCTATAATTGACCCAGCAGATCGCTTTGCAAACATCGAATCGTGGTATATTAAGACCAAGAAAGCTCTCAGATAATCAAAGCACGCAGTCTTTTCCGTCCCTCTGTATCAACAGGGGGATCCAAAAGATCACGTCTTGTCAGGAATGCGTTTGCTCTTTCACAATTAAATACTCAGAACATTAAACAATATTTTTTAAATTGTATTTTTATTATGGTTCAAAAACCAAAACCGAAGCCACGAGCAGCTTCTCCTAGCAAAGGACAAAGTTCGTCAAAAGGGTCAGGTACTTCTAGTAAGCGCAAGCCACCATCAAGCGGAAGCAAACCTAGCTATCGTGGACGCGTCTTCCGTGCAAAAAAAGCAGCGGGGCGCACCAAACCAGCCAGTCCATCAACAAACCGACAGGACAGCAAACCTGCAGCTCGTCAAAGCAGCAAACCAACAAGTCGGCCAGCTGCGCGTCGAGATAACAAACCGCGCACCAAAACATTCCGTGGACCCAATGGAGACAAGCTCCGTATTATGGTTCTTGGAGGATGTGAAGAGGTTGGTCGCAACTGTACGATTATTGAGTACAAGAACGACATCGTTATTATCGACATGGGACTTGAATTCCCAGAGGAGAACATGCCGGGAGTGGACTACATCATCCCGAACATGAGCTACTTCAAAGGAAAAGAGAAAAACGTGCGTGGTTGTATTATCACCCATGGTCACTACGACCACATCGGTGCGATCCCTCACACAATCCCCAAAATTGGAAACCCGCCGATCTTTGCGCTTCCAATTACTGCAGCGATTATCAAACGTCGCCAGGAAGACTTCCACACACCAAAGCTTAACTTGAAGGTCACCAAAATGGATGACACCTTGAAGCTTGGTGCGTTTAAAGTTTCTTTCTTCCACATTAACCACAACATTCCTGATTCCGCTGGAATCGTTATTGAAACCCCAATGGGAGTTATCTGTCACACAGGTGACTGGAAATTCGACTTTCACCCTGCAGGAACAGAACACGCTGACTTCCAACAGATTGCACTTATTGGAAAGAAGGGTGTACTCGCCCTCATGGGAGACTCAACCAACGCGAACCGCGAGGGACACCAAGTGTCTGAGCGCGTGATCGAAGAAGAGTTGAAAGGTATCCTTGAAAAAGCAAAGGGGCGTGTCATCATTGGAACCTTCGCTTCCCTGCTCGCCCGCGTTAAGCAGATCATCGAGATCTCTGAATCGCTTGGTAAAAAAGTAGCGATCGATGGTTACTCAATGCGCACCAACGTTGAAATCGCAAAGGAGATTGGTTTCTTAAAATGTAACCAGTCAACATTGATCAAACCTGAGCAAATGGATAACTATGACGACGACAAGTGCGTCATGATCTGTACTGGAGCTCAAGGAGAAAAACGTGCAGCACTTAACCGTATTGCAAACAGTGAGCATCGCAGCGTACAAATCCGCAAAACAGATACCGTGGTCTTTTCATCATCTGTTATTCCGGGTAACGAAGCATCTGTTCAACGTCTTATGGACACCGTGTACCGCAAGGGCGCAAAGGTCATCCATTACCAAATGATGGACGTCCACGCTGGTGGTCACGCAAAGAAAGAGGACATCAAGCTCATGCTTGCACTCCTTAAGCCTAAGTACTACATCCCAATCGAAGGAAACCACTTCTTGCTACGAGAAAACGCAGCAGTGGCCCACTCAATGGGATGGGACGAGAAAGACGTCTTTGTTGTCGACAACGGTCAGGTCATGGAGTTTTGGAAGGATGGCGGACAAATGACCAAAGAAAAGATTCCAACTGACTACGTCTTTGTAGACGGACTCGGTGTGGGTGACGTAGGACAAGTTGTCTTGCGAGACCGACAGCACCTTGCTGAAGAAGGCATGGTTGTCGTCATTGTCCAGATCGAAAAG
>JABITQ010000094.1 GCA_018700535.1 Candidatus Uhrbacteria bacterium | reverse complement strand
GTGAACTCAATCTACTTCTTAGAACTTACGCAAGAGTTCCAATCCACCATTGCATTACTTAAACAACACCCAACAAACATCCACAAGATCACACAACTTTCTTTTAACGACCTGAAGGCAAACGCTTCGCAGATTGAAAGCGCAACACTTCCACTCGTTATTTTGCCAAACACGCTTACTTCCGAGCAGCAGAACACGTTAAACCAGCTGCACAACAAAGGTGTTCAGTTTCAATCATTCGGCGCATTTTACGAAGAACAGTTTCGACGCATCCCAGAAATCAGCCTTTCAAATCGTTGGCTTCTAGAAAACATCCAACACCGACACCCAGCTGGATTCTTGTTCACAAAACGTGTTGTCGACTTATCTTGCGGCATCCTAATGGGTCTCGTCTTCCTGATCACTTTTCCGTTCATTGCCTCACTGATCAAACTCACAAGCTCAGGACCGATTCTCTTTTCACAAAAAAGACGCTCAACAAGGAACCACGATATTTCCATCGCAAAATTTAGAACAATGAAACACGGAACAAAGGATGACATCTGGACACAGCCAAATGACCCTCGCATTACCCGTATCGGACATATCCTACGCACCACACACCTCGACGAGCTTCCACAATGCTGGAACCTCATCACAGGAACCTTAAGCCTCGTTGGCCCCCGACCAGAGCAAAGTCATATTGTTGATGCACTCCAAACCAAAATTCCTTTTTACCAAACACGCCACACCGTAAAACCAGGAATCACAGGCTGGGCACAACTCCATGTCTACGCCGGATCCGTCGAGGAAACCAAGGAGAAACTCGAATACGATCTCTACTACCTAAAACACAAATCCATCCTCTTCGACACAGAAATAATCATCAAAACACTATTTAGTCTTATGGGGATCAAGAGCTAGTATTGTTTACTTCACGTAATTCGTCTCAAATGCCCCGTCGGCGATCAAATCGATGTGCGATCCTTGCACGTCGGTTTTTTCTAAGCACAGGAAGATACAGACAGATAAAGATGGGATCAGGTGTGATAATCGTTTTGCTGCAGACCAAGGGAGTGGGTAAAAGTTTGAACCATCAATTTCTTTGACAGCAAACAACCCATTAGCCTCACTAAACTTTTTGAGTCCATCGATCGTAAACCCTCGCACGTGTGTACCAGGCAATACAATTGCGGCAGGTTGCTTGCCGATCAGAAGGAGAAGTCGATTGTGCCAAGATGCGAGGTTTGGTACGCCAACAATAAATATTCCACCAGGCTTCAGGACACGTCGTGCTTCTGAATAAATCCAAAAGAGTTCTTTGGTATGCTCAAGTACTTGATTCGCGATAATGACATCAAAGAAATTATCTGCGTAATCAAACACCTCACGTTCAATATCAATTTGTTTCACCTCGATTCCCTCTTCTCTTGCCGACTTCGCATAAGATTCAGTAATCTCAATCCCGTGCATTTCAAGCGTCGCCCTCGTGTTCTTTTTGATATTCAAAAGATCATGTCCACGTGAGCACCCAATATCTAATACGCGATATGTTTGATCAAGATCATTCTGTGCATACACATTAAACCACCGAGATATAATATGTCTCCCGTAATTCAAAAGGTTTGTGTGCTCCTTCAACGCTTTCAATCTATTGTAAATTTTATCAAATAACATAAGTGTCATCAGCCTCTATCTTAACATGGCGACAGAGCTTGAGGAGATCTGGTAAACTAAGCTTCTATATGAGTTCGGAAAAGTTATTCAATAAAAAACAAACGCATATGAACAAACTCAAAACTGGATATCATCTAGCTACAGGTCTAGTAAGCGCCATGCTCCTCATGGGAGCTGGAGTGTACATTCTAAATTACGACATGGTGGCGGAGATGTTTGTCAGCCTCGGGTACCCAACGTACGTCATCTACCCTCTTGCCATTGCAAAGATCCTTGCCGTAATCGCACTGTGGTACAAAAAGTATCCAATGCTCACAGAGTGGGCATACGCAGGACTCTTCTTTGTATTCCTCCTCGCAATCAGCGCTCATGTGAACGCCGGTGATGGACAGTTTGCAGGAGCGCTCGTTGCTCTACTGCTCCTTATCACCTCTTACAAGCTGAACTTGAAACTCGGGAAGAAGTAGTTGCTAGCATTCACTCAACAATAAAACAAAAAGGCATCAGTATTTACTGATGCCTTTTTTATCAATCACTTACATCTCATCAATCACCAACTGCGTGGCATCCACAATGTGCCGAAACCGGTCTCCATACAACTTCACCCCTCCATACCACCGCGTCACCACCACAGTCACATTCACCAAGTTGTTCCTGTGCAACACACGAAGCATCGCCATCCCCGCCCCTGTCTCACCATCATCACTCTTCCCATCAACAATCTGAGTTCCTGTAGCAAGTCGAGACGCAAGACTATTATGCGTCGCTGTCCTATATTTCTTATCCTTCTTAATACGCACCAACAAAGCATCAACCTCTTCCTTTGTCTTAGTGCGCCCAATCGTCACAGAATATTTTGAACCCCTGTCAACAATAATACGATCAAGCTGCAACCAATCGGTTGAAGGTTCTTTTTCTGTCGCAAAGAATATGGAGGTTTGATCTTCGTGCATGCAAGGATTGTTATTGCGTAAGTGCCTCCAGCATACACTATAGAGTTTGGTATACTGATTGAAGTAATTGCAAACTAAAGTTTACTAAGACCTCTAAAAGACTACTATGACACCAGACTTAATCATCCAATTCGGTCCCCGATCAATTCTTTCTCTCGTCGGGATCATCATCCTCATGATCGGTGTTTGGTATGTCGATCGCACCT
>JABITQ010000011.1 GCA_018700535.1 Candidatus Uhrbacteria bacterium | reverse complement strand
ATAGCGAAAAAGAAAACCCCATCGACAAGCGAGTTGCCAATGGGGCATTCTCGCTGACGGTGGGGTCAGGCGTGCTGCAGAAGAAGAAACTGGTTCAGTTCTTCAGTTTCGAGGTGCTTCCTCATCGTCATGTACCACTTCATCGGTCAACCCAAGTTCTGCGTCGGCGATCTCTTGCAGGTGCGCACGAGCTGATTCGATCTTTGAGTCATCTGGCATGGGCCAGACATCTCCGTTCAGAGCCATGTCAGGCTCGTAGGCGAAGCACAGAAGATTTTCTCCAATTGGGGTTCCGCCATTCAGAATCAGCGTGACATCATCTCCCTCTTTGATGAGATCTGCAAACCAACCCGCGACGTAGAGTTCGGGAACGTCTTCACCATTGTGTGTTTTGAAGGCTGGACGCCTTACTCGGATGACTGTTGGTTGTTCGAGCAGCAGATCATCACGATTTCGAGCGATGATGAGCAGTAAGACTGCGACATTGCTTACCTGAAACGTAGACATGTTTTCCTTCCCGGATTCACCGGATAACTCGACGGAGGCCGAGTCTAGGGCTTTCCCACTTGTAAACACACAGAGGTTGTCTGTACACAAGTGGAGTAGCGAGGGGTTCAGACGAACCCCTCGTACGTTCAGTTTTCGCTAGCTCGATGCAATACATCGTCAGCGCCGTCGTGCGGTCTGCATCGAACTGTTCTATGGTCTGGGAAAAACCTCGGAAGGTCATCTGCAGTGCAGCTTGGACCTCCCTGATTGAATACCAGATCATTGTCCTTGTTCGCCACAACAACAATGAGATCGCATGAAGTCACGGCGTTGCTCACTTCAGTATCCCAGTCATCACCAAAGTCGATGTCATCCTGGCAGGTCCATACTGTGTGGTTGCGACGGAGATCCTCAAGAAGTCCTGTGCTACTTGAGTAGAACCTGTCATTCGCAAAAACTACGATATTCATCCTATGTCCCTTTTGCTTGAGTGACGGATGAGAATATGCGAAAAATTGATTTTTGTCAATGAATTAGTGTTAACCCTCGTCAAAATCATCAATTCTGCTATCATTCCGTTTATATATGAGACACACGTTGTTTGGTGTACAAATTCATGATTATTCAAGAGAGGAAGTCCTTAGAAAGCTAAGGGGTTGGTTAGGTGAAAATCGACCAAGAATCATCGTGACACCAAACGCAGAGTTTGTTCTTGCGGCTACTAAGAATCCAGAATTCTTAGAACGACTCAACAGAGCTGATCTTGCCGTCGCAGACTCTGTCTCTCTGCGTTACGCCATCGCCGCACTTGGCCCTGGTCTTCTTATCAATCGATATCCGGGCGTTGACTTGCTGCTTACACTTGCAAAGCTTGCGGCAGATGAGCAAAAGAACATTATGCTTATCGGTGGTGATCCTGGTGCTGCAGAGGGTGCGAGAAAACGATTGAGAGATACTCATGCGAATGTAAGTATTTCTGTGCACGATCCAGGAAAAGTTGTTTTGAACAATCACCATGTAGAAATCTCGCAGGGGACACTTGATGAGATCGAACGCATCAAACCTGATATCATTGCAGTAGCACTTGGCCAACAAAAGCAGGAGGCGTTCATGGAAGCCTTGAAGCATCAAACGTCCGGTGTAAAAATAATGATTGGCGTCGGTGGTGCACTAGACATGATCTCTGGGCAACGCAAGCGTGGTCCAGACTGGATGCAGACCGCGGGGCTGGAGTGGGTGTGGCGAGCATTGATTGAACCAAAGCGTTCAAACCGTATTGCGAGCGCATCAATTATCTTTCCAATAATGGTTGCGCGCGAGGCAGCAAAAGAGCAGGACTTTATTGCGGCCTGCAAACGTGTGTTGCCAGAAGTATTGAAACAACTGAAATCAAAATAATTGTTATGAGTATCAAAACAAGATTCCCTCCGTCACCGACTGGCTACCTCCATATCGGATCGCTGCGTACAGCACTCTATAATTACTTGCTCGCAAAGAAGCTTGGGGGAACATTTTTATTACGTGTTGAAGACACTGATCAATCAAGACTTGTAGAAGGTGCTGTTGAGAATTTACTCACAACATTAAAAGTCGCTGGAATTAACCATGACGAAGGACCGGTATTAAACGAAGATGGCAGCATTACTTCAGTAGGAGACAATGGGCCATATGTTCAGTCTGAACGTCTTGATATTTACAAAGAGCACGCGCAGAAGCTATTAGACGGAGGACATGCGTATTACTGTTTTTGCTCAAAAGAGCGTCTGGACGAAGTGCGAAAGCAGCAGCAGATTGCAAAGATGCAAACAAAGTACGATCGTAAATGCGTTGGTCTTGATCAGGCAGAGGCTCTAAAACGCATTGAGGCAGGGGAGTCATACGTTGTTCGTTTGCAGATTCCAGATGGTGAGACAACGTTTGCAGATGAAGTACGTGGATCAATTACTATTAGTAATTCTGAGATCGATGATCAGGTGCTTGTGAAGGCAGATGGGTTTCCTACATACCATCTCGCAGTAGTTGTCGACGATCACTTGATGGGTGTGACACATGTGGTTCGTGGTGAAGAATGGATTTCATCTGTTCCAAAGCACGTTGTGCTTTACAATGCGTTTAACTTTACGCTTCCAGTATTTGCGCACTTGCCACTCATTCTAAACCCAGACAAGTCTAAGCTCTCAAAACGTCAGGGTGACGTTGCTGTTGAGGACTTCTTGAAAAAGGGATACTTGCCTGAAGCACTTAACAACTTTGTAGCACTTCTCGGATTCAACCCGTCTGGCGATCAAGAGGTTTATTCAATGCAAGAGTTGATCGACGCTTTTGATCTTAAAAAGATTAATAAGAGTGGCGCGATTTTTGATCCTGTAAAGCTCGGATGGATGAACGGTGTGTACATCAAAGCAATGGACCATGATGAGCTTGTAAAAAAGACACAGAATATTTTTGACGAAGCAGGGGAGTCTGTTGATTCTGAATTGCTTTCAAAGATGCTTGTTGTAGAAAAAGAACGCCTTACTGTACTCAATGAAATGCTTGAGCGTACACAGATGTACACAACAACTCCTGAGTACGATGACGAGATTCTTGTGTGGAAAAAGTCAGACAAAGCTGATGCTTTGAAGCAACTCACCGATGTGTTGGTTGTAATCGAATCTATCGACGACGCAACATTTAGCAAAAAAGAATTGATCGAAGAGGTGGTAAAGGAGTATATTAGTAGTAACGAGTTGAGTAATGGAAACGTGCTGTGGCCAATGCGCGTTGCGTTGTCAGGACAAAAGAACTCACCAGGCCCATTTGATATGGCTTGGGTTCTCGGCAAGGAGGAGGCTGTAGCACGTCTTACAACGGCTGTAGAAAAGCTTTCATGACACATAAGGGGGTTCGTATCATCTTCGGAACAACATTAATCACAGCGCTTCTGTTTAGCGCTGGATTTTTGATTGCGCATGCAAGCGATGACATTACAGTCATTAATCAAGAGATTGATTTTAAGCGCAACAACATCGACCAGATTAATCGGCAGATCGAAGGGTACAAAAGTAAGATTGCTGAAAAACAAGCAGAGACTGCAACGCTTCGTGTGGAGGTAGACATCCTCGACAACCGCATGGCAAAGAGCGAGCTTGAAATTGAGCAAACTGGAGAAGAAGTCGACTTGGTGAATGCAGAAATTAGAGCGATCGATCTCGACGTTCAAAAAATCGTAAAGCAACTTGCGCGGCAGCAAGATCTGATTGCTGACGTCCTACGTAAAATTCAAGTCGTTGATAACACGCTTCCACTACAGACATTGTTTGGAAACGAATCACTCTCTGAGTTATTCGACGAGCTAGAACAACTTGAGACGGTTAGTACAGACTTAAAAGAAGCTGCAGACGCAGCGGCAAAATCAAAAATCCAGCTTTCAGAAAAACGCGACAACCAAGAGAGCAAGCGCGACCAGCTTGTAGAGCTTGAGCACGCACTCGAAAACGAAGTCGCCTTACTTGAGCAAGAAGAATTAGCAAAGGTTGTCTTGATCAACTACACACAACAATCAGAGGCTGAGTTTCAACGCCTCTTAACACAGCTGCGTGAGGAGCAGTCGTTCATCAACCAGCAGATCCTCTCATTGCAATCTGAAATTGAAGGCAAGCTAAAAGCAAATGACAATCTTGGAGATAGTTCTGTTTTGTCATGGCCAATCGACCCAACGGTGCGTGGAATCTCCTCGTACTTTCACGACGCTTCATACCCGTTCAGACACCTGTTTGAACACTCAGGTCTTGATCTACCTGGTCCAACAGGACTAGCAGTAACATCAGCAGCCCCTGGATACGTCGCATGGACGCGTGTGGGGCGTTTGTACGGCAATTATGTCATGGTCATCCACGCAGACGGCGTAGCAACGTTGTACGCGCATATGTCTAGCGTCAATGTTTCAACTGACCAGTTTGTCGGTAGGGGAGAGAGGATAGGATCTGTCGGATCAACCGGTTTTTCTACTGGACCACATTTGCATTTTGAAGTGAGAAAAAATGGACTACCAACGAACCCGCTAAATTATTTGATGTCGTACTAGTATGCTCCCATTTGTTTTAAAATTTATCGGTTGGATCTTTACGGTAGTACCAGTGCTCGCGTTTGTTGGAGTGAGTGTTGTTGTCATCAAAGGCGCGGCAAATGACGACGGCTTGATTATGTCATTGGTAATGCTGGGGATCTTGTTATTTGTGATGGGGGTGATTATCCTTTCTACAGTCTATCTATCAGGAATATTTGGTTAATTATTAACTAAGTATCTTGTGTCGCACAATAAGGGTTATGCGACATTCGCTCTAAGCGTTTATGGGGTACTAGGGTACCTTGAGAGTCTTAGAGCGAATGTATGAATCTGCATAAATACCTGTAAACACTTAAGCAGAGACGCAAAAAACTATTTATACAAAATCAGAAAACTTGATCCGCATGAGATCAAGTTTTTAAATATTTGTGCACCTAGACACTAGCATCAGATTCACCAAATCGCCTGTAACGATTTTGAGGGTATGCTAGTACCTCTATTTTTCTCTTCATCATCTCCCCTGCCCTCTGCTACCAGGTCCCAATAATTTTGCGACACATAACAACACTCACCATCAATTTAGCGGAAATAAATGTGATCACCAAAACGTAAATCAATATACTGAAGATCATCCCCTTCCCCGACCTCAGTTTCTAAAAGCGTCTTGAGTCGAGAGGCTTGCTCGTCAACATCCGCTGTAGGATCAAACAGAATGCTATAGCCATCTACAGTCTCAACACTCACCCACTTCCCTGCTAGCCTATCAATATCTGTGCGTGTGAAATCGATTCCTTGTTGCTTAAGGTGGTCATGAAACGTAAAGGCGCCAGTGATCTCATTTGCTGTGAGCACTGTTCCACCGATCTCCACTTCAAGATTGTTAATGTCAGAAAAGACAGGGAGGTCGTTTAGCGCAGAATTGAACCCCACCTCACTAAGCTCGCTTACAAAAAACTCGCGCACAACAATGCCTTCAAGGTCGATAATATAACCCCTATCCCCTGTTTGCCAAATCAAATTTGAGGTGCGTTCAGTAATCGTTAAAAACAATGTGTCACCAGATGTTGAAACCTCAACATCTGCAAATGTGAACCTATCTGAGATAGCAGACACTAATTGCTCGCGATCAAACAAAAAGGCATTTGATCGTTTAAAGAAAATCGAGGCTGGTTTATCAAGATAAGTCGAAATTACGGACTCAAGCTCAGGACGTGAGATGTGCTCGAGTCCACCGATATCAACGTTGTTGATTTTGAAACGACTATTACTAAGCAGTGTTACAACACCAAAGACAATAGTTGATGTGCAAATAACAGCAACGAGAATACCTTTCCACGGGATGGTGGTTTTCTTTTGAAAAAATGGATTTTTGTATGAACGAGAATGGTAGCTTTTTCTAGCCGTTCTACGAACATGATTTCGTCTTGCCATATTAAACAACGATTCGTGGAAGTGTTGGATTGATGCGTGCTAGGAGTTCATATGGGATCGTCCCTGCCTTTATGGCAAGGAATTCTGCTGAGACAACATGTCGTCCTTCTTTTCCGAGCAACATCACCTCATCTTCTTTTTGTAAGTCTGGAACGTCTGAAACGTCTACCATCATCATGTTCATACAAACACGCCCCAGAACCTTACATCGATATCCTTTGATTATTACTTCCCCAACAGATGACAGCCTCCTGTCATAACCATCTGAATATCCAACCGGCAACACTGCAACACGGCTGCGCTTTTTGAGCACCTCTGTAAGCCCGTAACTAATTGGGGTCCCAACAGGATAGGACTTTACTTGCGCTACACGTGTTTTCCACGACAGCACAGGCTCCAAGTCGCATTTGAGATGTCTGTCTCTTACAGTGGAAGCAACGAGGTCAGACGACCAAATGCCGTAGGTTGAGATTCCGCTGCGTACAAGCGTTCCATGGGTATCAGGATAGATGATAATCGCAGCTGAGCAAGCACAATGAATGAACTCAGGTGTAAACCCATAGTCATGTATGCGCCCTATCGCCTCTTGGAACTTTCCAAACTGCATCGTTGCATACTGAGGGTTCCCTGAATCTTCGATGTTAGCGAAATGTGTAGAGACACCGCTTAAAGACACATGTTGCATCCTACGCAGGTCATTAAGCAAGTCCTCAACATCATCGACAAAAACACCTTGCCTCGATGTCCCTGTTTCAATTTTCAAATGCACGTTTAGTGATCGTGCAAGCGCTCCTGCAACAACTTCGGCGTGCGCAAGCCCTTCCT
>JABITQ010000052.1 GCA_018700535.1 Candidatus Uhrbacteria bacterium | reverse complement strand
TTTTCGTGACCCACGCTCGGTCCAGTCAAGAACCATCGAGCAAGTGGTAAGTCTGAACTTATCCGTCCACCATTTATCTAGCGCACTGACCGAACCTTCACAAATGTTTGCTGTGAGTTCAGGTGCGACTTCGCGCGCTTTTTCGATCATCCACGGGTTGAGGTCAACACCGTAGATTGGAAGCGAGAGGAACCGTGCCATGGTTGCAGGTCCACACCCCGCATCGAGGATTGTGGAGGGGTCGGAGAGAATTCCGCCAGGGATCAAGCCTTCCTCTAGCACATAGCGCATGTGGCGCGCGATGTGGCCGGAGGCTGAGCTGTCCTGTGCCTCGAGGAAGCTTCTTGCAAACACTTCACCGTGCGTGGACAAGCCTGAAGTGCGATCAAGGTAAGCGCGAGCGCCCGCCTCTCCTGCTCCTCGCATGTCTACGTTGATGGTACGCACCCACTCGCGTGGTGTGCGTACAAGATCTTTGAATCGATCTTTGTTTGGTTTGAGTTGCTCGAGCCACTCCTCATCTGTGGGGGGTACGCGACAGCGGAACATCAGTTGACTGTCCCACTTGCGACGATTGAGCTCGAGGAGTGCTTCGGAAGTCGTACCCTCAATGATGAGGGTTTGATAGAACATGGGGACCGAGAGGCCCTCACGCCAGAATCTTCCGATGAACTGCTTCCAGGGTTTCCAATCGAGTGAGAAACCGATCAGCCTTACAGCTTTCACAGTTGGATCATCTTTGATCTTCACCGAAAGGTTGATTGAGTCCGGGCACGTGCGCATGGACACCAACAGAATTTTTATCTTCGGATCGGTGCGCCACTTGCGAATGACTGCATCACGCTTTTTCCCCAGCGTCACAGACCCGTCAAGGAGCAGAACGGCTTCATCGCCATACTTCTCTTTGAGATGCTTCCCGATCCAGAAGATGTCTTCGTCGTCGAGCAGGGGTTGAGTGACTCCTTGCACGTTCATGCCAGAGGCAACGACGAATTTTGAATCGTCGATGTGCTCGTCGATGTGCTCGCAAGTCCACAACAACCTTCCAGACATTTTCCAGGTTTTGAACGCCTGTTTAACGACTGGTGGCCAGTGATACCCGGGGGCATGCTCTAGTACGTGCGGGATGACCGTTGCGTACATGAGGTAACGCATTTTGCGCTTCCCATCCATCCCATTGACCGTTTTGAGTGGGTCTTCTGGACAGATATCAGTCTCTGGTACGTTGTCGATAATGTGCTGGTAAAGCTCTGCCTGCCCTTGTCCCCATGGCACACTGATGGCACCAAAGAGATCCTCCCACGGTTTGGGAGTGATTGCTGGCAGGTCGCGCACTTGATGCAAAGATACATCGAGGATGCAGGTGTCGAGCAGTGCGCGCAGGAAGCGCGGACTGGCGTACGCACCAGACTTCATGAACTCTTGCGGGTCTTTGAACGAGTCTGGACGAAGTACACACGCAAGCGCAGCAAGTTCGTCTGGACTGTTCTCCCAGGGGGTTGCCGAGCACGCGACAAGCTTTTTGATGTTCCCGTTGTGATGTTGAATCACCTCGAGTGCACCAAGAGCTCGTCGGGCCGGGTTCGCACCGATTACGTTTTTACCGTAATGCGATTCGTCCCAGATGATCCCGTCAATATCCTGAGCCTTGAGAGCTCTGACAGCCCTCGGATCTGTTAGTGTTGAGTAACCGACAATTATGAATTCAGCATCCGCAGCAATGTTGTTCACATGTCTGCGTTTGTAGATCACATCAACCAAACCATTTTGCTTGAGGTGAGGGTAGTAAAGCTGCAGCTCTTTTGCCCAGTTCCCTCGTGCGTTTGGTGCGCAGAATACGAGAACCTTTTTTGCACCTGCTTCGCGCATGGCGATTGCAGCAAAGCTCGTCTTGTAAGTGCCAGTGTCACCGATGTTCAGAACGCGCGTGGCGCCTTGTGACTTACTGAGCCACCAGCGGACGTGCTGTGCTGGAAACATGCGACCATTGATAGTCTTGATCGCTTTGTCGTATTCAGTAACGAGATATTCTTGATGCTTCTTACGTGCCGTGTCCCAAATGCTGCGCTCGTAGTCGTTCGCTGCGCTGTCGATTTCTTCTTGCGCATGTTCGTGGGCAAGTTCGACGTCACGGCTGTACCAGTACAGCAGTTCATTTACGCGACACTCTACATCGAGGTCTTGCACCTCGCGCGGAATAGAAGCGAGCAACGATTCGTCGATCTTGATGACAAGTCCACCACCGCCTTTACCAGCACCCCTACTCGGAGCGATGGTGATCATGCCAAGTTCTGCACCGAGCTTTTTATCGCCCTGCAGTTTGATGATCAGTCGAGTAACCCAATCCGGGTTGCCGTAGAAGAGGTCTGGGCATACGCGCACAAGTGCACGAGCCAGCGCTTCTGGGTAGCCTTGAAAGCGATCCCACATGTACTTAAGCAGATCGTTTTCCGTGATCTGTTCAAAGTAGTAGCGGGGGTTTCGCTCGATCGACCTGACCAGCAATTGGTACAGGTCGTGGTCATCAAGTTGGCCGTCGTCATAGAGCCTGCGAATAAACTTTAGCTTTTGTTCCCCATCCGTCATACCGGCGAGGAGCCTAAGCATGGATTCGTGGGGTTTACTCATGGTTTTTCCTTTATTCAATTGTGAGAGAACGAGGATGGTTTTTAGCAGTATTAACAGGGGTTGTCAATGGTAATAAGCAAACAAAAAAGCGCTCAGGTGTCGTACCTGGGCGCTCTAGATACCGTCGAAGAGTGCTAGATCATCAAGGATCTTTGTGAGGTCTGCTGCAAGTTTTCGAGGAGAAATGGCTCCCGATCGCTCTGCAGCAAGAGCTTCGTTGAATCCTCTCTCGATCTGCCTCTTCATAGCTCCGCTATTGAAGGTCTGAAGCCTTGTACGGATTGCTTGTGTTCGTTCTCCAGCTACACCTGAGGGAATATAGAGATCCTCTTCAGGTTCGGGTGGAGCCGGTCTAGACAGCGAAGGTCTTCTGACTGAAGTCATTGCAGTCGGAGAAGTAGTTGGTGTTTCTGGTTCCGATGTCTGAACCGGATTCGCCTCAGGCTTTATGACCTCGATCACCTCAGGCTTACGCGCTTCAAGTTCTGCAACTCGTGCACGTAGCTCCTCGATGGTTGTATCCTTACTCTTCACTTCTTCTCTAAGCAGCGCACGATGTCTGTCTAGAACAAGAAGTTCAGCAGTGTCTCCTTCTCTAACGTCTGTGGCCTCCTCCACTCTCATTTGGAGTGCACCGACTTCTGCGACAAGCTCTTCAACGCGCTGTTGCTTTGATTGCACCACACTTTCGAGGCTTGTTACTAAACCAGTTTTTAGCTGCAGGGTTGAGTCCAAGCCCGAGAGAGCCTTGGTGACTTCTGTTTGCCACGCTTCCCACACTGCCCCCAACTCTTCAAAGTCGCCAGTAGCGGCGAATTCGAGGAGTGTGTGCAGACGAGCGATTGCTACTCCAACGACATTTACTTGCCCGTTGTCGAACGAGCTCGAGACATCAATTTGCTCTGCCACTCTCTCGAGCTGCTCGAGCGCTTCGATGGCTGTGGTGAGGTAAGTGTCTTCTGCATCGGGTTTTGGCGAATGCGGATCTGGGCCGTGCGAGCGAGGATCGCCGTGATACGTTGGGCCCCGACGTCTTTGCCAAAGATGGAGCACATCCGGATCAAGTCCTTCAGGAAGCGGCTTTGGGGCTTTCTGAGTTTGAGTTGGTTGTACTTTTGACGGGGCAACCACTAGATCCAGAGGTGTTTGTCTCGACGCCCCAGACATATACCAAGATGGTGGTGGGCTGTCGTATGACAATTTCTTTACCGGTTTCACCGGCTCTTCCGTTGGTTCTTCATCGCTGCTATTGCTGAGTAGCTCATCTGCAACCTGCGAGAGCACATCGTCTTGACCGCTTGTTTCTACTTCGTCAAGCAGGATGCTGGCGTCTCTTGGAGTGTAGTTTCTATCGAAGAAACCAGAAGATGCATTCCACTCATCATGGTCAAGTGACTTAATGCGGTCTATCACTCCTACGATGAGTCTTGGTAGTGGCAAGGGGGGGTGACTCCACTCCTCGTTTTTCCCGGATGGGAATCCACCAGGGTAAAGTTGGGTGCGCATCCCTCTTGCGATGACAAGCATGTCGTCATCACCCTTGTTCCATTCGGTCAAAACTAATCGAAGTCCTTCTGTCGTGAGTGACAGGAGGAGTTGTGGATGTGCTGCGATCAGAGAGATATTATCTTTTGTGACAAGTCCCTCTTTGATCAGTTCGGTTAATCCACTTGTCAGTTTGGGGTGCGTGTTGTGCAGGATTTGGGCAAAGACCAAGATGTCAATCTGGGCCATTCGAACAGCTCTTGCCGTACGCGCAAGTTGAAATGGGTTTTTGAGAATGCCCATGTCGTCTGGGTGCAGAACATACTTCAGAAGAGTGAAAGTGTTAATTTCGTCAGTAAGTGCATCCTCAGATTTTTCTGTGGGTGTTTCGCCGGTGCTGTCTAGCCAACAGTCTTTGAATAATTTCAGACAGCGGATCCCAAGATCAGAAACATTTGTCCAATGCTGAGAGGATTTCCTAGCACTCTTTTTCCGCACCCTTCCACGGGAGCGCCCACCCTTGGTGCCTGCAGAACTCTTGGTTGCGATCTTGCTCTCAATGATCTGCGTCTCGAACCAGTTAAACAGCTGGCTGACATGCTCTTCTGTGAGCGTTGGAATGCCAGCCATACATATCTCAATGATGAAGGACAGGTAGGATGTTTTGGTGTTGGTTCGAGCGTGGGTGCGAAGCATGAACTTTCGGAGCCATTCATTTTTTGCGTCCTTCCCCACGACACCTTGTTGATCCGCAAAAGCATTTAGCTGATGGGCCAGGTATTGAGCTTCGATCTTCGTCGTTTGGAATACTTGCATCCAATGAGACGATGGGTTTTGGAAGGTGATGTGTTGGTGCTCAAGAAGTGCTGGGTCTTTTCTTGCTGCCCGTTTTTGTGCTCGCTGCCCCTTTACGACAGTTTCGTTCATGAGTTTCCTCTTGTGAATTGGTTTAATTGTAAAAGAACGTAACGGCGGAGATTAGTTGCTTTGCACCCAGCTGTCAAGGACTAACACCTGTTTTTATTGACAAAAGCGGCTAAAACGATCATTCTTCATCCGTACACAACACTGAGGTTCAAATGAGCTCCGACAATCATCAACGTGCAGCCAACTTTGTCAGAGATGCTGTGAGGCTTTTGGTGGACAATGAAGATGCTGTTAGCGTCACCGTGGTTGCCGGGAGGCAGAATGTGGTTCTGGAAGTGGTGGCGGCAGCGAGTGATACCGGCAAGGTCATTGGAAAGAAAGGGATCCATGCTGACGCAATTCGCAGGATCATACATGCGTACAGCGGTAAGGTAAAAACTCGGTACATCATCGAGATTGTCGAGTAGTACAATCAAAACGCGCAAATAAAAAAGCACCCCGTCACGCAGACGAGGTGCTTCTTCTTTTTCTTTACACAATGAGTGCAACGATAAGCAATGCGACAATGTTCAAGATCTTGATCATTGGGTTGATTGCTGGTCCAGCTGTGTCCTTGTACGGGTCTCCTACAGTATCACCGGTGATTGATGCTTTGTGAGCGTCAGATCCTTTTCCACCGTAGTTACCAGTCTCGATGTACTTCTTTGCATTGTCCCATGCTCCACCACCTGTGGTCATTGAGATCGCAACGAAGATTCCTGTAATGATTGATCCAATAAGCAATCCTCCAAGTGCTTCAGGTCCTAGAAGGAACCCAACGGCAACTGGAGCGAGCACAGCAAGGAGAGATGGAGCGATCATGTACTTGATCGCTGCGGTGGTCACGAGGTCAACAGCTTTTCCGTACTCAGGCTTTGCTGTCCCCTGCATGATCCCTGGGATCTCTCGGAACTGACGACGTACTTCCTCTACAACCGTTGCCGCAGCCTTTCCAACAGCTTCCATAGCCATTGCACCAAAGAGGTAGGTAACGAGTCCTCCAAGGAAGAGTCCTGCGATCACACTTGGGTCTGCGAGGTCGAATGCGATTTCAACTCCTTCAGCTTCGATTGCGTGCACGTAGTCTCCAAAGAGGACGAGTGCTGCAAGTCCTGCTGAACCAATTGCGTAAGCTTTTGTTACTGCCTTTGTTGTGTTTCCAACAGCATCTAGTTTGTCTGTAATTTCACGGACTTCTTCTGGTAGCTCTGCCATCTCAGCAATTCCACCAGCGTTGTCTGTGATTGGTCCGTACGCATCCATAGCAACAATGATTCCTGTAAGGGAGAGCATTGCCATCGCAGCGATCGCGATTCCGAAGAGTCCTGCGAGTTGGAATGCGATAAGGATTCCAGCAACGATTGTAAGTACTGGAAGCGCTGTAGACTTCATTGATAGTGCAAGACCAGCAATGATGTTTGTTCCATGTCCAGACTCAGATGCTTCCGCAAGCTTTTGCACTGGCTTGTATTCTGTTGCTGTGTAGTACTCAGTGATCATGATCATGAGCGCTGTGATAACGAGTCCAAGTAGGGCTGCGTAGTACACGTTCATGGTGTTGATTCCCTCAATACCTGAGAGCATGTTTTGTGTAATTGGGTAGAACCCAGCGGCTGCCAAAATCCCTGCAACTGCGAGACCCTTATAAAGAGCCTTCATGATGTTGCCGTCCTTACCAATCTTGATGAACCAAGTTCCGGCAATAGATGCAACGATTGCAACAGCTCCTAGAGCGAGTGGGTAAAGCACAACAGCTTCGTTTCCTGCAAAGAGCAATCCACCAAGAAGCATGGTTGCAACACAGGTCACAGCGTAAGTTTCAAAAAGGTCAGCTGCCATTCCTGCGCAGTCACCAACGTTGTCACCAACATTGTCTGCGATCACAGCTGGGTTACGAGGGTCGTCCTCAGGAATGTTTGCCTCTGTCTTACCAACGAGGTCAGCACCAACATCTGCAGCCTTTGTGAAGATTCCTCCACCAAGACGTGCGAACACACTGATGAGTGATCCTCCAAATCCGAGACCGATCAACGCGTGCACATCTCCAGTTGCTCCGTAAAATCCAGCAACTCCGAGCAGAGCGAATCCAACAACGAAGAGTCCTGTGACGGCTCCACCACGCACAGCCATGTCCATTGCTGGGCCAACGCCTGACTTTGCAGCTTCAGCTGTACGAACGTTCGCACGCACAGATACACTCATGCCAATAAAACCAGTAAGGCCTGAGAGAACAGCTCCTACAAGGAAGCCGGCTGCGAGTGTCCATCCAAGAGTAAACCCGAGGATGAAGAACATGATGACTCCAATTGCAGTAATCACTTTGTACTGACGCGCCATGTAAGCGCTAGCTCCCTCTTGGATTGCGAGTGCAATCCCCTTCATCTTTCCTTCCCCAGCTGGGGCTTTCAAGATCCATTGTGTTAGAAAAGCGGCGTAGAGAAGCGCGAGAATCCCGGCTCCGATAGCGTATTGTATAATGGTCATAGTTTGGTTATATGTGAGACGATGTCCGAGAGAATCAACTCTCGAGGCTTTGACAACGATCACTTTAAAAAACACCAATATTCTAGGAAAATAACAACTTCATGTCAATCAAGATATCCCCCACCTTTGAATACGAAAAAGCACTTTTGGCCAATGGATATAGGGCAATTGTAGGTGTTGATGAAGCCGGTTGCGGAGCACTTGCTGGGCCTGTGGTGGCTGGTGCCGTAATTCTAACAATTGATTCTGAGTTTGAAGGATTACGCGACAGTAAACTGATGACCGAGAAGGCGCGTGAAGCCATGTTCCCTCTTGTTCAGGAGCAATCAGTTGCATGGGCTGCTGGTATCGTGAGTGCAGATGAGATTTTCAAGATTGGGATCAGGCCCGCAACATACCTTGCGATGAGGAGGGCCATCGAAGGAATTGAGAATGTTGACTATGCACTGGTGGACGCATGGACGATTCCAGAAATCCAGATTCCTCAACAAGGTGTTATCAAAGGAGACACAAAGATCATGTCGATTGCCGCCGCGAGTGTGATTGCTAAAGTGACACGAGACAGGATTATGCGCGAGGCACATGAGCAATATCCGCAGTACGAATTTACTACACATAAAGGGTACGGAACAAAAGTGCATCGCGATGCAATTAAAGAACACGGTGCTTGTCCGATACACCGACTCGGTTATAAAACGTTTCATTAAATCCATATGAGTGATCAGTTGCCAGAAAACATTCGAGCGTGGGGACATTATGATATCTATGAAACTCAAGATTCGTACCAGGTAAAAAAACACACAGTCGAACCTGGAAAAAGAAATTCTTATCAGCGGCATCAACGTCGATCAGAACATTGGATTGTTGTTGAGGGTACATGCCGAGCCACAATTGATGATGAGTTTGTGAATGCAAAACCTGGAGATGTGATCTCGGTTCCTGTCGGAGCAAAGCATCGATGGGAGAATGTGGGCACAGAGCCACTGGTAATAATCGAAGTTCAAGTTGGAGATTATTTTGGCGAGGACGACATCGAACGTTTTGAAGACGACTACGGCCGAGAAGGAACAACAACCCCGCACTAAGATGATTGACGATCGTGTATAATCAGACTAGAATCGCAGCTGAATTAAACGAACTCTATAAGCCTAATTGTTAAACAATTTTTTGTACGCATTGCCCTTAAATTGCTTGGGGGGCTTATTGTGTTAAAGCGTCACATTGCAAAGTTTCTTGGGCGCGCTACAGCTCCGCTAATGGTAGTGGGATTATTTTTTGCGCGTCATATTGGTGTGCCAGTTTATAGAGTATTCTTTTCTATTCGACGATTGATCCAGCGATTGGTTCGACCCGCTAAGCATCGATTCATTTATATTATTTCAAACAAGTACGCTGGGCATGTGCTTATCGTACTCATTGTCCTCTCTGTTGGTTACGTAAACTTACAGGCGCGTGATGTCCGTGCAGAAACGTTTGGACAGGAGTCGTTGCTGTATCAACTAGTTGCTTCTGATGATGCAGATGTTGTGGAGGTGGTTGAAGCTGGAGACCTTAGAGTGACACTTGGAACACATTCCAGTTACCTAAGCGATTCTGTTATCGATGCACGAACGTATATTGATCTCGATGATCTCGAAGGCTTCACTTCACCAGAGGTTGGGCAGCCTGAGGATGTGCGACCTGAAGTGCCAAAGCGAAGCGAGACAGAGTCTTATCTTGTTCAAGAAGGAGATACGATTGGGCAGATCGCTGAAAGGTTTGGTCTAAACATCTCAACGATTCTTTGGTCAAACAGCCTTACGTTCACAAGTACGATTCGTCCAGGAGACACACTCGATATTCTTGCTCAAGACGGCGTGCTTTATACGGTTAAGAGCGGAGACACACTCTCTCGCATTGCCAATTCGTATAACGTGGAAGTCGATACGATTATAAAAGAGAATGGTCTTGCAAGTGCAAATGCCCTGTCGATCGGAGATCAGCTTCTGCTAATTGATGGTGAGCCACCTACACCAGTTTCAACAACACGACGATCAGCATCTGTTGCAAAGTTGTTTACCGCACCATCAACAACTTCATCAAGTGGCGGTTGGGTGTGGCCAACAGACTGGCGTGTGATTACTCAGTACTACGGATGGCGTCACACAGGGCTTGATGTTGATGGTGACTATTCAACATTCAGTTATGCCGCGCGTGGAGGTGTTGTTATCTATAGTGGTTGGCGCAATGGGTATGGGTTAACTGTTGAGCTTGATCATGGCGATGGGTTTGTTACACGTTACGCTCATCACTCAAAGAACTATGTAAGCTATGGTGAGGTTGTAAGTACGGGGCAGGCCTTGGCTCAGACTGGAACAACTGGTCGGTCAACAGGAACGCATCTTCACTTCGAAATTATCAAAAACGGAAGGTTCCAAAACCCACTTGATTACGTCAGATAAAAAGAGCGTCAACAAGACGCTCTTTTTTGGTATACTTGTTTGGTATGAAAGGGAGGAAGTGTAAAAGTTGTTTGCAAAAAGTTGAGGCATGGAACGAGTCGTGTCAGGACTGTGGATTTCATTTGGTTCTAGAGCCAGACGAAAAACGCAAAGTGCGCTACCTACGCACACCTGCACTCGGTGCATTGCTTTGGACGCAGGGGTGGACCTTTGGTGCACGACTTTATTTTTGGTTTCTACTCTCACTTGTTCCAGTGTTCGGTATTATTGCCTTGGTTGCCTGTTTGATCTTTGGTCGCAGGTGGGCGTGGAAGTATGGGGGTTGGGATGATTGGGGATCGTTTACTGAGCGCATGCGTGTGATGGATGCGATTGGTGTGATATGGATTTTGGGACTGATGATCGGGTATGTGTGGATCAGATATGGAGGCGGGCTGTAAGGCCCGTTTTTTGTTTGTGAGACCTAGGTGCGCTCCTGGGTAGATTGCTGTCGAAACTGCAACGCTTCAGCGACGTGATTGATCTCAATGGTTGTTGATCCTTCAAGGTCTGCGATTGTTCGGGCGACTTTGCGCACACGTGCATAGCCGCGTGGGGTGAGCTTGTGTTGATTGAGTGCAAGCTCAACGAGTTGCTTTGCTTCTTGGGTGAGGAGGCAAAGGTTGTCGAGTTGTGATTGAGGGATTTCACTATTGGTGAGCAGATCACTTTGTTTGAAGCGATCACTTTGTGTTTTGCGCGCCTTGGTGACACGCTCTCGAATAACACTCGAGGTTTCGCTGAGTTCGTCTGTAAGAAGCTTATTGCTCTCAAGACGTGGGACATCAATGATGAGATCGAAACGATCTAACAGTGGACCAGAAATCTTTTTTTGATAACGACGAATGTTTCCGTGTGTGCATTCGCATGTGCGGAAAGGATCAGAGAGGTAGCCGCATGGGCAGGGGTTCATTGAGGCAGCAAGAAGAAACCTTGCTGGAAAGCGAACCGTTCCTGTTGCGCGACTGATTGTGACAAAACCGTCCTCGAGTGGTTGCCTCAGGTGTTCTAAAACATGACGAGAGAATTCCGGGAGTTCGTCTAAGAACAAGACACCTCGGTGAGCAAGCGAGACTTCACCTGGTTTTGGCCACGAACCTCCACCAACTAATGAGACAGCAGAGGCGCTGTGGTGCGGTGTGCGGAACGGTCGCTCGCGAATCAGCCCATGGCCGCCAATGAGCGTTCCGGCGACAGATGCGATGGTTGTGACCTCTACAGCCTCGTTGTGGCTAAGCTCTGGGAGGATTGATGGAAGTGATCGGGCCAATAGAGTCTTCCCAGTGCCCGGTGGGCCGCTCAATAAAATGTTGTGGCCACCAGATGCTGCAATTTCAATTCCTCGTTTTGCAAGCTCTTGGCCTTTAATATGCTTGAAGTCGGTGTTGTAAGTCGTTCTGCTTTTTCGAGGCTTTGTGACAGTTGGTTCAATAAGAGCGACGCCGTTTAGATGATCAACAATTTGTGTTAGAGAGGTAATTGCAAATACATTAACACCTTGAACAGCCACGGCCTCCTGAATATTTTTCTCTGGGACATAGATATTCGAAATCCCCTCTCGTTTAGCCATCACAGTTGCACTTAATGCCGCCGGGACAGGTCGAACCTCTCCGTTGAGAGCTAGTTCTCCTAATACAATGCTGTCGTTTAAGCTTGAGTACGTGATCTGCCCTGTTGCCGCAAGAATGGATAACGCAGCTGGCAGATCATACAAAGGACCTTGTTTTCTAATATCTGCTGGAGCTAGGTTGACTGTGATCCTGCCACGTGGAAACAAAAAACCGCTCTGCTTGATCGCAGCACGGATTCTGTCGCGTGATTCTTTTACTGTCATGTCTGGTAAGCCAACAATTTTAAAGTGTGGCATGCCAAACGCAACATGTGTTTCGATTTGTACTGGCACCGCGGTGATACCAATAATAGCGCTTGATGTGATGTAAAACATAAACCTCCCAACTAGTGGGAGGATATGTTTAAAGGCTACGTGGATTTTTTGTGCGTGTCAATTAATGCAGCTTAGTGCGTGTGATGCTTTTCATTTCGGGACGCAAGAAGTAATAGGATTACTCCAAGGATAATGACAAGATCAGAGATGTTGATGGCTGATCGTCCAAGCACCAAGATGTAATCGACAGTGAAGCCGTAATAAATTCTATCGAATAGGTTTCCTAGGGCACCAACAATGATCATCAAGCTTGCGAAAGAAATTTTTGGATGAGAGGTGATATGCCTTACTGCGGTTTTTGCCAGGAATATTCCAATGATGATGGAAATGATGATAACTAACTCGAGTTTGAAAGGGATATCAAAGGCAATGCCCCAGTTTTTGTGGATCGCGAATTCGATTAAGCCAGGATCCACAAGACTCCCTTCTGAAGGGAGTCTTTGAAGTGAGATATATTTGAGCCATTCATCAACCAAGACGATGATCGAGGTTGGAATAAGCCAGAAATAGATGTTTGTGGCACGCATTAAACTTCTTGAGTCAATGTTTTTTTACATTGGATACAAGAGCTTGATGTTGGGCGCGCCTGAATGCGTCTTTCGTCGATCTCTTGATTGCAGTACTTGCAAGTACCGTATTTCCCCTCTTCTACTCGCACGAGTGCCTTCTCAACATCGCGAAGCGCTTTCTCGAGCTCGTCTTCGAGTGAGAGGTTGTTTGAGAACTCAGCAACTTCAGAAGCATTTTCATCTTCTTTGTCACCGTGGTTTGGGAAATCGGTTTTAAAATCAGTATCTGCTGAGTTTGGATTTCTGTGAGCAAATTTAGAAAGCTCGTTTTCGAGCCGTGTTTTTTCTGCTAAAAGCTGATCTTTCATTGTCTGCATGAATGTATCTTTCATATAACTTTTTTCACTGCTAATGAGCACAGAGTAGCATTATTTTTCCAAAAAGAGAAAGAGTCTATATAGAAATTAGGAAACTAAAAAGGGCTTGCACTCCTAAATAGATATTTATATGAGTGAAGCCCTAGCGTAGCTGAGGGAATCGGCGTCTGAAGGCACTGGGTCCTTGTCTTGATGTATCAAGAGAAAAACTCAGCGCCCAAATCGGCGGACTCTACCAAAGCTTATGTGTGTACCCTTCCGCTCTACCATTCATTGGTTTTACCTGCTGAAGGCCCGAAAGCCAACTTGGCGCAAGCTAACCTAGACTGTTTTGATTTTGTTTTTGTTTTGTTGAATCAGAACAGTAGAGTGGCGAGACGTTGTCCGAATGTGCATACGGCCGTGGGGTGGCCGCCGACAAGCTAGTCGGCACATTCGGAAAACCTCCCAAGAGTTGATGTCAAAGAACGATATATAGATAATACCAAAAAATGACCCGAAAGTCAATGTATGTTTTGGTGCTAAATTGAGGGTCAAAAACGAGAAGTGAGAACACATTGTGTTCAAGTGGATAACTTACTGTGAAAACTTATCCACACTTAGTACTAGTTATACAGATGTTATCCACACTTATTCACTACAGAGCCTGATTACAGTTGAATCCTTTTTGGTCTCAACAGAAACATGGGAAAAACGAGACAAAAGACTAGAGAAGATTCCAACAGACCCACTCATTGATTGCGTCTGTGCTTGAGAGAGTAGTCGTGCCGGGTTTAGATAAAGAATATTTGCTGAACAGTTGCCAAGGTCGATCTGATCCCCTTCTGGTTCGGTAATCCATCGTGTGAGCATCTCCTGGTTGTCCGATACGGTTAAGTATCCAGTGTTTTCATGTGTATAGAGTGTATCAGAACGCAAGATGGTGTTTCCATCCACCGAAACCTCTTCTAAGGAGATTAGATCAGGATCAGAATGAAGGGTTTCCATTGTTGTCCCATCTTGAAGCTGTGTTTGTTCAATTGACGGGCTGTTTTGTGCACTAATTTCTTGAATCAATGTCGGAACATCTACTTGATCATCAATTTGCCCATGAATTACATAGGAATTCCCTGAGTCGCTCGTGTTTAGCAAATACGAAAGGTTTCCGGAAAACATACTCACCACATCAGAGACAAGCGAGTCGTTTCCAATTGGAACAATTCCTTTTACCAGGGAGTTCATCTGTTCCATTACCTGCTTTGGCAGCTCTGGCGTGGACAAAGACAATGCCGTGTCTGTCATTACTCGAACTTCGTTCTTTGTTTTGATTCCTTTATTAAACAAGATTCTGTACTGGTCTCCTTTGATGACTAGAGATCCATCAATGTCAGTACTTGGAAATGAAATCTGACCCAGTTGTTTGGAAAGACTTGGAAACACGTGGATTATTGTCCGCTCTTCCATTCCGCTTACGGAAACCAAGGATTCAGAGAGAAGTAATACGGTGCTATTTACTCGCTTCTGTGTAACGCCGTAGTTTTTGAGGAGTTCTTCTGGTAAATCGTCAGAAGAACGGACTGCGACCATGTGGCTACCGGATTCAGTAAAAAACCAACCAATCTCACCATGTGTATAAGGTGTGAGGTCTTTAATGGTTAGAGATCTATTAGAAATAAGGGGAATATTACCTAATAGGTTGAGTTGGTGCTCGAGAGTCCTTTTATTCAAGATTAATTGAATGGCAGCAACTGTATTGTCTGGTGCTGCTGCAAAAATTGTTGTTCGTGAAAGCCAGAGTGTACTTGCTCGGGAGGTTAGTATTGCTGAAACAAGTAGGAATGCAGCCAGAACCCAAACAACCCGCCGGTTTCGACGGGTTGTTCTCCTGTGACTAGAAAGTGGAATGTTTAATCGTTGCATGAGTTTATGCGTCGGTCTTTGGCTTTGCTGGTGCAGGACGACGTGGAGGTCGACTATCACTGCTTGGACGTGGTCCACGCGGTGGTCGGCGGTCGCTGCTTACAGAGCGCTCTCTTGGTGCTGGACGTTCAGGGAGTTTATTACCAGGTGCGTCTTTCATTGAAAGACTTGTTTTCCCGTCATTCATCTCCATTACCTTGACCATGACTTCTTCTCCTAGTTTAACGATATCTGTAACCTTTTCAACTCTCCAAGGTGCCATCATGCTTACATGCACCATTCCATCGCGTTTTGGAAGGAATTCAACGATTGCACCGAAGTCCATAATACGGACAACCTTTCCTTTATAGATCTCCCCTACCTTCACCTCTTTGGTGAGGAGTTCGATCTGACGCTTTGCCTCTTCTGCACCTGCTGCATCTGTTGAAGTAATCATGACTAAACCGTCGTCATCGATATCAATAGATCCAACACCTGTGTCAGCAATCATTCCGTTAATGATCTTTCCACCAGGTCCAATGACGTTCCCGATCAACTCTGGGTTGATGCGGAGTGAAATGATACGTGGTGCGTACTCTGAGAGCTCAGGACGTGGTGCAGAAATCTCAGCATCCATAACATCCAAGATTTCCATGCGTGCGTCGTAACCCTGCTTAAATGTTTGTTCGATAATCTCACGAGTAAGTCCGTCAGTCTTTGTATCCATCTGCATTGCAGTGATACCTGCACGTGACCCAGCAAGCTTGAAGTCCATTCCTCCCTTACCATCCTCTAGGTCTTGAAGGTCGGTTAGAACTTTCCAGTTGTTGTCATCGATGTAACCAAGCCCCATCGCGATTCCAGCTACAGGCGCCTTGATAGGTACACCAGCGTCCATGAGCGAGAGAGTTGATCCACATGTAGATCCCATTGAGCTAGATCCATTTGATCCGAGCACCTCTGAAACAGCACGTACGGTGTATGGGAAAGATTCCTTGTCCGGCATCATTGGCATCAATGCTTTCTCTGCGAGACCTCCGTGACCGATGTCACGACGTGATGGCCCACGCATTGGCTTTACTTCACCAACAGAGTACGGAGGGAAGTTGTAGTGGTGGAAGTAACGCTTTGTTCCTTCGATTTCCATTCCATCGAGCAACTGCTCGTCTCCAGGTGATCCGAGAGTAACGACAGTAACCACCTGTGTTTCTCCGCGGCTAAAGTGAGCTGATCCGTGAACACGTGGAAGGATGCCTGTCTCCGAGATGAGCTCACGGATTTCTGTTACTGAGCGTCCATCAACACGCTTCCCTTCTTCGACGATTGCGCGCGAGACCTCTGCTTCGAGGGTCTCGTGCACAATGCCTGTTCCGTAACCAATCTCCTCTTCCTCAATTCCTTTTTCAGTAAGGAATGTTTTTGTGCGTTCTTTCAATTCAGTTTTCTGTGCTCCACGGTCACCCTTTGTGGCTTGTGGAGTTCCGAAGAAAAGCTCTTTTACTTGTTCTGTAATAAACGGTCGTGCAAGATCCTCAATGTTTTTGCGAGTATCTACAACTTCCTGGTCTTCAGCATCCTCAGATGCAGTCATGTCGCGCTTCTCCTTTCCAACAGCTGCACGAACTTCCTCGATCAACTTGATTGGAGCTTCCATCTGGTCCATTCCGTGCCAGAACCCACCAAGAACAACTTCCTCAGTAGCTTCGTTGGCACCAGCTTCAACCATGATCACCTTATCCTTTGTTCCGGAGAACATGAGGTCGAGCACAGAATTCTCTCGCTCCTCGTAGGTTGGGTTTACAACCCACTCACCTTCTACCTGACCAATTCGGATTGTTCCAATTGGACCATTCCATGGGATGTCACTCATATGAAGTGCACATGATGCACCGATGAGTCCAACAACGTCTGGATCGTTTTCACCATCAAAGGTGAGGCATGTAACGATTACTTGGATGTCGTTGCGAATGGTGTGGTCAAAGAGTGGGCGTAGTGCGCGGTCAATGGTTCGTGAAGTGAGAACAGCCTCGTCTGTTGGGCGCCCTTCACGCTTCATGAAACGTGATCCCTTGATACGGCCTGCGGCGTACATCTTTTCTTCGAAGTCGACCATGAGCGGAAACCACTTTAGTCCGTCACGTTTGTATGAGCTCATGGTTGCGGTTGCAAGGACGACAGTGTCGCCGTACTGAACCAAACATGAACCTCCTGCTTGCTGGGCGAGTTTACCCACTTTAATGGAGAGCTCTTTGCCTCCCCATTGTGTCTTGAACGTTTGTTCTTTCATATGTGTGTGTCCTGTAGAGGCTCAAGACGTCGAGCAATACTCGAAATCTTTGTGTCTCTACAGGAGGGTGAATAATTATATCGGCACTAGGCGCGATGTGTTATGAACGAATTGGTTTCGTTCTCAAAACATCGCGCCCGGTCCCCTGCGTTTAAAATTCTAATCGACGTCCGCGGTTTTCTTCTTGGTCATCGTTGTCTGTGGCCATGAAGAAACCCTGCTTCTCTTCTTCTGGTTCTGGTGCACTTTCTTTTGTCTTGCCTTTAGTCACCTTTTTAGTTCCTCCTTTTAGGATGGGTCCAATAAGGTAACGACGTCTGTTTTCAGAAAGGTTTGTGTAGTCGTGAACGTAGTCGAGGAGGTTTGATGAAGTTGTCTCACCAAACGCCATGATCTCAACCATGCGTCCGCGTCCCTGACAGTACTCAACGAGCGGAATGTAATCTCCGTCACCACTTGCGATGACTACCACGTCGAGCATGTCGAGCATCTGTACGACATCGATTGCCAAACCTACATCCCAGTCTGCCTTCTTGTTTCCATTCTGATACTCCTGAAGCTCTTTCTCTCGAGTCTCGATTCCGGACTTCTGCAAGGCTTCAAAAAATGGTCGCTCCTCCTCTCCCTTTGTGCGAACAACGTAGGCATTTGCGCGGATAAGTCTTCGTCCTGCCACAGCGTCCTCCACGATGTTCTTAAAGTTTACTTTGCGTTTAAAAAGGTTTCGCGCAGAGTAGTACATATTTTGTGTGTCGATAAAAACTCCGACACGTTGGTCTTTGTGCTTAAACATAGTATTTGGGGCCGAAAAAATAATGGCCCAGTTAAAAACGAGAAGACCCCCGCTTATAGGCGGGGGTTCTCTAAATTATCTCAGTGCAAGAGCAGTCTTGAGCTTGGTAAAAGCCTTTTCGTCTTCGCGTTCAAGATACTGCAATAGGCGGCGGCGTTCGTTTACTTTCTTGATCAAACCGCGGCGTGATGAGTTGTCCTTCTTGTGACCTCTAAGGTGCTTGGTGAGGTCAGCAATTTCTGCTGTTAAAATAGCGATTTGTACCTGCGGTGACCCAGTGTCAGACGCGTGTGTTCGGTACGTTGTGATGATCTTCTGCTTTTTCTTTGCTGTGAGCATAGGTATATTTCGTGGCGTTATCCTAGAGAAAGGAGCTCAATCCTTATCCAAGAAAACGTCCTTGATAAGTGAATAACGGTGGTAGCGTAGCTAATATCGGCTATTGTGTCAATGATTTGGGTAAAAGAAGAACCCCACTCGTACAGCGGGGTTCAGGGGTTATTTGCGGCGATTCTAGTTAAAAGCGAAAGGCTTTGCTTTGTGTGTCGTAGATAATCACAGCAAAGTTGTTGCCTTCGCACTTCCAGCTCATCACCTTGTGTGGGCCAACTTGCTTGAGGCGACCAAAGTCACCATGGAGTGGAAGATTCCCCGACAAAGCTGGAGAAGGGTACCACCAGTCACGATTCCAGTGCAGGACGCGTTGCCCAAGCCTATTTTTGGTTTGGGTCAGAATCACATCACCGACGATCAGCATGTCGGTGGCTCCGAAGAGTGGTTCATTGACGCTGAAATGACCTCTAGGTATCCCAAGCATGTGGATTCGGACTTCGTGCTGCTTGTACGTCCCTTGACCCAGCACAACCAGATAATCAAGAGTGCGGTCACCAACACTGGGTTTTGACCAGTATTGCACTGACTGCGCGAGGTGGATCCCAGTGTATGGACCCCAACCAGGGTTGAGCGGGTCGAACAGAACTTTGGTGCCCATGTTATGTAAGATGAGACGTCCATCATCGAGCACATGAACTGCTTCTTCGCAGAAGTCCCAGCCATCACCTAGATCGATTTCTCCATCTGGGTGAACAAGCAACATTTTGTTCTCAAAAGACCGTGCAACGAAACAGTGTGTTGGTTCGGTGTCCGGAGTGAGTTTTCTGAGTCCAAAGCTTTTGATGTGAATGGCTTTATAGACTTTGCTTACCCATGTGTTTTCAATCATGATTTGGGCATCCTGAACCCATGCACCACCTGGTAGTTCGCTACAATTCACCATCACAGCTCGATGTTCGTTTGTTCCGATCTCTTTGATGACTCTGATGGGATCAAGCACATGTCCACTTTCTGCATGAAATGTTTCGTACGGATCAGTGTCTCCTCCTCTGAAACACATTACCCTTGCTCCATCGTTGGTGGCGAGGAGTATGTGCTTTCCACTATCTTCATCGAGATGGAGATAGTAGTTGCTGAACTTTTGTGTGCGTAGTGTGGCTGTGAACTCTTCCTCTCCCCAATGGATCGAGCACTCCCCGAACCGAGTTTCTCTGACGTATGCAGGCTCGCTGCTTCTATCAGGGAAGTGAAGATACGAAATCGTATTGGTACGCGGAAACTTCGCTACGACGCACATTCCAAGATCCAGTCCCTCCTCAGAGAATCCCTTCCAGAGCGCAATAACCAACTCAGCCTCGTTGTCGTACAAGATGACGATCTGACCGAAGTCTGAGATGTCTGCTTCCACCACTCTTCCAGGAACCTGGAAGAGAGAAGCAACATGCTCTTGTTTGAGGGTCAGTCCGGATTGAAGGAGCTGCCGCGCGCTATTGAAGCGCGACTGGGGAATATCCTTCTCTCCTTCTGTGATCGCGAGTTGCAGTTGCTGACGAGCATTTTTTCGTCGTTGTCTCGGTTGCGTTGATTTCGATCCCATTGTTCATCCATGCCGAGCAATGCGTCTTAGGGCGGACTCCCTTTCGAGCAGTCCTGCGCGCACTCCCAGCGGTCCGCTTGATTGCGGTTTGTGCATTACATACGAGCCGGACTTCACTGTCAATGTTATAATGTCACTACTATGCCAAAGACTCATCCAAACCAATCACACCCATTTCGTCACCACAGACATTCGATCGGTCATGTCCCTGCGCTTCCTGCGCTTGCAACAAACCGACTGCTTGGTTTCACAGCCTCCTCTCTAGTTGGAGGGTTCCTCGCAATCTTCCTATATGAATTTTTTGGATTCTCCATTCAACTCGTGCTCCTTTGGTACGCAATCAACTTTGCCCTCAAGCTTCCCTTCCACGTTGTTGCAGCAAAAATATTTTCGCGCATCGGATTGGTAATCTCGATGATTATTGGAACGCTCGGGTTGATGGTGTTTTACTGGGTATTCTTTTTGCTTGATTCAGGTTCAGCAATAAATCCATATGTCCTTATGGGTACTGGAATGATTGGACTCATGATAGTGAGTGGATTTTATTGGTCTCCGTTTAATATTGATTTTGCTGAGTTTACAGACAAGAAAAAGCGAGGGTCTCAAGTGGGGGTTTTTTATGCAGCACAGCGTCTCATTGGTGTGATCGCTCCGATTGTTGCTGGATACATCATCATGACCTACGGACATCAGCTGAACTTTTTCGTTGGAATGATTATTGCAGGAACATCGATTGTCCCACTGATCTTTCTTCCGCGCTTCGATGTTGAGTACGAGTTTGGGTTTTTTGAATCATTCCAAAAATTATTCTCAAAAAAGTTTCGTGGCATGTCGATCTCGATGATGTCTCTCGGTGCGGAGAATATTGTTGGGTTTACTGTCTGGCCAATTTTTCTCTACACACTCTTTGAAGGAGATTATCTAAACGTCGGTTTGTTTACATCAGTGATCGTTATTATCGGATTAGCCCTCGAGTTGTTTGTCGGAAAGCAGGCAGACAAACGTTCTGTGAAAAAGATGCTCAAGCTCGGTACTGGAATTTACGCACTTGGGTGGGTTGGTAAAGGATTGGTTGAAACAGTTGTCGGTGTGTTTGCTGCCTCTACCTTCCATAGCTTTGGCTCAATCATGCTCCGCACACCTATGGACACAATGATGTACGAGCAAGCTGCCGACTCAGGTCATTATGTAGATGAGTACACAGTGCTTCGAGAAATGTCATTGTCTGCCGGAAGAGTCGTGATGCTATTGCTACTCGTTGGGCTAACCTCAGTCTTCTCTCTCGGCTCCGCATTCTTCCTTGCTGCATTAGTAACACTTGGAATCAATCGCTTGGCAAAGTATCAGGCAGGAGAATAGCTGTTAGACATCGTCTTTATTTGGTAGTATTTAATGACTATGGAAACTGAAGATAAAATCATCGAGAAGCTTCTTGAGATGTCGGAGAAGATCGACAAACTTCCTTCAAAGGAAGAATTTGATAGCTTGAAAGAAACAGTTGTGACACGCTTTGATCAGCAGGGTCAGATTCTCGAACGACTCGATCAAGAACGCCTTTTTACTCTTGAGAGAATAAAGCGCATAGAGGCAGATGTTCAGACTTTGAAGACAGCTTTGCAAATTGTCTAATAAAAACAGACCCAGTTAAGGGTCTGTTTTTTGATTACCAGTTTTCTTGCCTTAGAGCATGCTATCGATCGCAGCAGCTACTGAGCTGTATGGAAGCGCTCCCTTGATTGGTGTTGCGTTTCCGTCTTGGTCGATGATGAATGATCCAGGTGTTCCTGTTACACCAGCGCTTGCACCATCTTGTGCTTGCTTCTGGATCTTGTCGCGAGCTTCGTCTCCTTCGTAACATGTTGTGAAGGTGCCGGCGTTCAAACCGAGCTTTGCTGCAGTTTCGTAGTAGAAGTCATCTCCAAGTCGAGCGCGGTTTGCAAACAACTCGTCTCCCATCTCCCAGAACTTTCCTTGCTGTCCTGCGCACTCAGCTGCGACACCTGCGTCCTCAGCATTTGGGTGGAAAGAAAGTGGGAATGATCGGAGAACCCATCGTACTTGTCCTGCGTAGTCCTCCATGACCTGCTCCATGGTTGGGTGGAAGCGCTCACAGTATGGGCATTCAAAGTCGGAGTATTCAATAATTGTGATCGGTGCATTTACATCTCCGCGGATGTAGTCACCATCTGTGACAACAGGGATTGTTCCTGCAGCAACTGCAGCCGCTGGAGCCGCCGCAACGTCAGCTGCTTTTACAGTGTCCGCGCCAGACCCAGCAGAGTCTGCAGCAGCGATTCCTGTTACTCCGCAGTCTCCCTGAAGCATGCAGCTTCCGAGGATGATGAATCCGAGGGTTCCGATTGAAAGGACTGCTGTTGCAAACCCTAGCCAGAACGCCTGCTTTGAAGGAAGGATGTCAAAAAAGTTTTTTGTGTGATGTACGCCGTGTGAGTGCTTTGGCTCTGGTGGGCGTGGTGCTGAGTGTTGTGGGTGATCCATATGTAGAAATTATTAGTAGTGAGTAGGTAAGTAGCGAGTAGAAAAGGGAGGGCTACCAACCATGAGCTGATGAAAGTTGGGGTATGAATACGTTGTGTTTATAGCCAAGTAATGTCGGCTCGATGATCCGTGTCCAAAAGCTGTGTGATGGATCGTGCCGTTTTTGGATCAGTGGGATTGTTAACAAAGCAACAAGAGCAAGTACTGGGAGGGCGACTTTTTTTGCTGCGATCGCTAGGTGTGCATCGCTCCATGACCAGATGGTTGGGGTAGTTACGTGTTCCGTTGAGCAATATCCCCCAACAAGTTCGCTAGAATCTCCTGAGGCATTACAACCAAGTGTGCCGGAGAACACAAAGCCACACATGAGGAGGCTCATGAGGGCAATTGCGCTGATAAATTTTGAAAATGAGTGCATGGTTCTCATAGGAGAAGTCTTGCACATACTATCATAGGCAAAAGGTTCGTGCGATTGGTTTAAGTGTCGTATAATTTAGGTAGCCTATGTCAAAACTTTCTACACACATCACACAATTCCTCGAGTATCTTGAGGTTGAGCGCGGGCGTTCTGAGCGCACAATTAAAAACTACGATTTTTATTTGCGCCGGTTTCAAACATGGGCAAAGAACCCATTGCCCGAGAAAATCTCTGACGAGATGGTCCGCAAGTATCGACTGTGGCTCAATCGACAAATGCACGGACGTGATGGTGAAGCATTAAAAAAGTCGACGCAGAATTATCACTTGATCGCATTGCGTTCCCTATTAAAGTATTTGGCAAAGCGAGACATCTCATCACTTGCTCCTGATAAGATTGAGCTTTCAAAACAAACAATGCGTACTGTTGAGTTTTTGGAAGTTGATGAGTTGAGTCGTTTGCTTGCAGCCCCTTCTAAGTACGGTGAAGGGTTGATTGGTTTGCGCGACAAGTCTGTGCTAGAGCTATTGTTTTCAACAGGACTGCGTGTGAGTGAGCTTTCAAATTTGAAAATTGAACAGGTGAATTTAAAACGTGACGAGTTTACTGTGCGCGGAAAGGGTGACAAGCCGCGGATCGTGTTCTTGTCGTCCACAGCAAAGGATGCGTTGCAGGAATACC
>JABITQ010000053.1 GCA_018700535.1 Candidatus Uhrbacteria bacterium | reverse complement strand
TCTCACGCTCAACTACTTCATTCCGATCCCCAGTCACTAAACGAGCTACAAGGCGTAACGAAAACGCGACCCTTCTTATGGGGTCGCGTTCTTTCTTTATTTCTTTTTACTCTCTTCTTCTCGCCACTCTGCAATCTTCTTATGGTCTCCACTCAGAAGCACCGCCGGTACAATCCATTCATTATAGTTTTCAGGCTTCGTATATTGTGGATGTTCTTTATAACCTTCAGTTGTATGCGATTCAGTCTCAAGCGAACCAGCCTGTACAACACCAGGGACCATACGAGCGATTGCATCAATCATCACGAGCGCAGGGAGCTCACCTCCGGTTAGTACGTAGTTCCCTATCGATAGAGCTTCATCTGCAATGTGTTCTTCAACACGATGATCAATCCCCTCATAACGTCCGCATAAAAAGATTACTTGATCATACCCAGCAAGACGCTTGGCATCTTCTTGTGTAAATGTTTTTCCAGATGCGCTTGTGATCACCACACGAGCGTTCTCACCTTTTAAATCGTTTACCGCCTTATCAAATGGTTCAACTTTCATCACCATTCCAGCACCACCACCATAGGGCGTGTCATCAACTGTCTTGTGCTTGTCAGTCGTCCATGTGCGCAAGTCATGCGAGTTGATCACAATATGCTCAGCCTCCTGTGCACGACCCAAAATAGACGCCGATGTATAAGGTGTAACTGCATCTGGAATCACTGTAATGATGTCGAATTTTTTCATAGTGTTCAAACAAAAAATCGTCGTAGAACTACTCTACCACGATTTTTTATTTTATCTAGATTCCTAGATCGTCTACAGACGTATCGTCATCAGATCCGCCAAAGTCATCATTGCCTCCTCTGTCGGAATCCTCACGACGTCGGTCGGGAGAATCTTCACGACGTGGTGGGCGACGAGAACCTTCTGGCTCATAGATCTTGAGGTTTACGCGAGCGTTCTGCTTTGCCCCAACGATCTTAAGCAATGTACGGACTGCGCGAGCTGTCTGACCCTGTCGACCAATCACATAACCCATGTCTTCTTGGTTGATGTGAAGTGTGATGAGTACACCACGTTCGTCAACGATGCGTTCTGTTCGAACATCATCTGGATTGTTAACGATTCCGCGGACAATGTACTCAACGAATTCTTGGTCAAATTCTTTGTCAGCCATAACTATTTCTACAGTTGTAATTCTTACATGTGTCTAAATCGCGTACTGTTACCTTGTAATTGAATAAAGTAACTTGCCTGTCGACCAATGCAGCATGGGTTGCTTGCACAGACATACGACTCAGAACACTATAAACGATAATAGAAAAGGGGTCTTTTGTCCATCAGATTAACTGTCCCCAATCTCCCCCCACCAGCCCTTGACACTATTTTAAAGCTTTACTACAATGCCGCGGCAAGTTACAAACGAATCGAGTTGATTCGAGAGAGTCTCTGAGAGCAATCTCACGAGCCCTCAATACTGTAACGGGCCTAACAAGCTCATTACAATTGAATATCTCCAAATCATACAATTATCTATTGTGTGATTGTAACGTTTATTCCTCGGCACAATTTATTGTGCCATTCGACGTAATTTATTACGTCATAGCAGAATCTAGATTTATCTAGAATTATATTGAGAGTTTGATCCTGGCTCAGGATGAACGCTGGCGGCATGTCTAAGGCATGCAAGTTGAACGATTCTTCTTTCTTCGGAAAGTACGAAAAGTGGCAAACGGGAGAGTAACACATTGGTAACCTACCTCGGACTCGTGAATAGCTTGTGGAAACGCAAAGTAATACACGATATTGTCCTGATGAACTTCAGGATGAAAGGTCCGCCGGTTCGAGAGGGGCCTATGTTCTATCAGCTTGTTGGTGAGGTAAAGGCTCACCAAGGCTACGACGGATACCGGGCGTGAGAGCGTGACCCGGCTCACTGGGACTGAGACACGGCCCAGACACCTACGGGTGGCTGCAGTCAAGAATCTTCCGCAATGCACGAAAGTGTGACGGAGCAATGCCGCGTGGTGGATGAAGGCCCTCGGGTCGTAAACACCTTTTATAAGGGACGAACAAATGACGGTACCTTATGAATAAGGGGCTGCTAATCACGTGCCAGCAGCAGCGGTAATACGTGAGCCCCAAGCGTTATCCGGATTTATTGGGCGTAAAGGGTCCGTAGGTGGTTTTAAAAGTCATATGTTAAATCTTCAGGCTCAACCTGGAGGCTGCGTGTGAAACTTTAAGACTAGAGAATGGGAGAGGCAGACGGAATTGTTGGTGTAGCGGTAAAATGCGTTAATATCAACAAGAACACCAAAGGCGAAGGCAGTCTGCTGGAACATTTCTGACACTGAGGGACGAAAGCGTGGGTAGCGAATGGGATTAGATACCCCAGTAGTCCACGCCGTAAACGATGAGTGCTAGGTTTTGGGAGTATCGACCCTCTCAGAGCCGTTCAACCAAGCTAACGCGTTAAGCACTCCGCCTGGGTAGTACGAGCGCAAGCTTAAAACCTAAAGGAATAGACGGGGACCCGCACAAGCGGTGGAGCGTGCGGTTTAATTCGATATTAAGCGAGGAACCTTACCTGGGCTTAAATCATAGCTGCAAATCCTCTGAAAAGAGGACTCTTTCGAAGGTGCTATGAAGGTGCTGCATGGTTGTCGTCAGCTCGTGGCGTGAGCTGTTCCCTTAAGTGGGGTAACGAGCGCAACCCTTATCTCGTGTTACAAGTGTCACGAGAGACTGCCCGGGCAACCGGGAGGAAGGTGAGGACGACGTCAAATCAGCATGGCCCTTACGTCCAGGGCGACACGCGCGCTACAATGGCCAGTACAATGGGTTGCCAAACCGCAAGGTGGAGCTAATCCCTTAAAGCTGGTCTCAGTTCGGATTGAGGTCTGCAACTCGACCTCATGAAGTTGGAATCGCTAGTAACGGCCAATCAGCCACGTGGCCGTGAATACGTTCTCGGGTCTTGTACTCACCGCCCGTCACGTCAAGAGAGTTGGTAACACCCGAACGTCGCCGTAGGGCGGCGGAAGGTGGGACTGACGATAGGGACGAAGTCGTAACAAGGCACCCGTAGCGGAAGCTGTGGGTGGATCACCTCCTTTTTAGGGACATATCTCGCTTCGAGCGAGACATTGATCTCAGGTCGAGATGTGCTAAGGCACATCAGACAAGTATTTGTGAGAATACTCGGAGTAAAACGTTGCAATCACTTAGTAGAAAAAGTGTATTTGGAGATACAAGTTCAAACATATGGCGCAAGCCATATGTTTTTGTTTCTAAGAGTTTTTTCTTAATGTATTTGGGGGTAAACAAGCCTTGTCACTCCCCCAACCATTTGTTATAGTACCGCCGCCCAAGACGGGCATGTAGCTCAGCTGGTTAGAGCGCGTCCCTGATAAGGACGAGGTCGGAGGTTCGAGTCCTCCCATGCCCACCAGTGCCGAGGTAGCTCAGGGGTAGAGCAGTGGACTGAAAATCCACGTGTCGTGAGTTCAAATCTCACCCTCGGCACCAGAAATGGAGTCACTTATATAGTGGCTCTTTTTCATTAATAAAACCTTGACCAAAACCTGTTTTTCAAGTACTCTTCCGCCGTTATGAAAAGAACTGATATACGCAACATCGCCATCATCGCTCACGTTGACCATGGGAAAACCACCCTTGTCGACGCCTTTTTGAAACAGTCCAACTTGTTTCGTGATGCCGATACTGCAGGAACCACTATCATGGATTCCAATGAACTTGAGCGGGAACGTGGAATTACCATCTTCTCAAAAAACGCTTCCATTGACTGGAAGGACACTAAGATCAACCTTGTTGATACGCCTGGTCACGCTGACTTTGGTGGAGAAGTTGAACGCATTATGAACTTGGTTGATGGATGTCTTCTTCTTGTCGATGCACAGGAAGGACCAATGCCACAGACAAAGTTTGTTTTGAAGAAAGCTCTTGAGGCAGGTCATAAGATCATTTTGGTTGTTAACAAGATTGATAAGCCTGCATCTCGTCCTGACTGGGTACTAAACAAAACGTTTGATCTTTTTGTAGACCTAGGTGCAACAGACGAACAAGCGCAATTCCCTGTCCTCTACGCATCAGCAATCCAAGGTATTGCTGGAACAGATCCAGACATCACAACAATGAAAGATGTCTCCCCTATTCTCGATGAAGTTCTTCGCGATATTCCTGGCCCTGACGGAGATGACACAAAACCGCTACAGATTCCTGTAGTAAATATTTTCTACGACAATTACAAAGGACGAATGGCTGTGGGACGACTTGCAAATGGAACAGTAAAGCAAGGTGAGCAGATCTTGCATGTAGGGCGCGACGGAAAACAGTCAAAGCAAAAGCTTAGCGTTCTACAAATGTACAGCGGCCTTGGTCGTGCAGATGTTGCTACAGCACGTGCTGGTGACATTGTAACCATTGCTGGTATTCCAGAAGTTCAGATTGGTGATTCAATCCTTGCTCTAGAAGGTGCTGAAGCTCTTCCGATCCTAGAAATCGAGGAACCTACCGTGCGTATGACCTTTGGAGCGAACACTTCCCCATTTGCTGGAACAGAAGGAAAGTTCTCTACATCACGTCATGTCAAAGAGCGCCTTGAGCGCGAACTCCTAAACGACGTAGCGCTTCGCGTAGAGAAAGCTGAGGGTGATGGTCGTTTTATCGTCTCAGGACGCGGAGAGCTCCATCTAGCTATCTTAATTGAGAAGATGCGTCGCGAAGGGTATGAGCTCGAAGTATCACGTCCTCAGGTTATTTTTAAGGAAGAAGAAGGAAAGAAGGTAGAGCCTTTTGAGGAAGTGACAATTGAATGTCCAGAAGCGCTATCAGGAACTGTTATTGAAAAAATGAGTAAACGCCGCGGGGAGATGAAAGACATGCGTGTTGAGCACGGAACAACACACCTCATCTTCGAAATTCCAACCCGTGGACTTATTGGATACCGAAACGAATTCTTGACCGATACAAAGGGTCAAGGAATTTTAAACACTCTTCTTCTTGGGTACCGACCATTCGTTGGTGAGATTGCTGCCACAACACATGGAGCACTTATCTCTATGGCTCAAGGAAAGACCATTACATTCTCCCTCGTGAAAATCCAGGCCCGTGGAACTGTATTTGTTGGTCCTGGTGTAGATGTCTACGCTGGAATGATCTTGGGGCAAAATGCACGTGCAGAGGATATGGAAGTGAATCCTATCAAGGAGAAGCAGCAGACGAATATGCGTTCAAGTGGTGAAGGTGTTGCAGACAAGCTTGAACCTGCAAAACAGATGACACTTGAAATGAACATTGAATTCCTTGGTGATGATGAACTTCTCGAAGTTACACCAAAATCAATGCGTCTTAGAAAGATGCAACTTGATCCAAACAAACGAAAGCGTTCAAAGAGCTAACAAAAAAGTCCTCGACAATGTCGAGGACTTTTTTAATATCAACTTTATCCAGCCACCTCAATCTCTACCGTCGTATCCTCATTCTCACAAGCTCTCACAAACACAATCTCATCGGAGTTTATTTCGATTGTATACCCAGAGCCATTCTCCCCATTGGAAGACCCATCGTCCCAAACAACTTCACCGCTTGGGCTAATTGGAAACTCGGCAAGATACCCATCATCAAGCAGATCAGAAATATCTACACAAAACCCATCTCCATCTACAGTTGATTCGCAATAGGTATTTGTATCATCACACCCAGTTGTCATTCCCCCACCATTTACAGCCATGTAGACATTGTTCAACGTCATGTCATCTATCTCTTGAAGCACCTGCCCACCATTATCTACCTCGTTAAGTCTAATGGCAGTTAACAGAGCTTGCACATCATTCTGTCTCACCGCATCGCGCGATTGTCTAAAGCGTTTTGCTGGATTAAGCGCTGCGAACACAATCGCAATCAAGATTCCGATAATCGCAATTACGATTAACAACTCGATCAATGTAAAACCTTTTTGTGATTGCATCCAAGATCTCATACGAGTGAAATTATACCATGAGTATTCAAACAAAAAAACGGGATAACCCGTTTTTTTGTTAATCTTCAATTTACCGAGCAGCCTCGATCTCTGAGTTTCCGCTGTACTCAGACTGACATGCACGCACGGTTGCGATTCCTGTTGAGCTGATCGAGAGTGTGTAACCAGTCCCTTCATCAGACGCCCCTGAACCGTCGTCCCATGTCACAATACTTGATAGTGACGGGCTGACAGGCACAGCATCCATATATCCTTCTGTTACTAACCCTGCGATATTCACACAAGATCCATCGGCTGTAATAGTTGTGTCACAGTTTCCAGCCACACTCTGATCATCACACCCAGTTGTCATCGTTGCTCCATTAACCATCATGTAGACATTTCCAGCTGATAGCCCTGCAATAGATGTTAGGTACGATCCTCCATTGTCAATTTGATCAAGCTTTACGGCTGACAAAATTTCATGGACGTCATTCTGTCTTACTGCGTCACGAGCCTGTTGGAAACGTGTTGCCGGATCAAGTGCAACGAAAATGATCGCAACAAGCACACCAATGATGGCGATCACCACGAGAAGCTCGACGAGGGTAAATCCTAGCTGATTCTTTTGTTTCATAGAAATGATTACTCTGTAATGAAATTGTGTTGATAAGCGTACTTGCGAGGATGCGAAGACCTGAGCGCCGCACCTATTGCTGCACCGTAAATGTGAAGTTTTTGTGGCGCAACTGATGGAACAGTGATTAACTTGCCAATCGGTTGAACAACAATCTCTTTGTTGATTTCAGCAGTAGACTTAAGCAACGTTGCACTGGTTGCCTCAACACCGGCAAGCATTATGGTCTTTATCTTTACTCCTTTCTGCTCAAAGTATAGCACGGACTCTTTTAGGCTTGAAACAATAGTGTCCACAGATATTTGCGACAAAAGCTCTTTGCCTTTGGGGGTCGTTTCCTTACGACCGTTGTGTTGCAATGTGCGAGAATAAACGTTTGAGCCAGCGAGTGTGTAAAAACTTACAGTGCTCCAAGTGTGCCCAACATCAACGACACCCACCAAATCTTTTGCCTTTTCCGGTTTGTACTTCTTATCTGCAAATTTTGAAAAAAGCCTAAGTAAAGCTTTTGTATTAGCATCCATTGCCACGATCTTAAACGACTCGACACCGAATGCCATTTTTAAATTATTCAATACATCTTTCGCAACCAAGTAAAGCGTTGATCGTACCCCGTCCCCCTCCTTAGACCCCTGGGATACAGCGGCATATGCCTGCTTGATGGGTAATGGAATCTCCTTCTGCCCTTGTTTAATCGCCTCTCTCTGAAGCGCTGCTCCCTTTATTTTTTTGGGGATGATAAAACTAGATGAAAATACACGTGATTCTGGAATCAGCACGGTTACATTAAACTCACCTGATGCGTATGGTGAGTTTTTAATTTCTTTCAGCACAAGTTCTTTCAGCACTTTCGGATCTACAACACGCTCATCTGTTACAAGCCCATCCGGAACCTTAATTTCATATAGGTGTTTGATTCCTCCAAAACGTGAGATGTGTGCGATTCGAATATGATGATCTGAAACATCAATTCCGATGCCGCTTAAATGTGAAGTAATAGAAGCCATATGTACTAAGGTTGTTCTGACCAAGATGTAATATCGATTGTTCCGCTAGTGACAGTTACGCCAACTTGGATATTTCGCGTATATGTCTGACCAACCGCTGCAACATCAATAGTGCAAGATCCGCAGGGTGTCCCCGTAACTGTGATTGTGCACGCAGCTTCTCCAACAGTAAGTGAGCCACCGGAGTATGAGCTGCTGCGTGAAAGACGAATTAATGCTTCCTCTGCGCAACTCTCTGCTGACAGTAGAATATCATTGCTAAGCTCCTCTGAATAGCCAATGTCTAGATCATCAAGACCTGTAAACGCTACTGAGGTAACAATTAAAACCACAAG
>JABITQ010000073.1 GCA_018700535.1 Candidatus Uhrbacteria bacterium | reverse complement strand
ATTTCGTGGCAATGTCCTATCTTCTTTACATGAGGAGAAGAAACATGAGTAGTGCTCCAGAAAATGTGGTCAGGCAGTCATTGGCCGACATCGACACGTTGCTAGGTCTCAGTGCACAGAAGGTTCTGGGGCTCGACACTGCGACCGACTCTGGTCCAGAGGTTCCGCTGCCAAAGCTATTGGTGGGACCGGCATTCAACCTGATCAGTTTCACTTGGGGAGCTGCGCGCATCCTGGTCGACAAGAAGCAGTTCTCTGAACTGAAGCAGCTGATCAACACTTGTTCGGGCCTTCTCAATCTGACTCAGTCGCTCAATGACGGTGTGATCACGAATGAGATTTCGACCGCGAGAAACAGGCTCGGCAGTCTGCTTGCGGCAACTCAGATGATCATTGATCATCAGTAGCTGAACCCCACGCAAACCCGCAGTCGTTGACGACGATTGCGGGTTTTCTGATACACTGATGCAAAGAGCCGCATCAAATAAGTGACGATCGGACCCTATATGAAATCAAAACAACAAAAAGCGATATTAATTGACCTTGTTCATCCAAAGGTCTCTGCAAGCCATGCAAAAGACCGCATGGTAGAGCTTGAGGAACTTATTAGTACCCATGGAGGGATTGAGGTGGTTGAGGCCATGCAGAGTCGTGCACAGCCGCATCCAAAGACCTTTTTGGGTAAGGGGAAGATCGAAGACCTTGGCCCGCATGCTGAAGAGCTGGAGGCAACAGTGTTGGTTATTAATGCATCACTAAAGTCTCGGCAGATCTATGAGCTAGGGGAGGCGTTACGAGAGCATGGTATTCAGGTGTGGGATCGTCTTGATTTGATCCTGAAAATCTTTGCAAAGCATGCGAGCACTACAGAGGCTCAGCTAGAGATTGAGCTTGCGAGTATTAAGCACATGGGCCCAAGAATCTTTGGAATGGGAATGGAGCTTTCAAGGCAGGGTGGTGGAGTGGGTACGCGTGGACTTGGTGAGACAAACATCGAGAGAATGAAACGTCACTTGAAAGAGAAGGAGCGGAAGATTAAAAAGAAGCTTGAGACTTATCAGAAGGGTAGGGCGTTGGTGCGTAAAGGGCGTGAGAGACGTGGGCTCAAGACAGTATCAATCGTCGGGTACACGAACGCAGGTAAGACCACGTTGCTGAATAAGCTAACAGGACGAAAGGAGTATGTTGCAAACGAACTCTTTGCAACGCTTGATACTCGGGTGGGAGAGCTGTGGCTTCCAAACAAACGGAAGTCCGTCTTGCTGGCAGATACAATTGGTTTCATCAAAGAGTTGCCACCTGAGTTGTTGAATGCATTTGCTTCAACATTGTCTGAGGCTGTGGAGTCAGACCTGCTGATTCACGTTACAGACGCGAGTGATGAGCATTTGCTAGATCACGTTGATGTTGTCGAAGATATCTTGAAGAGTCTGGGGATTCATGAGACGCCGAGAATGTTGGTGATGAATAAGATTGATCAGATTAGTGATGCAAAAAAGAAAGCTATTATCAATGCATTTCCAAAAAAGAATCTTGTGTGGATTTCAGCCTCAGAAGATTTGGGGCTTGAGGGATTGATAGAAAGAATTGAAGAAGAGATTGGATAAATAAAAACATCCGCCTAATGGCGGATGTTTTTACATTGCGAGCGTGCCTTGCTGATTCAACTTGGTTAAGTCGTAGCCCTTTCCTTCACGATCCCATTTCTTGAGGGTTCGTAGGCCGCGTGTTGAAATACAGACAGTGACAATGCGACCAGTAGCAGGATTTTTTAGACGCTTTTTCTGAAGGTTTGGTTTCAGCTTGCGCTTAGTCTTCACGTTTGAGTGAGAGACGTTGTTTCCTGTTACGGTCTTTTTGCCCGTTACGATGCAGAATCTAGACATAAAGATTGATATTTAGTAACGGCGGGAGTATATCGTGTGGGGTCTATTTTGTCCATAGAAGCAGGTGGTCAAAGGAATTGGCTCTTTTAGAGAGCTGCAGACAATCCTGCATGGTATAATTCTGTCATGAAAAATACTGTGCCAAAAATCTGGATCTTTTTCTTTTTCGCTGTAATTGCGGTCTTGATTGGGATCTATATGACAGCTCCGGAATCTCCTCAAAATGGCCTAGGTGAGAGCTCTGAGGCTCTTATTCAGTCTGCTCGTACACAAACCTTTGAGAACATGCTCGCTCTTGGTGAGGATGCTATCTATTTAGAGAATCAGCTGGCTGATTCACAATCTCTCGCAGTAGGCTACGTTATCTTGTCACAACCTGGGTTTGTGGTGATTTATGCCGATGATCAAGGGGTTCCAGGTGAAGTAATAGGAGTTTCACAATTGCTTGAAAGCGGGGCAGAGCACCTCGAAATCACTCTCCAAGCCTATTTATCTAACGATGAGATCTATTACGCAATTCTTCATCATGACAACGGTGATGATGAGTTTAGCTCTGTTCATGACAATTCCGCCACAGACTCCGAGGACTCTGTGGTTTTGATGACATTTACGGCATTGGAGGATATTTATCCAGAAATAGCACCGGTCGCCCAATAGGGTTGACAAAATAACTGTATTTTAGTAGTTTGCTGGGTCGAACGGTACTCGTTCAACACTATGTCCCCGGCAGCGTTTCGATGGAGTAAAGGCACTGCGGCGCCCTCCGTTGATTCCCACGAAAGTGAAAGGCTTGGTTGCTTAGCTGATGATGATGCTCATGACATCTAGGCGGTAACAGAATGGCTGGTATCCACTCGTGGTTGAGTTGCACCAAACCGGTTTGCATTTAGAAGCGTTGCCGGGGCATCTATCAAGGCTCAGAGTAAGCAAATTACATTGCTCACTCTGAGCTGTTTTTTTTGGTAAACTGTTTGCATGGAAGATATCCCCATCCGTATTTCTAAACGTGCTAAGCGCATGAGTCTTATGGTTCACCCCGGTGGTCGATGGGAAGTTGTGGTTCCGCACAAGCGAATACCTAGCGAGCGGTTGATTAAAGTGTTTGTGAGTCAGCACAGAGAATGGATTCAAAAAAATACGAACAAGGCGCAAAAGATAACGCGTTCGCGTCCGTTGCTTCATGAGGGTTTGCCCCGCAAGCAAGTCGAAGTGAACACCCAGCTGTTAATCGAAGAGGTGATCATTTTGTTTCGAAGACAGCATCCGTTTACGGTGAACCATGTGCGGCTTGGAAATTGGAAAGCACAATGGGGGTCTTGTTCAAGTGGGTTTACGCTTGCATTCCACTACAAGCTTTCGTTGCTACCAAGACATCTTGCAGAGTATGTCGTTGCTCACGAGCTTTGTCATACCATTCATTTTAATCACTCAAAAGACTTCTGGAATCTTGTTGAGACCCTGTGTACAGGTAGCAAAGATCGCAAGAAGCAACTAAGGCAGT
>JABITQ010000012.1 GCA_018700535.1 Candidatus Uhrbacteria bacterium | reverse complement strand
TCCGAACATGAACAGCCCTCCAAGCGGACCATGTGTTGTGGCGATGATGCGCTTGGTGGTGTACGTGAGCTCAAGAAAAACGATTGTGGCAGCAATGCTCCCCAGAGTAATAACCGTGATGTATTTGGGGAAATCTTCCATGATTGTTTGCAAGCATTCAACCAGTATGTTGAATGGGACTATGACACATCCAACGAATGCAATCACGGCAAGCTTGCCACCTTTTCTGTAAGACATCCTGTCAAAGAATGACTCAGGCGGCACATGTATCACATACCCAAGGATGTCGTTTTCCATGCTCACAAGACCGACGCAAAACGCACCCCAGATAATCACGAACAGAAACACTCCAGCCACAATTACACTGACCAGCGACATGGTCATTGGCTTATCAACCAAGTACACATGAGTGTACTGCAAGCCAACTGCAAGTGAGATCATCAGCGACACAATCAACAACGGACGGCCGAAGATTTCGTTCCAGACGAACGAGACCTTTCTGACAAACACATCCTTCGCGCTAGGAAACCCAGCCTTGATTGCAACACACCCGCTCTTGAACACCTCCAACGGCTTGTATGAGACAAACCCCATGATCGCTCCTGCGACGACCCCGAAGAGGATCGACGACCAGAAGCCAAAGTGCCCCCATGTGAGCAAGGTAACCAAGATTGTGACGACGCCACTTACAAAGCAAGCAGCACCGAGCTTTTTGTTTTCCATCAGAACTCCCTCTGATTGATGGATCCAGACCGTAGCAATTTACACAATCTACGTCAAAGACTTCTGAGTCTCAGCTACAATAAGCCAAAAGACTCAAAACAAAAAGCGCCTGATTCCAGCAAAGGAAACAGGCGCACAGATGAGGCTTGGTAGCCTACATCTTGGCGAAGTACGCGGGTTGGGTCATCTCGGTGTAGGGCATGATGCCACAACTCCGATGAGCTCCGATGAAACCGTGGACCATCATAGACCACTCACTGATCTCGAGGTCCGAGACGTGAGCACTCATGATTCCGAGATCACGCGTGACGAGATCGAGATCTGCGTCACCCGAGCTCACACCGTGGCGCGCGAGCAACACAGCGCGCAACGCAGTCATCTCAGCGCAACTGCTTTTCTGCAGCCCGGCGGGGTCGAGACCTTCACCGGTCATCAGCCAGTAGTTGGCATTGGTGACTGCCGTCTCCATCTGATCCTTGGGGATGACGGGGTCGGCGTTTGCGGTGCCGCAGAGGGCGATGGCGAGCATGGGAATCAGCATGGAAAAACTCCACAGAGGGTGATCCTACGCAGATTTGCGCAGAGATTAACCTATACAAAAATAACCGTTCTGTCAAGACTGAACGGTTAAAATCTTAATAAAAATAACCTATTCTTGTGCCAACTCGGTCTTATTCGTCACCTCCTCCCCCGTCACTAGATAAGTACCTAGCGCCAAGATAAGCGCACCCAGCCTCTTCTCCATCATTGGCTTCAACATAAACTTCGCAACCAACCCACCAATCAACGGGATCTTATTATCAAATTCCATCTCCATCTTTACTTTGGTGCCCTCGCCTGCATCCTCCAAATAAATCGTCGCCATAGGGTTGTTGATCGGGAACGTACTTTTCACAATCTCAATCTTCACCATCTCCCCCTCTCTCTCTTCCACCACACGCTCAACCAACCACATCCCCGGATCATACAGCTCGCACTTGCGCTCCGCACCAACTCCAGAAGTCTTACTGTTAATTGAGTAAGACTTTTTTACATTCGGATTGTACTTATAGATATTCGGGAAATCACTTAAGAGTCCCCATACTTTTGCGCGAGGTTGCTTGATCGTTTGTGAAACAGCGATCGTGTGTGTAGACATAGAAACTAATAATTGAGGTAAATAATAAACCGAACGTTGTTACATAAACATACGTGCCAACCTTAACTCGTCATAACTGTATTTCTCATCTAACTTTTTAAATACAGCAGTCAGTGCATACCCACCCGACCCCTTAAACGCCTCACGAATCTCCTCAAGGTCTTCATCTTTTGGTCGCAAGTGGTCAATGTCCTCAACCTCCATCTCTCCAGCCTGCACCAACTTTCCTACATGCTGGACAATCGTCCCAACACTCAATCCTCGACGATTAGCAATTTCTACAACCGAGATTCCTTCGTCCACCAATGCTTTTGTCTCTCCTAGTGTACTGCTGATTCCTTCTGCGGCACTCCCCTTTTTTCGCGATGCCTTTACAGCTATTTCTTTCTCTTCAATTTCATGCTCTTCTGCAAACGCGACAATGCATTCTAAAAACTCATTACCAAATGCTTCAAGCTTACGACGCCCCACACCAAACAAGTTTTCAAACGCATCAAGGTTTGATGGAAAATAAAACGCCATCTCGTGCAACGTCTTATCACCAAAGATTACGAATGGAGGGACGTTCTCATTGTCAGCAATCTTTTTACGCAATTCTCTGAGTTGCTCAAACAACTCTGTATTGTAAGCAAGATCTGACTTCGCACCCTTTGAGCGTTTTAGCTTTGTTTCAGCAAGGTTCTGTACAGGCAACAGAATCTCTCCCTTGTCGACTAACACCTGTCTCCCCTTGTTACTTACTCGCAATGTCGGATACTCCCCCTCGTTCTTTTCTAAAAACCCACGTCGCTTTAGTGCGTGCACATAGCCTCTCAGCGCACCAAGCGGAATGTCTTTTGCGATCCCATGCACAGACAACTCGTCGTGCTGCAATTCTAGAATACGTTTTTTCTTTGACCCCCTAAGCACATCACAAACATGCGCCGCGCCAAAGCGCTCTCCAGTTCTGAGTACGGCAGAGAGAATTTTTTGCGAGACCTCGGTTGCGTCAGATTCTTCTACAGATGGGCTGGTGCAATTGTCGCAGGCTTTGCAAGAAGTTGCGGCATCAAACTCGCCAAAATACATCAGTAAGAAAAAGCGTCGACACACCTCGTTCTGACAATACTCCACCATGTCGTCGAGCTTGCGTGTAGCAAGCTTCTTCTCCTCCCCGTCGTCGATCATGTTGATAAAGTATTCCTGCTTGCGTCTATCGGCATACGAGTAAAACAAAATACATTCGCTTGCGAGTCCATCACGTCCAGCACGACCTGTCTCCTGATAATAGCCCTCGATGGTTTTCGGCAAGTCCATATGAACCACCATTCGGACATCAGGCTTGTCGATCCCCATACCAAACGCAATCGTTGCGACAATAATAGGCGTCTCATCGCGAATAAACTTCTCTTGCGTCTCCATACGCAATTGCTTGTTGAGCCCAGCATGGTACGGCGATGCGGGCAGACCTGCGCGTGAAAGAGCCTTTGCGACCTCCTCTGTGTTCTTTCTAGAAAAGCAGTAAACAATGGCTGATTCGTCCTTGTGACTCTTTAAAATATCAATGAGCTGGCTAGTTGCGTTGTACTTTGGACG
>JABITQ010000079.1 GCA_018700535.1 Candidatus Uhrbacteria bacterium | reverse complement strand
GCTCCAGAGGGATACGCGGGCAACGCAGACGACTGCGATGACAGTAGTGGCGACATCAACCCTGCAGCAGAAGAAGTCTGCATGGATGGCGTTGATAACGACTGCGATGATTCGTTGAACGACTGCGTGCCAAATGAGGATCTCTCGCTGGCGAACGTCAACATCAGCGGAATCAGTTCTGAAGAACTCTCCGGAAGTTCCATCTGCTTTGGCGACTTCGACAACGATGGCAACCAAGACATCGCAACGGGTGCACCACCAAATGGATCGAACGCCGGTGCTGTCTACGTGTTCTTTGGCCCCATTTCTGGGGCAACTGACGCGAATGCAGCAGACGCAACTATCCACGGAGACTCAACTGGAGACTCAGCTGGAAACACGCTTGCATGCATGGACTTTAACAACGATGGTTTTGATGACCTTGTTGTCGGAGCTCATGGATCAGACTTGGGGCCAAGCGACGGAGGAGCAGTATACTTGTTCCTTCATGTCAGTTCTCTCGTTGGAGAAATCGTTGCATCCGAAGCTGATGCAATCTACACAGGCGAAGAAAGCTCAGATGCCGCTGGAATCAGTGTGGCAAACGCTGGAGATTTCAACAATGATGGATTCGATGATCTTCTCGTCGGAGCCTATGGATCAGACAGGTCTGGAAGCAACTCTGGAGCTGTGTACCTAATCCTGGGAAACACATCTCCGGGTGAAATCGAAAGTCTCTCATCAGCAACCGTCATCTTCACCGGCAGAACAGCTGGTGACTCAGCTGGATCGAAAGTCTCAGGAATCGGAGACTTCGACAATGATGGATTCGATGACTTTGTCATTGGTGCTCCATCAGCTCAAGGAACAGGTGTCGTCTATCTCCTCCTTGGGTATTCTTCCCCCAGTGGCACAATGAGCCTCACAGCTGCAAACGCATCGTTTGTCGGAGAAGCTGCTGGCGACGCTGCTGGATTCAGCATCTCAGGAGCCGGTGATGTTAACAACGATGGATATGACGACTTCTTGGTCGGAGCGTTCATTGCTGACACTACCGTCACCGATAGTGGAAAAGCCTATCTAATCCTTGGTGGCACACCACCAAGCGGCGAAACAAATCTGTCGATGGCAGATGCTGCCTACACCGGCATAAACCAGCAAGACTATGCGGGCTGCAGCGTTGCCGGAGCTGGTGACGTGAACAACGATGGATATGATGATATTCTCGTGGGTGCCTACTGGTCAGACACCATCGCAACCGATGGCGGGTCTGCCTATCTCATTTTGGGAGATGCATCCCCCAACGGAACAACGAGTCTCGCCGACGCAGACTATGAGTTCTCTGGACTCACGACAGGAGACCAGTGTGGGAAAAAAGTTGCGTCTGTCGACATGAACGGCGATGGATACAGCGACATCTCAGTAGGGTGCCCATACGCCAATACCGGTAGCAGCAACACCGGAACGACTTATCTGATCTACGGATCAGGTCAGTAACCAAATAGCCGCCAGTACTTACGAGTACTGGCGGCTTTTCAATTAAATACCCTTTTTTCAGTCCATGCATAAAACCCTTGACCCAATCTAGAATCCCAGGTAAGTTATGCTATTCCCATGCTTGTTCAGCTATTATCAATTCAAGAACAACATGGCCCTAAAGGAGTCACAACAAGTACTAGAAGCAATCAAGCGGAGCACACGCCCGCTTATTTGTGTACCTTCATCTGGTGGCTCAGACTCATATGCCACAGCATTAGGTCTGAAAAAAGTTCTTGTAAAACTTGAGAAGAAAGCAACGATTGTTGCCGCAGACGGAGCAGCTCCAAAAAATATTCATTTCCTGGATGGACACGAAGAGATCCAACCGAAACTGGAAAACCTACGCAATTTCGTCATTGAGCTTGATGCATCAAAAACAAAAGTTGATGAACTGACCTACGAAATGAAAGATGACAAGCTTCTAGTTCATCTATCTCCAAAGCAAGGTTTCTGGAATGAACGCGACGTGAAGACCTCTACAAGTGGTTACCGGTTCGATTTAATCATCTGTATCGGGTCTCCTGATTATGAAGCCTGCGCACAGCTATATCGAGACAACCCAGACTTTTTCTTCCGCACCCCAATCATCAATATCGACCACTCTCCAGAGAACGAGCATTACGGTCAGCTAAACATTGTTGACCTCACCGCCTCTGCCTGTGGAGAAGTTTGTCACGACCTCATCGATTCGATTGAGCCTGGGCTCATCGATGAAGAAGTGGCCACAGCATTCCTAACAGGAATGATTGCAAAGACAAAAAGTTTTAAAACAAAGAACGTCACTCCAAAAACATTGCAGACAGCAAGCAAGCTGATTGCCAAGGGAGCAAAACGCGATCACATTGTCGAGCAGCTCTATCGAACACGTTCAGTACAAACACTACGACTCTGGGGTCGTGCACTTGCTCGCCTCAAGGTAGACGAAGAAGCCAACGTTGTGTGGACACTGTTAAGCCAGCAAGACTTTATGCACTCAGGTGCAAAAGAAATTGATTTACCAGACGTCATTGATGAGCTTATTGCATCAAGCCCAAATGCAAAGGTGGTTGTCCTTATGTATGAAATGAGTGACCGCAACATTTGTGCAATCGTGCGTGCCGAACGGCCGCTTGATGCGATTTCACTCACAGGTGGGTTCAATGCCTCAGGTACGCGCGAAGAAGTGCGTCTATGTATCGCTAAGAAAACCATTGTACAAGTTGAAACAGAATTGATCGAACGCATCAAGAACCAATTAAAAAAGCATCGATAATCAAAAAGCAGAGTCCTTTGACTCTGCTTTTTTAATTGAAGTTTATTCTTCTGTCTCTTCTTCAACAACTTCCTCAGCAGCATCTTCAACAACCTCACCTTCGTCCACATCTGTCACGGTACCTCGTACAGTCTCCACAGGTTCTGGGATAGTTGTTGTGACCTCACCATTGCTCATGCGCTCAAGCCGAGTAACGGCTCCAGCATTCTCGGGGTTAAGCTCAACGACACGCTCAAGTAGTTTAATGGCTGCATCACTCTCTCCAGCAATCTCATACATTGAAGCGAGGTACCAAAGTCCGTTTGAGTAGTCTGGGTTAAGAGTCACAATGCGCTCTAGCTCTTGAGTGGCACTGTCATACTGCTCAAGACGGATCAACAGCTGTGAGAGCTGGAATGCAACACCGATATCTGCAAGGTTGTTGTTACGAAGTGCAAGCAATCTTGCCGCAGCCTGATCAAGTCGTCCCTGTCGCTCGTATGTTGCAGACAAGTAGTAATGAGCTGGTAGATAATCATTCTTTAACTGAATCGCACCTGTAAACGCTTGCTCAGCGACAGCAAGCATATTCGTTTCTGACTCAACTGCTACTGCAGCAAGCTCTGGGTCATCTGAATTCTTTAACGCACGTGCACGATCAGCAACTGTAAGATAAACGCGCCCAAGACTTGTGCGATGTGCAGGGTTAAGAGCTTCAAGCTGAATAGCGTTTAAGAACATGCTAGCAGCGAGATCTTCTGCGCCACGAGCAAACCCCATCAAGTCACGATACAACGAACCTCGTACAATCCAGTTGGATACATAGTTTGGCTCGATCTGAGTTGCTCTCTCTCCAGCCGCAATGGCAGCGGTGACAATATCTGCAACCACCTGTGTTTGCTCAGGAGTAAGTTCATCGGTATCAAATTCAGCAATGGTGTCGCGTGCCTGCTGCAACAAGGCTGAAGCAAGGTTGCGTTGATAAGCATCGCTAAGTCCATTGAGTCCAACGGTTACCTGAAGCTGCTCAACAACCTCTGCAATAGGAGCGTCGTTTTGATCAAGCTCTACAGCCTTTGCAAACGCCACCTCAGCTGAGTAACGCTGTCCTGTCACAAACAGACTTGCAAGGACACCTACGGCCACAACCACGAATGCAGATGAGGTGATAAGCCCAAGGCGAGGTGAACGAGCAAAGTCGCTCTTCCAAAGTTTCAAAACAACCTGTGAAGCAAGCAGCCCAGTGAATCCCCATAGAAGGAACTGCATGGTCATGTTGGACGAGTAAGCTAAGTGTGTCACAAGAAGCATGGCCCAACCGGTAAAAATCACATAGGTCATCTTCCATTCCTCATGATCTCGCTCAAGAACAAGTCGGCCAAGTGCCTTTACTCCAACCCAGACCATCAAAGCAAGCCACAACACCGTTCCAACCACACCGAGGGTTGCCATAGATGTAATTAGGTAGCTCTTTGCGCGGTCAAAACGAACAGACCAAAAACGAGATGCATTCACCTCCACCGGCTTGTACGCAAGAAAGTCATAAAGGTATGTTCCAGGACCTGACCCGAACAAAAGATTGCTCTTCTCAACTCCCATTGTTGTCTTAGTCACTTCCCAGCTTGTCCCATAGCTTGGTGAAACAACAACAGGTAGCGACAGATTAATTGGTGATGGAAGGAAGAAAAATACAATACTGATAAACAGCACAACAAGCGGAAGTGCAAACCGACGTGGGTTTGGAAACTCTTGTGTTTGAACAAAAGCGAACACACCGAGCAAAAGAACACCAAAGATGTTAATAAGCCAGAAGATTCCGAAATCGATAGCAATCAGCGCAACAAGGTTTACGACTGTAATAGCAATAATCAACCCACGGATGATTTTTCCATTTCGTCCAATAGGGATCACACGATCGCGTCCATTATTAGACACAAGCCACATAGACAAACCAACAAACATCATGACTGTCATGAATGAGATAAAGCTATTGATGGTTCCAACCATGTTAAAACCACGTGATTGTGCAAAGTCGAATGGAAGGTGCACCAAGTCCAACATTCCAAACAAAGCGATGACACCAACCAATGTTGCAGAAATCAACAATGTAAAGAGGATATTTCGCTGCTTCAATGTGCCACTCATGTTGTTCATGATCATGTAAAACAACACGATGAACATTGAGGTTGAGAGGAAACTTGTGTACTCCTGAGAAGCCTGCCCCACCCAAGTCTGGTAACCAGACACAGAAAGAATAGATGAAATAAGAACCGCCAAAAAGAAAAGCCCAGGGATGATATTAATCCAACCTGAGCGGAATGTAAGACGTTTAGACAAAACCATCTGACCAAGCCAAGCAACAAGCCCAACAACAGTAAGCACAACAAGGAGCATTTGCTTGTTTAACTCTAGGACCGTACTTGTCCATGGAAGAAAGAAGATTGGGATTAAGAAAAACAGGCCGTACGTTGCCCATGTGACTACGCGCGCAAAGACGCCCTGTGCTCCATTTAGTTTGCTTGATACAGAAGTAACTGTCGGCATAATCAGTCAGTAATCTAATTAGATGTTTTGTAATCGTTGATGGCCTGTACAACCTTTGAGTCTCCTTTCATGTCTTCGATAAAGAGAATGTGTTCAACATTGATCTCCATTCTGTCTTCTGGTCCATGCGCTTCATTTCCAAGCTTGGTCAACGAAAGGCTTGAAACCTGGTCGATTCCTGCCGCACCAGACTGGAGATAGAATACATCTGTAAGTGTATAGAACTGACCACGATTTTGGTTCAGCTCACCAAAGTAGACTTGTCCGTTGTCTAAAAAGACTGCTTGGTACTCCCCTGTTGAAATTGAAATGCCACCAGACCCACTGTCAGTTTGATCTACCGTTCCGTCATCAGACGAAAAGTAGTACCAACCACCACCGGCAATCGCGATGATAAATAGGATAATAATCCAATTCCAGTTACCTGATTTGTTTACTTCTTTTTTTGAAGAACGTCCTATTGGGCCTCGGTTCATTTTTGATTCAATTGCCATAGTTGAAAGCTAAATACGATGGCTATGTTACAGCATGGCTGATGGGGTGACAAGCAGCTGCCTGTGGGTTTCTTTAACCAAAAACGGAGCCCAGATGGACTCCGTTTTTTGCTAACTCTAGCCTTATTCAGCAGCTTCTTCAGCCTCAGCTTCTACAGAAGGTGTTTCTTCCACAGCAGCCTCTTCAGCTACTACTTCTTCAACAACTTCCTCAGCTTCGACTTCCTCAGAAACAGTCTCTTCGACCACTTCTTCAGCCACTACTTCTTCGACCACCTCCTCGGAGACAACCTCTTCGGTCACCTCTTCGGCTGCAGCCTCTTCCTCTACTACAACTTCTTCAGTTGCAGCTTCTTCTTCGACAGCTTCCTCAACAACCTCCTCAGCCACAACTTCCTCAGACACTTCTTCTTCAACTTCTTCTGAAGGAGTCTCTTCGACAGCCTCGCTGATAAGTGCAGCCGCTGCCTCAGCAGCAACGTCACTTGTGACGGTTACTTCGATTTCTTCACTCGATCCATCTGAGACAGACACATATGCGTCTTCTACTCCGATTGCAATCCAGTTAAGTTCGATTTCGTCAGATGTTGTTGATCCTGCGCTATGGTTAATTGTGAATCCTGTTGTGCTTTCGTCAGATACCCAGAGACGTCCAGGGATGTGATTTTCTGAGCGAACAGAGAAGGTTACGATCGGCAAGTGTGCGTACTCATTCTCAAATGCTACGTGTACTGAGCCTGCTCCACCCATGAGGCGAGCACGTCCAGCCATGTCACGAGAACCGTAGAGGTGTTCTGCAACAGTAACTGATCCTGAGAAGTCTGCACTTGCAACTGAGACAGATGCCTCAGAAGTTGATGCTGACAAAACCTCAGCACCAGACTCGACTGATCCTCTTTGTGGCATGAGAAGCAATTCGATCTGTGAAACAGCGTCGCCAGAGTGACTTTCACGAGCGTAACCGACTGTTCCCTCATCATCAGAAGTTGCTTTCATTGCTACTCCAGAAGTACTTGAAAGTGTAAGTGCGTCACCTACTGAAACATCTCCAGTAACCTTTACAAGAACGTTTCCTAGCAAACCAACCTGACGGAGCCCACGCACTTCGCGCTCTGGAACTCCATCACGGAGCAAGTAGTTTCCACGATCACCAGACTCAACTCCTGCTAGCACATCGCCACTTTGAGCCTTTCGGAAGTTTCCATTTGATGGATCTACTCCGATAATATCTCCTCCATCTAGATCACCAGAGTAGAAGAGTACTGCTGAGTTTTCAGACTTCTCACCGTCTGCGAAGTCGTAATCAACTGGGTAGATCAACTCAGAGTAGTCAGTGTCAGCGTTCATAGCTGCGAATGCTGAACTTGATCGGTAGTAGAGAATTCCGTCAGTTGTATCTCCGTAAATTCCACCCTCAGTAGCAAACGATGTTGCTTCAACTGGAGCGAGGAACACGGGAATGTCAGAAACTCCACTTGTGATTCCAGAGATGTGCAATCCGTATGCACTCTCAGTTCCATTACCGTTTGTTGTTGTTGCACCAGTCACTTTGAGACCATAACTAGATACAGTGTCTCCAGTCTCAGAAGTAATTGTTGGCATGAATACGTTTCCACCAACCCAGTTCACTACCGTAGCGTTTGCTCCACCCGCTGCAGTGCTGATTGCACCTGAAGGGTTAACAGAGAAACCAGCGTAGTTTGTGGTAGTGAGCGCGTCAGTAGCTGCCAAAGTAGGCAAGACCACTTCAAAACCATTGATATTATGATCATCTACAGTTGTAACGTTGGTGTCCAAATTGAGAGAAACTCCAACCAAATCTCCAGCCAATGTCTCTGCAGCAGAGAAATCGATATCGACAATCGTTCCCTGGTTAAGCATTGTGTTGATGTCGATCTCAGGAACGGTTGAGTTTGCAAGACCAGTCACTGTAATTGGTGATGTTCCTGTTGCTTGACGCGTAAGGATTGTTGCACCAGTTGTCTCCACAACAAATGCTCCACTATTCACGTTAATCGCGTCATCCCAGTTATCTCCGATAAGGAGAGCTGTTTCTACCGCAGCACCTGCAGAAGCAAGCTGTAGGTTTACTCCGTTCAATGTACCAGCACTCAAAGTTCCAGCATCAACCATGTACATGTTCTGTGTACCACCCGTTGTGATAGAACCAGGCTGAGCTGTAAACGCTGACGCAGTAAGGGTTCCTGCAGTCTCAGTAATGTTTGGTGTTGTTGATGCAATTCCAGCGTACTTAAGAATTGAACCAGTATCGTTTAGAACATATGCACCACTATCAACTGTAACAGCTGAGATAGTGTCGTTATCATCATTGTCAGCAGACTCTGTAATGTCTGGCATGTCGATATCCAAAGCCACTGGAGCTGTTGCTTCGTTTGAAGCATCGTGCGCTGACAAGTTGGTATCCAAATCGATCATGAAACCTGTGATGTTCCCTGTTGGAACTTCCGCTGTATCGTACTGAATCTGAGCAATGGTACCTGAAGCAAATACGTCTGGAGCAATGTCCATTGCAACAGCGTTATCAGATCCCATTGTAATGTCTACACCAGCAGTTGCGTCATCAATGATGAGGTCTTCGCTAAGTGTAGTAACACCTGTTACAGCCAACGTCGTTGAGATGGTAACTCCACCTGTAATGTTTACGTCGGTTGCAGAGGCTGCATCAGTCACCATGTTGATCTGCGTAATATCTGCAGAACCAATATTGATGTCAGACGCTCCGCCAGTATCAAGTCCGAGGTTGGTCGCACCTGTTGTGGACAAAGTAAGAGCAGCTCCACCAGTAAGAGTGGTTGCTGTTAATGTTGCGTAGTCTGTTCCATCATCATCCTCAAACGTGATGGTGTCGTTTGTGTTGTTGTGGATTCCCTCATCGTTCTGGAGGCTGATATCCACATCCCACGCAGCAGTGTTGTCGATAAAGATCGCTGTGTCTGTTCCACCTGCTGTAGAAGCGAGGTCGAGGTAAAGACCACGAGCAAGATCTCCAGCAGCAGTTCCAGCAGAAGTCATTACTGTGCTGATACCGTTTACTGTTCGGTTTGTTTCATCGTCAGCTGTTGCAGTTACCGCAAATGCATTTCGGTCTGCATCTGTTTGCCCCGCAAGAGCCACAGTAAACGCGTCAGCAGAAGCTGCTCCGTTTGATGTAACAGATGCACCGTCAGCTGCGTCGAGTGTAACGTTGAAGTCTCCACCAGAAAGATCGAAGTCACCATCAGACAACAGAATATCTCCAGCTGTCATGATAAGTGAATCGGTTCCATCAGCCGCACCAGGAAGTGTTGTCACTCCTGCTACGTTCAATGTTCCGTCAAGATCTGTTGCTCCGTCTACTTCGAGCGCATCTGACACAATGAGGTCTCCTGCAGCTGTTGCAGTTGCGCCTCCTGGGTCAGCTCCGATTGCTACGAGCGCAGATTCGATCTCAATTGCGACAGCAGTTGCGTCGTATGTGATCTTTCCGTCCTGGTCAGCTCCGAGTGTGAGTCCCACTCCGTCGTCACCGACGTAGAGTCCATCCCACTCAGCATCTGTGTCACCAATAATGTGATCTCCAGCAGTTCCAGGGTTAAAGTTCAATCCTGCGATTGTGACGTTTAGATCACCTGCACCAACTGCGAGAGCACCGTCTGTCTGGTCATGAGCAACGCTCACGTAGTCAGCAACGGTTCCTGCGTCAGAAGACTGAATCCACAATGTTGGGTTTGTAGATGTTGCGTGTGTCCAGTCAGTATTTGCATCCTCAGAGATAATGTAATTTCGGCTAGCTCCAAGGTAGGTATTGAGGTAGTGAGCATCTGCATCAGCAGTCTCCCAGAGCATTCCTACATCAGATGAAGTTCCGAGACTGAGCTCGACATCATCGTCGAGCTGCAATCCACCAGATCCTAGAGAGATTGCTGTATCCCAACCTGTTCCAATGTTGAGAGCTGTTGAGGTGATTGTCTCATCGCCTCCAACAGACTCGGTTAGGTTTCCGATGTTGAGTCCGTTAAGTGTATTTGTAAGTGTTGCACCACCATCAGCTGCAAGCGTTGCGGTAAATGCATCAATGTTAATTACGTTCCATGTGTCGTTTCCATTTGTGTCAGCATCGTCATCAACGAATGATGGGATGATGTGGATCACGTCACCGGAAGTATTGTCAGCAACATCCATATCGAGAACAAGGAGATCAACTCCATCTGTTGCTGAGTCAGCTGAGCTGTTGTCGATGGTAAACATGTCTGCTGTAGGAGCGGCTCCCTTAGCAATGTTTACTCCGTCACCAGCATCAAGTGTGACATTAAAGTCTCCACCAGAAATGTCTACATCTCCGTCGGTAACGAGAAGGTCACCAGCAGTCAAGACGAGAGCGTCTGTTCCGTCAGCAGCTCCAGTAATGGTTGTAAGACCAGTTGTTGCTGCGACTGTGAACGCACTTGTAAGTGTAATGCTAGATGTTGCACTACCCACGATTGCTGTGACGTCTGTTGCGTTACCAAGGGTAACGGTGTCAGCAGCACCAGCATCAACGTCGAGGTAAGTACGTGCGTTGGTTGCGTTTACAAGTTGGAAGACGTTATCTGTAGCGTCTGTTAGTCCAAAGTCTGCGTTGTCTGAAAGGAATGTGAGGTTTCCAGAAGCGTTACCCATGGCAACGTCTGCACCAGCGGTTGTGTCTGCAATGTTTGCAGCACCGTCGATGTCTACTGCACCCTCAACCATCAAACCAAGATCCCATGATGTTCCAGCTTGGTAGATAGCGTATTCATTACCACCATCAGCTGCACCACCCAGGTCTTGCACACGCATTCCGTAGACGATGTCATCTGTTCCTGCGTCTGAAGTATTGGATGTAACGAGGAGATCTAGACCAACATGTGTGTCGGCTGCTCCATCGTCAGCATAGTTAGTAATAGTATGTGCTACGGCAAGCCCTCCAGATCCAGCTGTGTCTGAAGCTGCGGTTGTATTAGCTACAACAAGCGCCGATGTTGCGGCAGAAGCAGCTGCATTTGAAATGCTTGCTGAGTCTGCTGCGTCTAACACAACGTTGAAGTCTCCGCCAGCTACGTCGAGGTCTCCATCTGAAACGTCGAGGTCTCCAGCTGTAAGCGTTACGTTAGCTGTTCCGTCAGCGCTTCCAGAGAATACTGTTGCTGCGGCGTCAGTAGCGATTGTGATCTGATCTGCTGTGGTATCGATTGAAATTGCCTCACCTGAGTCAATGTCGATTCCACCCGTAGAGTTGATTCCGATTGCATCTACTCCAGAAGCTGAAGACACGAGGTCCAAATCAGATGCTGTTGAAAGACTGATGGTTGAAGCTGTTGCCTCACCAAAGTCCATGTTCAATGACACTGAGTTGTCTGTGAAATCTAGATCGTTTGTAGATGTGTTTGTAATTGTTGTGTCGCTCTGGAAACTGATGTCAGCATCCCAAGCAGCTGTGTTGTCGATAAAAATTGCTGTGTCTGTTCCACCAGCTGTAGAAGCGAGGTCAAGGTACAAACCGTTAGCAATGTCTCCTGCCGCAGTTCCTCCAGATGTGAGGGATCCGCGGAACATGTTGTTTGTTGGGTTGGTGCCGTCACCAGTAGCAAAGGTCATTGAAAGCCCGTCTGCTCCATCAGTAACTGTTGCACCTGATGAGGTGATAGAAATGAGGTCAGCAGTCATGATTCCAGTTGCAGCAATATCCAATGCCTGCCCACTCGTACCAGCTGTTGCAATGTTGATTGCATCACCAGCTACGTTTGTTCCCATGTTGAGGTCAACTGCGTTTCCAGTATGCGCTGCTGTTGCGTAAGTCACATCGAGGAAGTTTCCTGTTGAAACTCCAGCTCCGAAGTCGATGTCCATAGCAATACCAGTCCATGCAGCAGAAGTATCGAGGTCCATGAGCCAACCAGCGTTGTCAGATGTATCAGCATTCGCAATTACGAATACCTGTCCATCACTAGCTGTTGTTGCCTCTAGTGAAACATTCATGATGTCTCCTGTGTGGTCCCCTGTTCCTGTAGCAACCTGCAAGACGTTTCCAGTCCATGCAGCGTTTCCAGTGTCGTCGTAGTTCCAGACGTTTCCTGTCCAAGCACCGGTTGTTCCAGTGTTGTAAAGGTTTCCACTAAAGGTAGAGGTATTCGTCATGCTCAAAGCGTTTCCAGTTGTGAGCGCGTCGATAGAATACTCAATTCCGTTAGCTGTTGTAATGGAATCGAAAACGATGTCCATTGAGTCGTTTGTGTTTTCGCTAGAAGCAAAGTTGATCTGGTCAGGTCCAGCACCGATGGTCAAAATATCAGCTCCAGTACCAGTCGCAACGTTGATATTTCGAGTAATGGTGTTGGTTGTACCAATGTCAATGTTCTGTCCAGCAGCAGCGGTGTTCAAGATAACATCGCTTAATGTTGAGGCTAGTGTGACAGAACCACTTGATCCACCACCAGTAATTGCGATGGTCGCATTATTGGTAGCCATGTTAATTGACCCAGTTGATCCAGCTGCGATATCGATTCCAGTTGATCCTGAACTGTCGATATCGACAGAAGCAGCGATCATAGCAATCTCACCAGTTGTGTTGTTTGATGAGTCGTATGCATCAAGTGTAATACCAGCACCTTCCCCACCGTCAGCATCCAAGAAGATTGCATCTTCAGATGTGTCGACAGATTGGATGATTACGCTAGAAGCAGTTCCACCAGCAGTTGTTGCGAGTGTAAGTGTTCCAACTGAAGTTGAAAGGTTAGAAATTCCAGCAGCGTCGATAGACACTGTTGAGCTAGCATCCCATGTACCAGCACCTGAGTTCATATCAAGTGCACCAGTTGTTGTTACGTCAATTTCACTAGCATTTCCCTGAACAACGACTCCAGAACCACCACTTACTGTGAGGATTCCAGCATCGGTTGTGAAGTCAGATGCAGAAGCAGCATTGATTGAAACAGCTCCAGTAGAATCAATTGCAATTCCACCATCACCAGAGTCAATGTCGATTCCACCACTTCCAGAGTCAGAAGCTGTGATTCGCACAGCGTTAGCTGCAGCCTCTCCACCATCGATATTTACTGAACCAGCTTCAGCATCAAAGGTAAGGTCTCCTGCAGATGTGTTGAAGTTTGAAGCAGCATCAGCATCGAGAGAGATAGCGTCTGTTGTGTCGATGGTGATAAATGAATTATCAGAACCATCGATTCCGAATGTTGCCCAAGCAGTTCCAGAATCCTGGATGGTGAGGTCACCCGTGCTTTGCAAGTCGAAATCAAGGTTTCCAGCAGCTGAGACATCGAACGAAAGTCCGGTTGTCGCATCATCTACCGTGATGATCTGCGCGCTTGATCCAAAGTTGTTGTAAGCAGTATCTAGGTCAGAAGCAAGCTGCAAGAAGCTTGTTCCGTTGTAGTACTTAATGTCATTGGTATCTGTGTCGTAGTAGACCTCACCAGCAAATGTGACCGATGGGTCAGCAGATGAGTTTTGAATACCTTGTGTAAAGACAGAGTATGGAGTCTTTGTAATTTTGACTCGTGGAGACAAAGTCTCAGCACTGCCGACAACGTCAGCGGTGTGAACTTTGATCTCCAACCAGACGTTGTTTACAAAGTCCGCAAGATCAGATCCAACCGGAATCTCCACTGTGAAGAACCCGTTCGTTACTGTAATTGCAGTTTCTCCAGCGTCTACCACACCGTCTCCGTCAGCGTCTGCAAACGCCTGGATGTTTGATCCAAGGTTTGTTCCACCTGTAAGAGCTGGCTCAAGGTCGAACCAGATGTAATAGGTTCCGGTCAAAGCTGATCCGGATGCATTAAAAAGTCTTCCGTTGTAACCAATGGTTGCCGGAGATCCGACAGTTTGCGCATTGGCGACAGAAGGTACTGCAAGTAGGCCGACGGCGAGGGTGTAAAACACCATCGAAATTCCTACCATTGTGTGCAGTAGTATTTTGGCGGTTCGCATACTACGTATTGCGTTATTTAAATCTTGTGATTTAAGTTCATGCCGCGTCAGACGCGGTCCCCAGTTAGGTGAACTGGGAAAGTGCAGAAGCACTTAGTGATTCTGGCGATGAAACGAGAGAGGGATTACGATGGGGCGTAAACCCGAAACGCCGCGTCAAACGCGGTTCATTTCGTCGCCAAATCACTTAGTCAATTCTGAACTTCATGGTTGTTTATTAATCTTGTTTGCGCTTGGTTGCGTAAATGCTTCCAAACACGATTAAGGCTCCTAAGATGAGACTTAGCAAAATATAATTGGTCGCACCGCTGGTTTCATCCCCATCGTCGTCACCAAATGTGCCTTCGACGATTCCTTCTATTTCTGATGTGTCATCAAATCCCTCTGGTCGTTCAAGGTCTGTATCCGGTGGATACACACGCACAGATGTTGATCCGTATGTTGTGTTCCCTGCGCGATCAAGTGCGCTCACTCGGAAAAAGTATGTCCCCGCCTCAAGATCACTGATCTCAAGTGGACTTGCCTGTACCTGGAACTCAGAGTCGTTGATTGCAACCTGGTACTGCATCACTCCTGAAGTCTCGTCTGTTGTGGCAAATGTGAGCCACGCAGACTCGCCTTCTAGAATTCTGTTGTCTTGTGCTACGAGCTCGATGTCGTTAGGAACAGTGTTGTCGATATTGACCCGACGATGAATCGTCTTTGTTTCTCGACCGTCGGCCTGAACTCCTTTTAGATGGAAGTACCAGACGCCGTCACTGTCAGAGCTAACCGTAACCGAGTTTGTGTCACTCGACAGATACCTTGATGGATCTGTGTTCGATGTCTTATCGAAACTGTAGTAGTACGAGCTAAGTGTGCTGTCCCCTGCTAACTCTACCCAGTTGATCTCAGCAGATGTTGCTGAGTACCAATCGACGTCATTTGTATGTGTTGTCGATGAAACAACGAGGAGTGAGAGTGTTGGGTCAGCTTCAGCTGCGTTCTCTACGGCCACAGATGTCGTTGTGAGGCTACTTACATTGATTTGCTCTTTACCATTACTGATTGCCCTAGAATCGCTTGAGAGAGCAACGGTTGCATCGCCCGACTCAAGTGCCAAGAACGTAATGGTGATGAACTCTGAACTGCTATTGATCGGTCCCTCGAGCGTAAACGCTCCCCACGAAACCTTTCCACTTCCGTTATCCAAGTAGTTACCTGGAGCTGACCGATCGAAGATTCCGACGAGGCTTACGTTTTGTGCTCGTAGAACTGATGGATCAAATGTGACGACAGACCGGACTGTATCCAATCCTTCGTTATTTGCGTTCACACTCACCGTTAGATCAAATTGATCCCCTCTTTCAACTGTTACGTCTGAAGCACTTAGGCTCATGGTTGCTCCACCAGCAGCATGGATCGTCATTGGAGAAATCACGAGAGCAAAAGCGATCAGTATTCCGGAGGTCAAAATTTTCATAGGGTGCGTTGTAAACCCTCCTTATCTTTAAGTGTAGGCGAGGCCTCTCAAACACACTTGAGAGACTTGCGAGCTTGAGAGGCCCCGCCTATTTTGATTGCGTTCTTAGACTGAGGTTCCCCATCGGGCAACCATCATTGAGAAGTCGTAGTCGTCTACAGAGCCGTCGTCATTGAAGTCTCCTTCTCTAGCGTCATCTCCCCAAAGTCCCACAAGTTTACTGAGGTCGTAGTCGTCTACGGTGTCGTCCTCGTTCACATCCCCAACAAGTCGTCGGTAGATCTCGTAAACTGTTTCATCTGAGTCTCTTGATCCGTCGATTGCTACAAGCTCGAAACTATTAAGTCCGAATGAGAGAGCAACTGTTGCTGTCCAGCTTGTACCATCAACTTCACTATCACTATCATCTCCATCAACTTCGATCTCATCTACTCCAGAGTCGTTTCCTCCATAAAGAAGGAATGAAGACTCGTATGTAAACTCGAGGTCAGCAATGTCGTCGTGAATGGTTGGGTCATCTGGTGATGAGCTTCCCCCACCTCCACCACCACCTCCGCCACCTGCACTTGCTGTGACACAAGCGCTAGTAACATACGCACACGCAGAGCTACAAGTAAGAGACCCTGAGTCAAACCCTTGGCTCGCACACGTTGCGCCACCAAGACTTACTCCGTCACAAGTTTCACCTGGGTCTAGAAAATTGTCTCCACAGTAATACTGAAACACACCTCCACTTTCATTGGTGTAACTCGAGCTTGTGAGACTTCCAGAAAATGCTTCGGTAGAACCTTGCATCTGGTAACTCGTAGACTCAAGCATGTCTGAAGTGTTTGCGTACCCGTCCGCAGCTTGAGAAGTCGTTCCCTCTTCAGGGAGAATCTCATAGCTAGTTGATGAGATCGCACCCACACTTAACGGCATGACAATCACAGCAAGCGCGATAACTAGTATTGGTAGTTGAATTCGTTTCATACACTAGTTGCTTACATGATTAAAAGGCGCCTGAGTAAGCAATAGCTGAAATGATGTTCCAATCTGATTCAGATGATGGAAGCGCACCAAATGCTGAAGCAAATGTGTCGATCGCTGCAGCTTCTGCATCAAGATCCTGAGTCTCAGGAGTGTATCCGTTCACCATGTAGTCGATTGCAAGCCAGTCAGCATCAGATGATGGAAGCGCACCTGTAAGAGTGCCGAACCATCCAATAGCCTCCTGCTCTGCTGTAAGTTCTTCTTCTACCACTTCTTCCTCAACAACTTCTTCAACCACTTCCTCTTCAACAGCCTCTTCTTCTACAACCTCCTCGACCACCTCTTCTACTACCTCTTCTTCAGCATCGAGCTGGTCGTAGGTTAGGAGATCTGTGTAAGCGATTGTGTGAAGAACATTCCATTCCATTGATGTTGAAGGCATTGTTGCGTACTTCTGTCCAAAGAGGACTAATGCATCTTCTTCTGCCTGCAAGTCGCGTGGGTCACCCTGACATCCTCCGTAAGCGATGCAGTGAAGTGCCTCCCAGTCATTGCTGGTCTCAGGCATGCGAGCGTAGAAAGCTCCAAAGTAGACGAGAGCCTGTGCCTCTAGAGACTCATCTGTCTCAACTACTTCTTCTACCTCCTCCTCTACCACCTCTTCTTCTACAACTTCTTCCTCTTCGACAACCTCTTCTTCCTCTTCAGCAGCTTCATCAGCTACCGCTTCGTCGTCACCCCAGTCAATAAAGGCATTTGTGTAAGCAATTGCGTGGATCGTGTTCCACTCCATATCTGTACTTGGAAGTGCCCCGTACTTTTCTGTAAAAAGCGCGAGCGCTGACCCCTCCTTTGTTACATCCTGTGGATCAGCCTGACATCCTCCGTATGCGATGCAGTGAAGTGCGTTCCACTCTGACTCTGTTGAAGGAAGGCTTCCTGTAAGAGCTCCATAATAAACGAGAGCCTGCTCTTCGAGAGATGTGTCAGATGAAGATGAACTCTCCTCTTCCTCTTCGACGACCTCTTCTTCTTCCTCTTCCTCTCCAGCATCAGTTGTCACCTCTTCAGCCTCTGCCTCAACGTCATCACCCATAATAGTGATTGTTGATGAGCCAAGGTCGCCAGTATCAATCATTTCTTCTCCATCTGCGATCAATTTTGAATCACTTGAAAGAGAGATAGTTGCCTCACCCGCACTAAGCGCACGGAAGGTAACGGTTCCGAAGGTGCCTGAGCTTTCAACAGGATCACCGAACTTGAAGGCTCCTTGGCTGAGCTCTCCACCCACGTTATCAATCTCGCTAGATGGAGACTGGTATGGGAACAAGCTTCCAAGGTCGAATGCTGTGACCTCGAGCAAGTCCGCGTCAAAATTAATCTCCACACGTGCTGTGTCGAGAGACTCTCCACTTGGATCAACAAGCACGCTCAAGCTAAAGCTATCACCTGTACCAACGGATGTGTTTGTTGGTGAGAGTGAAAGCGTTGCCGAACCCGCAGCCAATGCTGTGGAGATGCCAAAACTCGCAAACGTAAAAGCGAGCCCTAGAGAGAGGATGGCGATCTTTTTCATAATGAAAAAATGTTAGGGCGGTTAAATGTAAAATTGCATGACGCCACTCATAGGTGAAATGAATGTGGATGCGCGTCAAAAGTTCGTGAAAATTATAACATCGTTTTTATTCGAACCGAATGGTGCAGGTGTGTACAACTATTCAGATGATTGTTTCAAAACTTTGCTAAGCGATCAGTAAAAACGATCAGCGCAAAACATAAAACTAAATTTGAAAAAACTACAAAAACAATATCGCGCTATGTATATAAAACCCGGTTTTATATCACCAACAAGTTATTCACATTTTATGTCCATGTCTGCGTGGACAAAAATAGTTATCCACCTCTTTGCTTCCAATAGAAGCAATATTCTTCTGCGAGCGAAATTAATTACCCACTCCTCTTACAACGCACTTCAAAATACTTTGATATAATAGTTTGCGTATGACGAAGGAGGAACTATTACAAAGACGAATTTCGGATGAACCGGCACTCGGTTTTATTTCGAAATTTCTCGAAAATTTTCAAAACGCAAAACTTTATCTTGTTGGTGGTGCTGTCCGCGACACAATTTTAGGACGCAGCATGCGCGAACTTGATTACGATTTTGTGATCGGTGGACTAGACGCAACACAAGTTGAAAAGTGGTTTGCGAGCCAAGGTGAAGTTGGGTTGTTTGGAAAAACTTTTGGCGTGTTTAAGTTTATGCCCCACGGCTTTACTCACGACCAAATCGAATACATCGACATCGCCCTCCCCCGCACAGAGTCATCACTACCCAATAGTGCAGGTGGCTACAAAGATTTTGAAATCCAATCAGATCCATCAATTTCAATTGAAGACGATCTAGCCCGCAGAGACTTCACTATCAATGCAATCGCTTTTGATCTACGCGAGCACGTACTTATTGATCCATTCAACGGACAGCTCGATTTAGAACGACGTGTCATTAAAACGGTCGGGAACCCAGAAGAACGATTCAGCGAAGACCTCTCACGCATGCTCCGCGCCGTGCGTTTTGCAAGTGAGCTCAGCTTTGATATTGAAGAAGAAACCTTAAAAACAATACGTAATAGGGGGGTAAAGCTTAATCTTGAGCGTAAAGTAGAGTCTAAGCTTGAATACGTCGTCCCCCGCGAAATCATCGGACTAGAGCTTGCCAAGGCACTCGAACGCAATCCACCTAGTGCTATTCATTGGCTTCAAAAGAGCGAGCTCATGGAGGTACTCTTTCCAGAAGTACAACGCATCATCGACGTAGACCAGACTTACACTCTCCCTCTTACACAACTCAAACAAGAACCTCTCACCGTCACAACCTCTCTATTGCTACGTGCAATCGATCCAGACACCATCGACGACATCCTCACACACACAGGCCTCACCACCCTCCCCCGCGAATCCTCACGCCGCATCGTCTCCCCTGAAATCAAATGGCTTATCTCTCGCCTGCACCCACCACTGTCTATAGAAGACATTCAACACATGCCAGGCGCCCAATTTGAAAAATGGTTTATGAATGGTCACAGCAGTCACTTGCTAACCATCATGGAATACATCGGGCAAGGATCAGAGACAGCCGCGGTGCGTATGCGACGATCAACCATCGAGTCACGCTGGCTTGTAGAGTCAGGAGAAAAAATTCCACCTCTCCTCTCAGGAGATGACATCTTGCATGCAGGAGTCGAGCAGGGGCCAAAAGTACGCCAACTTCTAGATGATTGCAGGAGCGCACAGCTCGCTGGCGAAATCATGACACGTGAGACTGCACTTAAATGGATGAAGGCAAGAGTGTGAACAAAAAACTCCGATGTTAAATCGGGGTTTTTTAATTGATCGTTGACCATAAACTAGGTGCGCAAACAAAAACGCTCGCAAGACAGTAGGTGTCTTGCGAGCTTTGCGTAGCGTCTACCGCTTATCTACTCATGTCTGCGTCAACACTCGCAAACACAGGCAGTTGATGGCTCATGCGCAACCAACGCACAAACGGAATCCAGGCTTCATCCAATCGAATGAACGTTTCCTGACTGACTGTGAAGTTGGCCATGCGAGATCCTCTTTCGTCCTCTACTCCAAGAATCTGAAGAATCTTTTTCGTTATCGCTATCGCCGTGTCGCAAAACTGCGCACCGTTATTCAGCTCGAACCTGATCTCGAACTTTGCACCGTAGTCTCCACTCGTGACACGAACCCCCCTACATGAGTGATGAGAGGAAAGTGATTTGATCTTGCCTTCAAGTCCAGATTGAAGCCGATTCAGGATCTCAGGTCGTTCAGTCGTCGGGCCGACCGACACTCGTTGGACAAACACCTCTACAAGCACTTCTCGATCCGGCATTGAAACAGCCGTAATTCCGTGAAGCTTATGAACATGATGTTCATTGTGCTTTAGCCAATCGGTGACGGGGATGTTGGTATCGAGACCCAACATCATGTCCCAGGTCAACGTCGTTCTGTTCCAGCGTTTCATTCTCACTCCTGCCACCCTATTGAACTTGCCTTAGCAAGCGCTCGACATTTGGTCGAGCCTTTGAAGATGACAAATAGTTTTTAACAAAGACTCTCGCATTGCGCAAGCTATTTTTAAAACAAAAACACCCGTCTTTCGACAGATGTTTTTTATGGTGGGCGTATGGGGATTCGGTCCGGAGACCTCCACAATGTCAATGTGGCGCTCTAACCAATCCCGACGCCTTAGATATATAGAGTCGGGGCTGAGTTATTTCTGTTTTCTATGGTGGGCGTATGGGGATTCGAACCTCAGACCTCCACAATGTCAATGTGGCGCTCTAACCAACTGAGCTATACGCCCATCAAAGAAAGCAGAAATAAATCCGGCGGCATTGTATGAAAACAATACCGACGAGTCAACTGTTAAAAAAACTTACTCGTTCCTTTCTCCTCCCCCTCCACCTCGCTCTCCTCGTCTTCCTCGTTGTGATTAATAACCAACCATGGCTTTGTCTGCGCTTTTGAGATTGTCATGATGACAAACCCTGCAAGCGTAAGAACTGCGGCGCCAAGCAAGAACATTCCAAATACCCCCACAAAACCACATCCAAAAATCGCAGTAATGGCCTCGGCTCTGTTTGTGGATTCAGCCAAGCATTTTGCAACTGATTCTTGAGAATAACTCAAGCCAATGACAGATGCGCCGATTCCACACAAAAGAGCCACAATCGTAAAAAGACAGCTAAATCTAACTTTGTGAACTCTTCCTAAGCGAAGAATAGTGATTGCTGCAAAAAAGACGCCCCCAAGGACCCAATAGACAAAAAACCAAAGAATGCTTAGGAAAACAGCAAGTGGAGTGAGTCCTTCAATCATAGTCGTTGAATTATAGCACCAAATAGAGCTATGCCAACATTGACAGCAATGAATGATATAATAAGGTGGCACTCGCGAGCTGAGCTCGACAGCATTAAAGAGTAAAAAACGGGCGCGTAGCTCAACGGTTAGAGCGCCAAGCTTATACCTTGGTGGTTCCTGGTTCGATTCCAGGCGCGCCTACCAAAAACACTATGCCATTTATTTTTATCGGAATCGTTATGCTAATCGTCAGTGTAATGTTTCTTCGCAAGGCTATAAAAGGTAACGACAAGGAAGGAATCATTGGAGGCACAGGACTATTGATCGGATCCATTATCCTTATTATCTTTTTTGGAATTTTTTATTCGTCCCTAGTCACCTAACCTATGCCTGAACACATTATCAAAGAAGAAGACGCTGGCGGACGTTTAGATGCTTTCTTACCAAGCATCATCGACACCTCTCGAGCGCAGATTCAAAAAATGATTAAGGCCGGAGCCATCACCCTTAATGGTGAAACCGTCCGCACCAACACTCTCCTTGAACCAGGAGCAGTTATTTTTTATCCAGGAGCTGAAGCTTTTGCACTCCCCGTAAAAACAGAACCAGCACCGATCTTAAACATCGTCTTTGAGGATGATGACCTCATGGTGATCAACAAACCTGCAGGCCTTATCGTTCACCGAGCAAACGAACGAGACGTAAACCCAAACGTTGTTGATGGCATCCTCAAACTCTACCCATCAATCATTGAAGTTGGTGACGACCCATCACGCCCAGGAATCGTCCACCGTCTCGACAAGGATGTTTCAGGCTTAATGGTGATCGCAAAAACTCAGGAGGCATTTGAATTTTTAAAAGAACAATTTAAGGAGCGAACAATCGAAAAGTTCTACCTCGCACTTGTGTACGGCGACCTACCAAAAGACGCAGATACCGTAACACACCAAATTGCTCGCTCTCGCGCGCGTGGCCGCATGGTTGCACGCACAGGCGACCAAGAAGGAAAAGAAGCACGTACCGACTACCACGTACTCGAACGTCTTAAAGACACCACATACGTCCGTGTACAAATCCATACAGGACGCACACACCAGATCCGCGTACACATGTTTGCACTTGGGCATTCAATCGTGGGTGACAAGTTGTACAAGATCAAAAAGATGCGCGTAAAACCAATCGTCCTCGACCGAATCTTCTTGCATGCAAGCAAGCTTTCATTCGACTTGTTGAACGGTGAGCGCAAAACGTTTGAACTTCCAGTCCCACCAGAGCTCGAGGCTATCCTTACAACTATCCGTTAATATGTCTGCACATCTTTTTATCCTGACCGGCCCAAGCGGCGTTGGAAAAACAACGGTTGCCAAGCGGCTTTTGGAACGACGTGAGACACTTAAAAAAGTCATCACTTGCACCTCACGACCTGTTCGCGATGGTGAAGTTGATGGCGAGTCGTATCACTTTTTAGACGAAGTAACATTCAAGCAGCATATTGATCAGGGAGATATGTTTGAATGGGCGCGTGTGTATGACACTTACTATGGAAGCCGCACAAAAGACGTTGAAGATCTATTAACAACAGGAAACGATGTCTTGTTTGTAATCGACGTGCAAGGCGCAAGAACAATCAAGAAAGAGCGACCCGAAGCGATTGTGCTCTTTTTGACCCCAGGGTCTGAAGATGAGCTAATTGAGCGACTACAAAAACGAGACGGTGGTGAGACAACAAATCTAGACGAGCGTCGGGCCGCAGTGGCCGACGAGCTCGCTTTTGCAAACCAGGCAGATCACCTTATTACCAACAAAGACGGGCAGTTAGACCAGGCTATCGCAGATACACTTAAGATCATTGATGATCTTGACTCAAAAGCCTAGTTCAGCTATAGTCTCGCCGTATTTAAGCGCTTACTTAAGAACGCTGATCCACCCCTGGTGGATGCGATCCGCTGGGAAGTGACATAAGAAAACCCTATGTCAGACGAAGAAACTAAGGTTGAAGAAGAGAAGGTTGAAGAGACCGTATCTGAAGCAACAACAGAAACTCCTGCTGCTGAAGAAACTACTCCTGAAGCACCTGCTGAAGAGAAGACTGAAGCTGCTCCTGAGGAAGCTCCTGCTACCGAAGCTTCTGTTGAGACAGAAGCTGTTGCAGAAGAGACTGCTGCAACTGAAGAAGCTGAAGCTCCTGCTGAAGCAACTTCAACTGAGCTAGCATACAAATCTAAACTAGAAAACTTTGACGAGCTCAAAGCTGGAATGACTGTCCGATTGCACGAGCGCATCAAGGACATCTCACCCAAGGGCGAAGAGCGTGAGCGCATCCAGGTGTTTGAGGGAATCATCCTCGGACTCAAAGGGGCAGGCCTCTCTCGCACACTCACTATCCGAAAGGTAAGCAAGGGATTCGGTGTAGAGAAGATCTACCCGATCAACTCCCCTCTTGTCGCAAAGATCGAGCTCCTAAAAACAGCAAAGGTCCGTCGCGCAAAGCTTGGCTACCTCAAGAACGTAAAACGTCGCTTCAAGCGCAAGCTCAAAGAGACTTACACTGACCTTGGAACAGCAAAGAAGAAAAAGAAATAAAAATGACGACCCTCCATGCGAGGGTCGTTTTTTGTTTAGGCAAAAAGAAGAGCCCCGGGTCCGTACGACCAGGGGCTCCGTTTTTTGT
>JABITQ010000065.1 GCA_018700535.1 Candidatus Uhrbacteria bacterium | reverse complement strand
TGGTGGACCGCATGTGCGCGTGTGGTCTTGGGGACACAAAGCAGAACTTGTTGAAAACTTTTTTGCGTTCCATGCATCAAACCGATCAGGACTTGTTGGAACAATTTTTGAAAAAAAACTTTTTCTTGCAGAACAACACACATCAACACCGACAATAAAAACATTTGTTATCCACAACACAAGAGATGTTGTTAACGAAAAGATTTTTCCAATTAGCGCACTTGGCGTGCAGTCGATTGCAATGTTTGATGACCAACTTTTGTTATCAACAACCGACGGCACCATTTACAATACCGACACAAATACAATTTTTGTTTCAACAGAAATACAAAATGCAACGATCGTGACAGACAACAAACAACTTATTGTATCCAATGGTAGACAGCTCTTTGATGCAAACACAACTGATAAAAGAATTATCGTAGACATCGATGAGCAGCGCCTGTTTGCCTACGAGCATGGTGTATTGCGTAATAGCTTTTTAATTTCAAGCGGTCTAAATAACGCAACTCCCTTAGGAAAACACACTATTTTAGCAAAAGTACCTGAGGTGCATTATGCATGGTTTTACGGATCAGATAGTCCAGACAATTATGATCTGGGATGGATTCCCTACAACTTGAGATTCTATCCGCACATCTACGTACACTACGCACCGTGGCACAATAACTTTGGTCACAAGATGAGTCACGGATGTGTAAACGTAAATTTGGAAAACATGATGTGGATTTATGAATGGTCGGAAGAAGGAATTGAAATCGAAGTTCGCGAACAATAAAAAAACTTTTTGCAGTCGTCAAAACTTTTTTTCAAACTTAAAAAACTTTTTTCATCACGAAAAAAGTTTTTTTGTTCTTGTTTAACGTTCCGATTTTTTTTACAATGTAACAGTCGTACACACAACGCGTCATGCGTGTTACGAAAACTTTTCTTGCAGATTTATTTGCAAGGCTCGATCGAGCAAACGGAAACTTTGTTTCCAAAAAATTATTCAAGTGAGGAGGAACCTTTTGGTTCCGTCTTAACAGTTACGGAACACTTATGCCAGCAAAGAAAAAAGCGCCGGCAAAGCGTAAGCCCGCTGCGAAGAAACGAAAGCCTGCTGCTAAGCGAAAGGTCGCTAAGCGCAAGCCTGCAAAACGCAAGGTGGCAAAACGCAAGCCTGCAAAGCGCAAGGTAGCTGCTAAGCGCAAGCCTGCTAAGAAGAAGGCAGTTAAGCGTAAGCCAGCTAAGAAGAAGGTCGCAAAGCGAAAGCCTGCGAAAAAGAAAGTTGCTAAGCGGAAGCCTGCAAAGCGCAAGGTGGCAAAGAAGAAGCCAGCTAAGCGTAAAGTTGCAAAGCGAAAGCCTGCAAAACGTAAGCCAGCTAAGCGCAAAAAGCGCTAAACAAAATTAAAACACCTCCCAGGACGCGCTGGGAGGTGTTTTAATTTTGTTTATTTTATTGAAAGATCTTTACTGAACCGAAAATACCATCGTATCCAGGACTAATATTCATCTCCCCCGCCCGCATGCGTCGAATCGCTTCGGCTAGCCTTGGGTCTGTTGCAACTTTCTTAATCTGATCAATGGGTGTATCAAGCAACAAGGTGAATTCATTTGCAACATCATTGGTTAGCCGAAAGTATTCTGCTAACACTTTCTTAGACTGAGTCGATTTAACCCCCACAACTTCTGCAATTATTTCCGCAAGCGGCACGATGGACTTGTAAGGAATCTTTCTTGATGCAACTGATGCAGAATCGCGATCAGCAAGCTCTTCAATTCGATGATGCACACCAAGTGTTAACAATCGCTTGCATCCAGGGCAACGCCCTTCTAATTTTTTCGACTCCTCCGGCAAACATGAGAACTTACAATTTGAACATCCATCCAAATGATACTTCCCCTCTTCAGGATGAAACTCAATTGTATATTTAAACTTGCTTGTATCCTTTTCACGCAACACTCTCACGAACTCATCGTACGTTGGTGGCTCATCGAACTCAAATACGTTCGCCTCACGCCCTAGATTGCGCGGAGAGTGTGCATCGGAGTTTGAGACGAGCAGAACATCATCAAGACTGCTTAAACGCCAATTCATAGCAGGATCAGACGAGAGCCCAGTCTCGATTGCATAGATATATTTACCCATCGATCCAAAACACTCTTGAATCGAATCGAATCCCGACTTCGAACCAAAGATGGCATACCAAGGTGTCCAAGCATGCGCAGGGATGATGATAATCTTTTCATCGATCTCCTTAAGCATCTTATAAAAATCTTCTGAATCAACCCCTAAGATCGGCCGTCCATCAGACCTCAAGTTAAATTTGCGTCGTTTTAACTCAGCAACAACTTTCTCACACGTCTCAATCGAGGGTGAAAAAACCAAGTTGTGAATTCGACGCGTCTTATCACCCTTTTTATAAATCTGTGAGATCTCCTGCACAAGCATAAACTCACATGCTCCCCCGCCTTTAAGTTGGTATACACCCTGCCGCTTCTCCTCTAACGAATCTTTGATGTGCTTAAACCACGCAGGGTGCGTCCAATCACCAGTCGCAACAACATCAATCCCCTTACGCTTACACCACTCATCAATTACAGGAAGCTCGAGCTGTTTGGAACAAGCTCGAGAGAATTTAGAATGAATATGCCAATCAACGATGTACCTCATAGAATGTGATAATATATTGTCCTATGCAACTTTCAGACTATCAAGAAAAAGCTAAAGAGACAGCTTTGTATCCTAATGCAGGAAAGAATATTTACTATCCAGCAATGGGGCTTGCCGGAGAAGTTGGCGAAGTCCTAAATCGGGTAAAAAAAATCATGAGAGATCATGATGGAGAAATTACTGATGAGATTAAAGTAATTTTAAAGGCTGAGCTCGGAGATGTTCTTTGGTATGTATCTGCAGTGGCAACAGAGTTGAATCTTTCTCTTGATGACATTGCAAAAGCAAACACAGAAAAACTTAGCTCAAGAAAAGACAGAGGGGTTCTTACTGGCTCAGGAGACAATCGTTAAATCCAACCAAGTATTTCATCGTGGTCTACAGCAGAAAAATCTGTTGTGTCCACGATTTTTGTTTTTCCGTTGATTGGTGATGGAATGAATGTCTTCGAAAAGAAACGACTCTCAAACTCCTGCATAACACTCTCAAGTGAATCACAGTGCCCAGGATGACGTTCATTGTTTGCTCGATTCACAAACCGATCTCTACGAACGTCTGGAGGCGCTGTCATCCAAAATTGGATTAAATCAAGATCGTATTCTTCCTTTAATTGATTTAGCCAAAGATAATCATCAGCCCACAAGAACGTTGCATCTGCAATAACATCATTCCCTCGCTTTATATTTAACTCAACCAACCCTTTAAACACTGGCCACGCCAATCTTCCAATCTCCTTTGACCAATCGCGATCGCGATACCCACCCGAATCAAACAAACGTTCTTTGATTTCATCCATCGAAACACGCTTGATTCCCAGATCATTTTCAAGACGCATCGCCAACGTAGTCTTTCCTGTAGCAGGAGACCCACCGACAATGATTAGTTTTTGCCTCTCACTATCCATTCCGCGTGGCTAACAATTTTTCAGCCACCTCAAGTTCCTGCGGACTATTCACCCCAACAGCCTCTTCAGGTGTAACGCTCATCGTTTCAATCTCATGCCCCTGCGCTACAGCAAGCTCAACAAGGTCAGTGAGGTAATACTCACCCTTCGCATTCAAATTCTTTACCTGACCAATATTCTCCCAAAGCCACTTTGTATCAAAACAATAAAATGCAGGATTCAATTCTTTAATCTCACGCTCCGAATCCATAGCATCTTTATACTCTCGAATTGCCGTCACGTGTCCATGCACATCTCGAACAATCCGTCCCCAATGTTGATAAATACCCCATTCGTCAAATGATGGAACAGTAGTAGTCATCATAGACAACACAGACCTACTAGTCTCATGAAGCTTGGCGAGCTCACGAAGAGTCTGAGCCGAAACAAAAGGATGATCACCGTAAAGCACAATAACTGCATCTGCATCATTTACAGCATCTTTACACACACCAACTGCATGAGCCGTACCTAGTTGGTCTTCTTGGACCACGTAGTCACATTTACCACCAAACGTCTCACAAAGCTGCGTACGCTCATGTCCGACCACCACAAGAGGAATGCCGTTCACCCCTGAATCTAGAACTGATTCGTACAAGTGTTGAAGAATTGGTTTTCCACCAACTGGAACCAACGCCTTAGGAATATCAGCTCCCATTCGCGTACCTTTTCCAGCCGCGAGAATAATAAATCGAAATGTCATATCGTGGAGTATATTATCAGTAGGGCAAAAAAAATCAACGTTGACATATGCAACGCTGAGTGATCAATAAATCAGAGAGTGGCAGCAAAGAGAACTCCTCCGATGAGACCCGTGATGACGCCAAATGAAAAAATGAAGCTATTTTTTAAAAAAGCACAAAGATGGCAGGGCTTCTTCTCATTCATATAAGACAATCATACCAAACAAACAAAATCAGCGCTCGTTAGCGCTGACAAGAAAGATAGGTCTCTGGATCCTGATGACGACCATTATAGATAACCTCTACGTGTAGATGTGTTCCGTATTGACCACGAACGTTACCGGTCGCACCAGTAACTCCAATTATCTGCCCCTTGTTTACTTGCTGCCCTTTGTAGACAGATATACGGGAGTGATGAGCATAACGAGTGACATACCCGTTTTCATGCCTTATTTCAATGGTTTTACCATAACCACCTTTCCATCCACCAAAGATCACAACTCCCGCTTGAGCCGCGTACGTTCTCGTGCGTGCATTACCATCAATGTCGATACCTGTGTGATCACCTGGATGATATGACTGTGTAACGACACACCAATCTGTAGGCCACATCCATGATTTTGCATTTTTCTGTACTTTTCCTCTCAAGCTTGAGTAATGCAACAAGTTCTTCGCAGTTGGCAGCGGATCTACTGACCGACGGAAGAAGTCACCAACAAGAGGATGATTCGTGCACGAAGCGTTCTGTAAAGGATTTGGTTTGTTAAGGATCTTTTCTTCACAACCGTACTCTATGTAGAATGACACGTCGCAAACATACCCTCGGTACCTAAGGTTTCCATTGAAGAGACCTACGATCACAACCTTGTCCCACTCAACACTTTCACGGCTACCATAAATTACACGTTCTTTCATGTAATCAGAACGAACCGCACGGCAATACGAAGCTCCTCGATATGATCCTGATTGATCCTCACATCTGTAAGTGAGCTCTGGTTTCGCAGACGCAGTATAAATACAGCTGATCAGAAAAAGAACTAACCAAGACATCTTCACCTCCTTAAGGTGCTAGCGACCTATATCACCAGAAATTACAGGCTCTTGCAAGAGTTTGAACGAAGAAAATTGGTATCAAAAAAACAGTACAATGTCCTGGCGTCTACCTACTCTCGCGCGATCGCACTACCATCGGCCCTAGAGAGCTTAACTGCCGTGTTCGAGATGGGAACGGGTGTGACCTCTCTGGAAGAAACACCAAGACATTGTACTGTTTAATTTTACTGAAATATCAGTCGAAAACTTGTGGAGAATTGTTTGGTTCCAAATTGACATTCAATTTGTAATCAAACACAGGAGTGGTTGTAGAGCTTGACCTATTAGTACCGCTCGGCTCAACACATTACTGTGCTTACACCTACGGCCTATCAACCTCATCGTCTCTGAGGGGTCTTAAATGAAGACTAATCTTTGGAGCGGCTTCGCACTTAGATGCTTTCAGCGCTTATCCGCACCGAACGTAGCTACCCGGCAATGCTCTTGGCAGAACAACCGGTGCACTAGAGGTTCGTCCATTCCGGTCCTCTCGTACTAGGAATGGGTTCCATCAATCTTCGACGCTCACGGCAGATAGGAGACCGAACTGTCTCACGACGTTCTGAACCCAGCTCGCGTACCGCTTTAATAGGCGAACAGCCTAACCCTTGGGAGCTTCTCCACCCCCAGGATGCGATGAGCCGACATCGAGGTGCCAAACAGCGCCGTCGCTATGGACGCTTGGGCGCTATCAGCCTGTTATCCCCGGAGTAACTTTTATCCGTTGAGCTTCCGCCGTCCTATATCGTACGGTCGGATCACTAACTTCTACTTTCGTAACTGCTCGGGCTGTAACCCTTGCAGTAAAGCTGGCTTTTGCGTTTGCACGTCCAGTCCGATTTCCATCCGGACCAAGCCAACCTTTGTAAACGCCTCCGTTACATTTTGGGAGGCAACCGCCCCAGTTAAACTACCCATCAGACACTGTCTCCATTACCAGATTCATGGTAATAGATTAGGTACATCACAGCATAAGGGTGGTATCTCACTGGTGCCCGAAGGCTCCCACCTATGCTGAACATATGAAGCAATGTACCAATATCAAACTGTAGTAAAGCTTCACGGGGTCTTTTCGTCTTGCTGCGGCAATGTCGCATCTTCACGACAATTGCATTTTCGCCGAGTACATGGTCAAGACAGTCTACACATCGTTGTGCCATTCATGCGGGTCGGAACTCACCCGACAAGGAATTTCGCTACCTTAGGACGATTATAGTT
>JABITQ010000058.1 GCA_018700535.1 Candidatus Uhrbacteria bacterium | reverse complement strand
GATGAACGCACACGGATCAAACTTCGCGATCTCGGCATCATCAGCTAAACGCACGCGCCCCGCCAACCCACATGGGTAGGCGGGGCTGTTTTGTTATGGGGGGTTTATGGTTGACAAAAACGACCATTTTGATTAGTTTGCTTGGTCACATTCAAAGGAGAACGTGATGACTAGTCTGCAGCTTTATCTTGCAATCAGGATGTCACTCGAGAACTTTCCGAGCTTCTGGATTCCTCCGCATCTCAAGGTGGAGATTGAGGAGATTTTGACAAGTCCTGAGGGAGAGCTCGATATGACGCTCCAGCTTCTGAGGCTTGCGAGCCACAGTCGAAAGCTGGGGCAGTTCGATCTTGAGAGAGGGGAGTATCCGATCATGGGTGTGACTCTTGTCTGTGGGAAGCTCTTCTATCGACCTAATGACAAGCTTGTTGTTTGGGGTGTCGATGAGTTCAAGGCAGGAAATGGGTTTGTCATCAAGCAGCGCTTGATTGTGGGCAACCATGTTTGTCTCATCGAGAGTTGTGTCGAGGATCAGCGCGAACGCGTCACCTGGTTTGGTGAAAAAGTTTCTGTTGGGGCTTTGTACCCTGCGTGCTCTATCTCCAACGTTGGCGTGGCTGGTGGAGAGGTGTTCTATCAAGTCGGGTTTAACTTTGAGGAACAACCAGCGGATTCACGATTCAGAGACAAGGTGCCTGATGGAGTGGATCCAGATAGACTTTTCTGGATGTCCTTCTTGGTCTGGGGTGAGATGGAGGGAGAAACCTTTCGTAGGATCAAACACAAGGTTTTCGAAGTTGCGGGGAAACCTGTGTATGTTGCAGCGCCACTCTCCATGAAGGGGGAGGTGTTTGTCTGGGGGGCTGACAGAAGGGAGGCATATCGTTTCGGGAAGCCTCATCTGTACAGCGGAGGAGTGCTGTTGATGCGTAGACAAGCTGAGGACTCTGACGATGAGCTCATGGTTGTCGATGCAGCTGGTGAGCACATTCTCAAAAGAGGCCGATTGAGGGGGTTGGCATTGGTCTCCGGACAGATCTTCCTTAAGGAGTGGATGAAGGATGAAGAGGGGAACTTTGTTCGTCTGCATCGCGGGCTCGAGGGGTATGTCGATTTCCGTAGTGTGGAGCATCTGCATACCGACTTCAGAACCGAACAAGACCTCGTTGTCTTTTCTGGAATTGATATGGATGGCAAGCCTGGTGTCTGGGTGAACTACGTGAAAATCTCGGATATGGGCATTGCAGCACATTCACGCATCACGTTCAGCAATGCAGACAATGTCCTTTCCACACAGCTCGCTGGAAATGCTCATCGCACAGAGTTCGATCTTGTCGAGCTCGGTATCGTCAGCTAAACGCACGCGCCCCGCCAACCCACATGGGTATGGCGGGGCTGTTTTGTTAAGGGAAGAGTCAAGGTTGATTGACTCGTGAATCCTCGTGTGATTCACTGCTTATAGCTTTCAACGGAGAAGTCATGAACGACCTGAACAGATCTTCTACCCCAATTAGTCTTCCATTGGTTCTTACCTACATCATCGGGCTGCACTTTGTTGCATACACTTTGATTGCTCCAGGTGCTGTCATTGTCAATTTGATAGGCGTCTCAAGTATTCAGCAGCTAGCTAGTGCTATGGATTTGTCTGTTGGGTTGGTCGTGATTTCGATCTTTGTTCTGCCATTCATTCTGGCAGCATGCAATCTGGGAGTAATCACTTTGCTGTATATTATGACTAACAAAGGTCGTGAGCAGCTTGTGACATTACGAACCAATATCTCGAATGGTGGACGCGAGATCCATCGCAGCATGATCCTGATTGGTTCGTTGGTGGTGACTTGGGTGATATTGCCCATTTTAGTAATCGGGTTTCCTCCAATGATCATCGTTGGTAAAAGCGATGTCTTCGCTGCTCTGAATATCTACATGCTAGGACTGCCATTGCAGGTCGTACTGGCCTTCTCTGTCCCGATTTTGCTGATAGTCATGATGGTTATGATGTTCATTACCAACCGGTTCGGTCTCAAAGAGGGTTCCAATGTGGCTATGTGATCTGCACAAAACCATTCGTGGTTAGCACGCTCATCGCTCTCTGCGCTCATCTCTAGGTGAGCGCCTTTTTGTATCTAAAATCTTGCCCACTATAGCTTGTCCCCCCAAAAACAATCCTGTATAGTCCCCCTAACTCCCGAAATAAAAACATTCCAGATTGAGTGAAATGCGCCGGGCCGGAGGCGAAAAACTAATGAGCTTGACCCCAAACGGTCAGCTCATTAGTTTTTCGCCGAGGCCCAAGCAGTTCGCCAATCTGGGATGTTTTTAAAAGGAGAGATGGCCGAGCGGTTTAAGGCGCACGCCTGGAAAGCGTGTTGAGCGCAAGCTCTCGCAGGTTCGAATCCTGTTCTCTCCGCCACCGAGCTGAGCTCGGTTGGTTGCGCAACGACAAAGCTGAGCTTTGTCCCCATCCAACCGTTGTATTCTTCAGCGAGGTAGTCGAGCTGAGCTCGACAGCATGGTCATAAACTTGCACCAAGCAACCTCCAAAAGAAACATACACACAGAGATCACCTCGGTAATCAAAACAACCGCCTCGGCGGTTGTTTTGATTACCGAGAAAAATCACAATCATCTATCACAGCAATCTTGACCCCACTTAAAAACCTCTGTACTATTTCTCTGCCCACTCAAGGGTTCCACACTGGAGGGCACTTGCCCAAAATTATCTCCGGCGAATGTGCTTCGCCGGCATTCAACACCACCAAGCGTCAAGCCTCAGGCTTGTCGGACGGTGGTAGTCTCGGTCTTCAGGATGGCGGTCATCGTCATCGCGACCATCATGGCGGAATGGGCATCGCTCCAAACCCCGCCGCTTCCTGCAACAAGATCCTTGTCGTCTAGCTCAGTCTGACGCCGCGGATCCTCAAGGGGGGCACCATCACTGGTGCCCCCTGTTTCTTTCTTATGATTGCTTGATAATCGATTGACCCGACTATATAAACTGCGTATAGTTGTCTTGCCCACTCAAGGGTTTCAACCAGGAGGGCACTTGCCCGACATCATTACGGGCGGACGCGAACCGCCCCGTTCCATTGTCACCGACGGTGGCAGTTTCGGTCGAACGAGCGAAGGTAGCTCTGTCTCGATCATCGCTGGCGGTGGTGGGTATGCCCACGACGCCGCTTCTTCCAGCAACAAGATCCTTGGGATCATCTGCACTGTCTAGAGAAGACAAAGCAGAATTGCCTGGGCCCACCATCACTGGTGGGCCCTCTTTCTTTTTAATCAAAAAACACCCCGAGCTTGTCGAAGGGTGTTTTTATTTTGCTCTGTTTTACTCTTTGCCTACTTTCTCTAAAACTTTGTCTACCTTTTCTAAGATTTTAATCTTCTTCTCTTCTTTTCCCGCATTCTTTTCAGCTTTTGCTTTTTCTTTCTCCAAGACCTTATCCTCCTTATCGATCACATGATCTGCCACAGCGCGCTTAACGTATAGGTTCATCAGCGAGAATACGATCATGCTTGCGAAGACGATGCTAATTGCGTT
>JABITQ010000039.1 GCA_018700535.1 Candidatus Uhrbacteria bacterium | reverse complement strand
AGCAGAGGTTGAGGTACCAGACATCCGCGCAGGACTAGCTCTGGTTGTGGCTGCATTGGTCGCAGACGGCGTTTCAACCCTGACAGGCATTCATCACCTCGATAGAGGGTATGAGAGGCTTCAGGAGAAGCTGAGGGGGGTTGGAGCGCAGATTGAACGTAAGAGCGACTAGTCCCCAGATTATTTATCGGTAGTATTAGTACGTATGTTCCTAAATCTATTTTTCGGTTCACCAGCAATTGCACTTACTTGGATCGTAGCTATCCTTCTTTCTTTAACCGTTCATGAGTTTTCACATGCACTTGTAGGGAAACTTCGTGGAGATAAGACTGCTGAGCGGGAAGGGCGTCTTACGTTAAATCCCATTTCGCACATTGATCTGACGGGGTTTATTCTCTTGCTGCTGTTTGGGTTTGGGTGGGCAAAACCTGTGCCGTACAATCCATACAATCTAAAAGATCCAAAATGGGATTCAGTACGGATTGCACTGGCGGGACCATTATCAAATTTGATTATGGCTGTGATTGCCGGAACAGCATTTCGTGTTCTTGTGGTCGGTGGAGTAATTGCTCCTTTAAATCTATTGTCTGTATTTCTATTTCTTACCATAGTGCTTAATCTGTTTTTGCTCTTATTTAATATTATCCCTGTACATCCGCTGGATGGATCAAAGCTATTCTTTGCCTTGTTTGATGCCCCTAACTACCAACAGCTTCGTAATTTTGTCGCCACAAAAGGACCAAGGATTTTGATGATTGGAGTGCTTCTCAGTGCTTTTACGTCAATCAATATATTTTTCTTTATCTCTGGGCCTGCATTTGCTATTTGTGACGCTTTAACAGGGCAGAGCTGTGGATTGTACTTTTCGGCCATATTTTCAGCGATGTAAACCCATCCCCAACTACACTATTGACTCAAAAATAGACGCATGTTACTCTCCGCCGCGTAAAAACACCTATGCCTACAGTGAATCAATTAATCAGAAAAGGACGAACGCCTAAGTCGTCAAAGAGCAAGTCACCTGCAATGCAGTACACGCTCGACTCTCTTCATAGAAAGCGTACGCTTCAGAAGAAAGGAAGCGCTTTTAAGCGCGGTGTGTGTGTCAAAGTGACTACAATGACGCCTAAGAAGCCTAACTCGGCTATTCGTAAAATCGCACGTGTGCGACTTTCAAACGGAACCGAAGTGAACGCTTACATTCCAGGTGAAGGACACAACCTTCAGGAGCACTCTATCGTGATGATTCGCGGTGGACGTGTGAAGGACCTTCCTGGTGTGCGTTACCACGTTGTGCGTGGTGTCTACGACACACAGGGTGTTGATGGACGCAAACAGAGCCGTTCAAAGTACGGTGCAAAAAAACCAAAGAAATAACGTTTATAGTAGAAAGTAGAAATCAATAAGTAAATTGATTCGGAATCCGAATCTTAGCTTGCTCACTGATTTCTACTTTCTACTTTTTATTACTCAAGATGGAGTACCTCTTTCGCAAGGGGGAAGAACTTCCGTCAGAATACATATAATCTATGCGAGGTAAGCAAGCCCCAAAGCGTCAGCTGACGCCAGACCCAAAGTTTGGTAACACAAACGTTACTAAGTTGATCAACTACATCATGCTCGACGGGAAGAAGACGACTGCTCAAAAGGTCGTCTATGATGCGTTTGACATCATGAAGGAAAAGACACAGCAGGACCCACTCGATATTTTTGACAAAGCACTTAAGAATGTCATGCCTTCTCTTGAAGTGAAGAGTAAGCGTGTTGGTGGTGCAAACTATCAGGTTCCTATGTCTGTGCGTGGTGAGCGTCGTGTTGTGCTTGCATACCGATGGATCATCAAAGCTGCTCGTTCAAAGAAGGGGCGTCCAATGGCTCAACGACTTGCTGCTGAGCTCATTGCTGCATCTGCCGGTGAAGGAGATGCTGTGAAGAAGCGTCAGGACGTTCAGCGCATGGCAGAAGCCAACCGCGCCTTTGCTCACTTTGCTCGATAATTTCGATCATTTCATACAACTATTTATATGGCCCGAGAATATCCACTCGACAAGGTTCGTAACTTCGGAATTTTTGCTCACATTGACGCTGGTAAAACAACTGTGTCAGAGCGCATTCTTTTTTACACAGGTCGCAAGCACAAAATTGGTGAGGTGCACGAAGGTGGTGCAACCATGGACTGGATGGAGCAGGAGCAGGAGCGTGGAATCACGATTACCGCTGCGGCTACCACTTGTTTCTGGAAGGATCATCAGTTAAACCTTATCGATACTCCAGGACACATTGACTTTACTGTTGAGGTGAAGCGTTCAATGCGTGTTCTTGACGGAGGTGTCGCTGTTTTTGATGGTGTTGCTGGTGTTGAGCCTCAGTCTGAGACCAACTGGCGTTACGCTGATGATTACAAAGTTCCTCGTATTGTTTTTATCAACAAGCTTGATCGAACAGGTGCAGATTTCTACAAAGACCTTGATTCCGTTCACGATCGCTTGACCAAGAATGCACATCCAATTCAGCTGCCAATCGGAGAGGAGGCAGACTTTATTGGTGTGGTTGATTTAGTTCGCATGCGTGCGGTCATTTATAAGGATGAGCTTGGGCGTGAGATTGAGGAAACTGAGATCCCTGAAGACTACAAAGAGCTTGCTGATGAGTGGCGTGGAAAATTGATGGAAGCTGTGTCTGAGAATGACGAAGCTGTCATGGAAAAGTATCTTGGTGGTGAAGAGGTTACTGTTGAAGAAATAAATACAGTTATTCGTCGCGCAACTCTCGCAAATGATTTCATTCCTGTGATGTGTGGAACGGCTTTGAAAAATAAAGGTGTCCAGCTTTTGCTCGACGCAGTTGTTTCATACCTTCCAAGTCCTCTCGATGTTGAGGCAGTAACAGGAATGGATCCAGATGATGAAGAGAAGAAATTGACACGAAACCATTCAAACGAAGATCCGTTTTCAGCACTCGCATTTAAAATTGCAGCAGATCCATTTGTTGGAAAGCTTGTGTTTTTCCGTGTCTACTCTGGAATGGTAAAGGCAGGATCATACATCTTAAACACTTCAACAGGTCAGAAGGAGCGTGTTGGTCGTATTGTTCGACTTCATGCAAACACCAGAGAGGATGTCCAAGAGGTTTATGCTGGTGAAATTGCTGCGATGGTAGGTCTGAAGGGGACATATACCGGACACACATTGTCTGATATGGAAAACCCAATTTTGCTCGAAGCTATTCAGTTCCCTGAGCCTGTGATTTCGATTGCGATCGAACCAAAGACTAAGGTCGATCAAGAGAAAATGGGAATGGCTCTTCAGAAGCTCGCTGAAGAAGATCCAACATTCCGTGTGCGCACCGATGAGGAAACAAACCAGGTGATTATTTCAGGGATGGGAGAGCTTCACCTCGACATTATCGTTGATCGCTTGAAACGTGAGTTTAATGTTGAGTGTAATGTTGGGCAGCCGCAAGTTTCTTATCGTGAGACCATCAAGGGTGACTCAGAAGCTGAAGGGAAATTTGTACGTCAGTCTGGTGGTCGTGGTCAGTATGGTCATGTAAACCTAAAGATGGAGAAGCTTGAACCAGGTGCTGGAATTGAATTTGAAGAAAAGATTAAGGGTGGTTCAGTACCAAAGGAATACTTCAATGCTATTGAAAAGGGAATTCGTGAAGCGGCAGACCGCGGTGTTCTTGCTGGTTACCCTCTCCTCGACGTTAAGGTGACTCTTTACGATGGAAGTTATCATGAAGTTGACTCAAATGAGTCTGCGTTTAAGATCGCAGCTTCAATGGGGTTCCAGGCAGCAGCAAAGAAAGCTGGTGTGGAGCTTCTCGAACCAATGATGAATGTTGAGGTGGTAACACCTGAAGATTTCATGGGAACTGTTGTGGGAGATTTGAATGCAAAGCGTGGACAGATCCAAGAAATGAACGACCGTTCAGGTTCAAAGGTGATCACAGCTTTTGTGCCACTTTCAGAAATGTTCGGTTATGCAACATCACTTCGATCATTGACCCAGGGTCGTGCAAGTTACTCAATGGAATTTGATCATTACAACTCTGTCCCAAATAACGTTTCAAAAGAGATTGTTGAAAAGCGGGGTGGAACTGCGGCGTAAGTAAAAGAAATAAAAAACGAGATCCATTTGGATCTCGTTTTTGGTTAGACGATGTATAGAAAAACTTTTGTATTTGATTCGGTAGGTTCCCAGTCGGGGAATTCAAAGCCGTTTGATACAACCCGGGCGCCTTTTGGAAGTTGATGTCTCAGTTTATTGCCGAGTTTTTCCATAGCATTCGGAATCTGGTATAGGAGAACTAGTGAGGCTCCACTAACATCTGCGTTCCAGAAAGACTTATTAAAAACATGTATCTTGTCTTGAAGGTTGTATTTGCGTATGTTGTGTCTTGAAAGCTTTGCAAGACCGTGGTGAATCTCATAGCCAATAGCTCTCTTAGCCCCTGCTTGAACTGATGCAATAAGTAGACGGCCATCACCTGAGCCTAGGTCCATTACTTTATCGCTTGATTGCACCTGAGCGAGCTTTATCATCAGTTCGACCTTCTTGTCAGGAGTTGGAACATAGGGGGCTCCACCTGCAAATAGCGGGATGAGCATGCCTCCAAACCAGTAAATAGTCATAAGACTGACTGCAATAACAGACACGGCAAGTAGAAGGAGTGTGAACATGATAAAATTCATATATGAGTATTTCAAAAACAATAATCCCTCAGAGTGTTTTGAGTAGTTATTCGATAGGCTCTATCAAAAAAATTGAGCCTATTTCGGTTGGTCTGACTCATGATACTTTTGTGATTACCTCAAGCCAAGGAAAGTATATCATTCAAAAGCTTCACTCTGTGCTTGCGTCACAGGCGGTTGCAAAAGACTTCTTGGCGGTGACATGCTTTTTGGAAGAGAAAGAGTTTGCTGCTCCAGAGTGCGTGCTGTCAAAGGAGGGGGGCGTGCTGGTGAAAGAAGGGAAGTATCGGTGGCGCATGCAAACAAAATTACCAGGAGTGACACTTGAGGTGATTAAAGGTCGGAGGATGGCACGTGAGGCAGGGGAGATCTATGCGCGGTTTCACAAGGTGCTTAACGATTTTGATTACAAGTTTAAATCAAAAAAAATTCTACACGAGACAGAGAAAGTGTATCAGAAGTTTTTGGCTGTGACAGCGAAGTGTGATGGAGGCGAAGTGCAAGGTGAGATTGAGTTTCTGAAGCGTGAGATGCCTAAGTATTTTCTCCCAAGCAATTTGCCGTTGCGTGTCATTCACGGTGATCCAAAGGTATCTAATATTTTGTTTAGTCGCGATGGAAAAGCCAAAGCAATTATTGATCTTGATACTTGCAATCGAAGACCGCTGTTGGTGGAGCTTGGAGATGCGTTTCGGTCATGGTGTGGAAATACTGAAGATGATCCAGAAAATATATTTTGTTTACGGATGTTTCAGTCTGCGTGGGGTGGGTACAAAAAAGGCGCTGATGGATTCATGACTCCTCGAGAACAAGAAATGGTACCTAGGGCAATTGGAACCATTACACTTGAGCTTGCCTGTCGTTTCATGACAGATTATTTTGAAGATGATTATTTTGGCTGGGATTCAAGTCGTTACAAAACGAGAAAGGAACACAATCTTGCCAGGGTACGCGGGCAGATTAAGGAGTTTAAGAGCTATAGACAAAAGCTACCTAGGATTCGTGAAATGGTTGGATAAAACAAAACACTCCGCGAAAGCGGAGTGTTTTTACATATGAGCATTAAAGTCTGTTTCAGGCGTTTCAGTGTAACTAGTTCCTGTATCAATCAACTTATTCCTGTGCGGTTTGGCTCAGATGTCTTCCACAGAGCATTGCTGTGTGGGTGTATCGATATCTGCACAAGAGGGGAGACTACCAGACACACACAGTTATGTCAACCATCGGATCTGAAAAATGCTAGTTTTACAGTGTTTTAAGCAATAAAATACGTCTTGACATATAGGAAACTTCGACTACAATGACCGAACTATGAATGATCAGTTCAAACGCATTTTAGACCTTGTTCGTCGCACGGGTGACACGATGGTTGTTACTGATCCAGATGGCGATGAAGCTTATGTTGTGATGAATTTGGATCAATATGAGTTAATGCTTGATGTGGAGCATGATCTAGGTGAAATGGTGATGGGGGATGATGTTGAGTGTTTTGAAGAAGATTTGATGGGTTATGAGGTGCAAGAGGAGGTGAATATTCCTGATGTAGCTGAAAACAGCCCTCAAATAAAAGCTGAAACCAAAGGAATTGGGATTGTTTCTGAGTCAGGTGTTCCATCAGAGTCACCAGCAGACATTTGGTCCGCAATGAAACCAGCTGGTGAAGAGGGGGAGACATGGGATCCTGAGCAGTTGAATCCTGATCAATTAGCTGATTTAGAGCAGCAGTATCAAGTGTTTGCAGCCAGAAACGTTCAGGAGGCAATTGATGAAGTGGAAGCAGCAGCACCGCAAAAAACGGTGTCGAAACCTACAGATGACGACGAGTTTGGAGAAGAACAGTTTTACTTAGAACCAATCGAGTAGTTTTCCCTTATAAAGCAGTGTTTAAGTACTGTTAATAACCTGGGGGGTGTAAGACTTGCGCAGTTTAAAGGCCTCTGTTATACTCCCCCTCGTCTTTGAGACCCAGGTCTCAGCCACTAAAAAAGTAACTAATATTGGGGAAAACTCCTCGATTTCACTTCAATATGGCAGAAGCTTTTGAACGAAATAAGCCGCACGTAAACGTTGGAACTATTGGTCACGTTGACCATGGTAAAACAACTACAACAGCGGCAATCCTAGCGGTTCTTTCCGCAAAGGGAATGATCTCCCAATCAAAGGGGGTTGATGACTTGGACAAAGCTCCAGAGTCAAAAGCGCGTGGTATTACTATCGCGACAGCTCATTGTGAGTACGAGTCTGAAAAACGACATTATGCTCACGTTGACTGCCCAGGTCATGCTGACTACATTAAGAACATGATCACTGGTGCAGCTCAGATGGACGGGGCTATCCTCGTTGTTTCTGCTGCAGACGGTCCAATGCCACAGACACGTGAGCACATCCTTCTTGCGCGTCAAGTTGGTGTACCTGCAATCGTGGTATTTTTGAACAAAGTTGACCAGGTTGACGACCCAGAGCTCATCGATCTTGTTGAGGAAGAGGTTCGTGATCTACTTAAGCAGTACAAGTTCCCAGGTGACGACGTTCCTGTGATTCGCGGATCTGCACTTAAGGCGCTAGAGAACCCAGATGATGAGGCTGCTGCAAAGCCAATTATGGAAATCATGGAGGCTCTTGATAACTACATTCCAGAGCCAGTTCGTGATACTGACAAGCCACTTCTTATGCCAATTGAGGATGTATTCTCAATTGAAGGGCGTGGAACTGTTGTTACGGGACGTATTGAGCGTGGAATCATCAAGATCAACGAAGAGATTGAGATTGTTGGAATCAACGAAGAGTCTACAAAGACTGTTGTGACTGGAATCGAGATGTTTAACAAATCTCTCGCTGAAGGTCTTGCTGGTGACAATGCTGGTATCCTATTGCGCGGTATCAAGAAAGAGGATGTGCAGCGTGGAATGGTTCTCGCAAAGCCAGGATCAATTACACCTCACACTGAATTCCAGGCAGAGATTTACGCTCTCACAAAGGAAGAGGGTGGACGTCACAAGCCATTCTTTAAGGGATACAAGCCACAGTTTTACATTCGTACAACTGATGTGACTGGAGAAGTGACCCTTCCTGAGGGAACTGAAATGGTTATGCCAGGTGATACAGTGAATGCTACCGTTAAGCTTATCCACCCAGTTGCCCTAGAAGAGAAGATGTCTTTTGCGATCCGCGAAGGAGGTCGTACTGTTGGAGCTGGTATTGTTACTGCAATTGTAAAATAAAACATCCGGAGCCCTGCTAATAGTCTGGGCTCCTTTTCGTTCTTTCTAGAGAAATTTCTGTGTCTGAAGAGAAAAAAGAAGACAAAACGCGAATCCGAATCAAGATCCGTGCGTATGATCACAAGATTATTGATCAAGCGACTCAAACGATCATGAAGACGGCAGAGCGGTCAGGCGCCAAAGTGATTGGGCCTGTGCCATTGCCTACGGAGAAGCGAAAGTACACAGTGAACAGATCAACATTTGTTCACAAGGATTCCCGTGATCAGTACGAGATGCGCATTCATAAGCGCCTTATCGATATTACTGAGCCAACAGATAAGACTATTGATGCTCTCATGAGTCTCAACTTACCTGCAGGAGTCGATGTAGAAATCAAAACTTAGTTATCTTTGGGTGAGGAGGGTTGATTGCTGAACCGTTGGCGATCAGCCCTCCTCACCCATCCAAGTGGCTTTCGAACCAGGAAGATAGATCTCGTGCATAAAAGAAGCATAACGGAGAAAACCTTCCTCGATTTGATCAGTTGCATACGGAGAATACGCCTTGATTAACAACATATTATTACTTACATTCAGGATCTGCGCATGTGCGCCATTCGTATTGTAAGCTAGAAGCCGGTTGAAAACCTATTTGTTTTCGTTCGACTTCTAGCTTTTATGCTAGCTCAATCAATTTCAAGTATGGCATTCATTATAGGAAGAAAAATTGAGATGACTCAGTTGTTCAAAGATGACGGGACAGTTGTTGCCGTCACTCTTGTTAAGGCTGAGCCCAATGTTGTAACTCAGATTCGCACTGCGGATACTGATGGTTACTCTGCTGTTCAGATTGGTTCTGAAAAGCCAAAGAGACTCAAAAAGCCACAAGCAGGTCATCTAAAGGATTTACCTGAAGTTCGTACACTTCGTGAGTTTCGAGTAACAGAGACCAGTCTTTCTCGTGGAGACGTTTTAGATGTCACCACATTTGAGCCAGGCGCAAAGGTTGATGTTGTTGGTGTCTCAAAGGGGCGCGGATTTGCTGGTGTGATGAAACGTCACAATTTTAAAGGTGGACAGGCTACTCACGGAAACAAAGACCAGCAGCGCATGCCTGGTTCGGTTGCCTCACATCCGCAAGGAAAGGTGATCAAGGGACAGCGTATGGCAGGTCAAATGGGAAATCAGCGTGTAACTGTAAAAAATTTAGAAGTTGTTTCAGTTGATGCAGATAACAACACGATTGCAATTAAGGGAGCAGTTCCTGGTGCACGTGGTGGTTTGCTCATGATCACGACTCGTGAAGGAAAGACCGTATGGCAAAAGTAACACTCTACAATCAATTAGGTGAAACTACTGGTGACTTGAAATTGGACGCATTACTTTTTGATGTAAAAGCAAGTCCTGCATTGGTTCATGAGGCCGTGGTTGCACAGACGGCAAATGCACGTTCTGCAATCGCCCACACAAAGACACGAGGAGAGGTGCGTGGTGGTGGTCGAAAGCCTTGGAAGCAAAAAGGGACTGGTCGTGCTCGTCACGGGTCGCGTCGGTCTCCAATTTGGATCGGTGGAGGAATTACTTTTGGACCACGTTCAATTCGCAACTTTGCAAAAAAGATGAACCGAAAGGCTCGTCGAAAAGCGCTTGCTATGGTGCTTAGCGATAAGGTTGCTCACGAAAAGATTGTTGCGCTTGAAGGTCTTACATTTGATGGAGCAAACACAAGGGCACTTTCAGCTGTTCTTGCAAAACTACCTTCTTCTGGAAAGAAAACGCTACTTGTAACAGTTCCAGAGAATAAAGTGGTTGCAAAGTCAGCAAAGAATCTAAGTGGTGTCGAAACACTTCCTGCAAATGCCTTGAATATCGTTGATCTTCTTCGTTATGAGTATGTGGTGGTTACAAAATCGGCAATCGATCTGATTACCAAACTGTATAACCGCGCGTAATATGGGTATTCTTAAAAAGACAAAAAAAGAAGATCAGAAAGATCAGGAGCCTGTTGTAAAAGAGAAGATTGCAAAAACTTCAAAAAAGAAAGTTGACGCAAAAAAGATGGTTCCAGCAGTTTCTACATCAGCAAAAGCTCTTGCAGCAACTGTGATCGTAAAGCCTCTTGTAACAGAAAAGTCTGCTGTGCTGGCCTCTGCTAATCAGTATGTCTTCGTAGTTTCAAAGAGTGCTAACAAAGTTCAGGTGCGATCAGCAATAAAAGCCATGTATGGAATCATGCCTACTCGTGTGAACATGCAGAATGTGAACGGAAAGCGCGTGCGATTCGGGCGAGTGCGTGGAAAGCGCAAGGACTGGAAAAAAGCGATCGTTACTCTTCCAGAAGGTAAGACTATTAATGTATACGAAGGAGTTTAGTATAAGCGTATGGCAGTAAAGCGATACAAACCAACCACTCCAGGACGACGTCTTTCTAGCGTTGATGCTTTTGAGGATCTCACAAGCAAGAAACCGCTTAAGAAACTAACCAAGACACGCAAAAAATTTGCTGGTCGAACAAAAGGTAAGATTACTGTTCGTCATCGTGGAGGTGGAGCAAAACAGCGTATTCGTCTAGTAGACTTTAAACGAAACAAATTCGACATTCCTGCAAAAGTTGCAACTGTTGAGTACGATCCAAACCGAGGAGCTCGTATCGTCCTCCTTCACTATGCAGATGGTGAAAAGAGATACATGCTTGCCCCAATTGGTTTGAAGGTCGGTGATACAGTCTTGTCTTCAAAAGCCAAAGGGGAAATTCAAACGGGCAATCGTTTTGAACTCCAAAATATCCCAATTGGAATGCAGGTGTATAACATTGAGCTAAACCCAGGGCGAGGTGGACAGATAGTTCGTGGAGCTGGAACGGCTGCACAACTAATGGCTGTCGAAGGTCCTTATGCAACACTTCGTCTCCCATCTGGGGAAGTGCGAATGGTTCCACGGACCTGTATGGCAACAATCGGACAGACTTCAAATCCAGATCGTCGGCTTATTCGATGGGGAAAGGCTGGGCGCATGCGCCATAGAGGAATTCGACCAACTGTTCGTGGAAAAGCTATGAACCCTGTTGATCACCCTCATGGTGGTGGAGAAGGTTCAAACCCGATTGGAATGAAGCGACCAAAGACACCAACTGGAAAACCTGCGCTCGGTGTCAAAACACGTCGAAAGCGTGCATCAGGAAAACTTATTATCAAACGCCGAAAGAAAGGACGTTTTGTAGGCGGCAAATAGTATGGCTAGAAGTCTCAAAAAAGGACCATTCGTCCACCCAAGCATTATTAAAAAGCTTGGCAAGATTAAGCAAGGTGATCAAACACCAATCAAAACCTGGGCAAGATCTTCAACGATCACCCCGGAGATGGTTGGGTTCATATTCGCTGTGCACAACGGAAGAGATTTTATCAAGGTGCGTATTGTTGAGAATATGGTTGGGCACAAACTTGGTGAGTTTTCTCCAACTCGAAAATTTGTTCGTCACGGTGGAAAACTGAAGAAATAAACAATATGGAAGTTAAAGCAAAAGCAAAAGGAATTAGAATGTCATCACGAAAGGTGCGTCTTGTTGTAGATGTGATTCGTGGAATGAAAGTGGGTCAAGCTCAAACACAGCTTCATTTTATGAAGAAAGCTGCTGCTGAGCCTGTCTTGAAGCTCTTGAATTCCGCTATTGCTAATGCCACACACAACTTTCAGTTGGATGAATCGAATTTGTTTGTGAAGGCGATTGCAGCTGATGGAGGTCCAACACTTGCGCGATGGCGTGCACGTGCATTTGGAAAATCTGCACCGATCCGAAAGCGTACAACACATATTTCTATCATCCTTGATGAGTTGGTTCCAAAGTCAGCTCCAAGTATTGAAAAAACTGCTCCTGCAAAGGATGGGGCTAAGGCTGTGCAAGCAAACTAATTGTATGGGAAGAAAAGTACACCCAGTAATTTTCCGAATAGGCATCACCCGCGGATGGGATGGGGTTTGGTTTGCCGGAAAGAAGCGTTTTTCAAGATTATTGCAAGAAGATGTGAAGCTCCGTGCTTTTGTAAAAAAGCAGTCGAGAGATGCTCTTCTAGATCGTGTTGAAATCGAGCGTTCTCGTCAGGATGTAAAGATCAATCTTTACGCTGCAAAACCTGGAGTGATTATCGGGCGTGCAGGTGCTGGAATCGAGGATCTTACAAAGAAGATTAAGAAAAATTTTTACCGCGGAAGACGGGTAAAGGTTTCTATCAATGTAAAGGAGGTTCAGAAGCCATCTTTATCAGCGGCTGTGGTTGCTCAGCAAATTGCTGTGGACATCGAAAAACGCATGCATTTTCGTCGTGTGATGAAATGGGCTTTAGAGCGTGTTAAGAAAGCTGATGCTAAAGGAGTGAAGATTACTGTTGGTGGTCGTCTTAATGGAGCTGAAATTGCACGATCTGAGACGGTTTCTTACGGAAAGATCCCCCTTCACAACCTTCGTTCAGATATTGATTACTCTTCGATAATGGCAAGAACCATTTGGGGAGCGATTGGAATTAAAGTTTGGATTAATCGCGGTGAAGTCTTTGAGCAAAAGTAATATGTTGATGCCAAAGAAAGTAAAACATAGAAAATGGCACAAGGGACGTGCACGTGGAAAGCGTGTTGCAACCCGAAAGACCACTCTTGCATTTGGAACCTTTGGACTAAAGGCTACAACGGAAGCGTGGGTGACATCTCGTCAGATTGAAGCGGCGCGTCGTGCGATGACTCGTGCGGTAAAGCGTGGTGGAAAAATCTGGATCCGCATTTTCCCAGACAAGCCTGTGACATCAAAGGGTTCTGAGATGCCGATGGGTAAAGGAAAGGGTGCTGTTGATCATTATGTGTCTGTTGTGCGACCAGGAACCGTCTTGTTCGAAATGGCAGGAATCGAAGAGGAGCTTGCTCGAAAGGCACTGACTCTTGCAGCGCATAAACTTCCAGTAAAGTGGAAGATCATTACTCGAGAAATCAAATAGTGATATGGATGCAAAAACACTTCGATCAAAAACAGAGAAAGGATTGCGTGCTGAGTTGCAAGATGCGCTTGTGCATTTGAAACAACTTCAGTTCAGCGCATCGTCTAATCAGCTCAAAAACGTGCGAGAGATTCGCAAAACAAAGAAAATTATTGCCCGCATCCGGACGCTATTAGTGAAATAACTATGTCTAAGACAACTCAAACAATCACCAGAACACTCACAGGAGAAGTCATCTCTTCAAAGATGGACAAGACTCTTGTGGTACGTGTTGACCGCACTGTAGTGCACTCAAAATATGGGAAGCGCTATGTTCAAAGCAAGAAATACCACGTGCATTCAGAAGATGGTGAAGTTAAGGTTGGAGACTCTGTGTCTTTTGAGGCATGCCGTCCTTACTCTAAGACAAAGCACTGGAAGTTAGTAAAGAACGCATAGTATGGTACAGAATCAATCAATGCTAAAAGTTGCCGATAACTCAGGGGCCAAAAAGCTAATGGTCATCCGTGTTCTTGGTGGTTACAGAAAGCGTTACGCAATGATCGGCGATTTGGTAACAGCAACCGTTAAGGAAGCTGCTCCACACGCAGGTGTCAAAAAAAGTGATATCGTCACTGCTGTAATTGTTCGTGCTCGAAAAGAAATTCGACGCAAGGACGGAACATATATTCGTTTTGATGAGAACGCAGCGGTTATTATCGATAAAAAGACAAAGGAACCAAAAGGAACTCGTATTTTTGGACCGATTGCACGTGAGCTTCGTGCGCTTGGATATAATAAGATTATTTCACTTGCCCCTGAGGTGCTCTAACCCTATGAAGATTAAGACAGGAGACAAAGTTCGTGTAATTGCGGGCAAAGACAAGGGAAAAGAGGGTAAGATTCTTCAGGTATTCCCAAAAGTTGAGCGTGTTGTTGTTGAGGGGGTAAACATGCTTACTAAACACCTAAAGAAAGCTGGTGACCGACCTGGTCAGAAGATCCAGTTTGCTTCACCAATGCATATTTCAAATGTACAGCTTATTTCAGAAAAGAGTGGAAAAGCTGGGCGTGTTGGATATAAAGTTGTTGAAAAGGGTGGAGATAAGAAAAAGATTCGCGTACTCCGTGTTAAGGGGAGCGAAGAGGATGTTGAATAGACCTCAATATGTCATTTAAAGACTTCTACAATAAAGACGTTGTACCCAAGCTCAAAGAAGAGTTTGCTTTGGGGAACATTAATGAGGTGCCAACACTCAAGACTGTCACTCTAAATGTGGGTCTGGGGTCTGGAATTAAAGATGCAAAGTTTCTAGAAACTGCTGAGCAAACATTGCGACGTATTACTGGTCAGCAACCTGTGAAGACTAAAGCTAGAAAATCTGTTGCTGGATTCAAGATTCGAGAAGGTAACGTTATTGGAATGAAGGTCACGTTGCGTGGAAAGCGAATGTGGGACTTCATGGAGAAGCTTATCAAGGTCTCTTTACCACGCGTGCGTGACTTCCGTGGATTACCTGCAAAGGCATTTGATGGTAGAGGAAATTACTCTATCGGACTAAAGGAGCACATTGCATTCCCGGAGATTTCAAGCGATGAGATTGAGCTCATTCACGGACTGCAGGTCACTATTGCAACGAGTGCAAAAAATGACGCTGAGTCTAAGTCTCTCTTGACTCATCTCGGACTTCCGCTCAAAAAGGACGGTAAAAAGAACGCATAAGTATGGCAACTGAGAATCAAATTGCAAAATCAAAAAAGAAGCCAAAGTTTTCTACGCGAATAGTGCATCGTTGCTGGAAGTGTGGAAGAAATCGTGGTTATATGCGCGCATTCGATTTATGCCGCATTTGCTTCCGAGAACTCGCAAACCGCGGAGAAATCCCTGGTGTAAGAAAGTCAAGCTGGTAATATGATGACTGACCCAATTTCAGACATGCTCACACGCATTCGCAATGCTCAGGCTGTACGTAAGCCGGAGATTGTACTACCTTTTTCAAAGGTGAAGTTTGCTATTGCAAAAATCCTTCAGAAAGAAACTTACGTTTCAGGTGTAGAGAAGGTGACAGAGGCAAAATTCCCAATGTTGCGAATTCAGCTTCGTTACGATGAGAAGAAGCCTCGCATTCAGATGCTTAAACGCATCAGTAAGCCAGGACGTCGTGTGTACGCAAAGTCAAATGAACTACCAACGGTGTTGTCGAATATCGGTATTGCGATTATTTCGACACCAAACGGTCTTATGACCAATAAAGAGGCGCGTACGCGCCACCTTGGAGGAGAGGTAATCTGTGAGATTTCATAATCTATGTCTCGTGTTGGAAAAAAACCTGTAATCGTACCTAGTGGGGTGGATGTCGTCATCGACGGTTTGTCGATGAGTGTAAAAGGTCCTAAAGGACAGCTTTCTCGGACATTCAATCCGGCTGTTTCGATTCAGATGAATGACGGTGAGAACGGAAAAGAGATTTCAGTACTCGTTGAAAATGAAACAAACAAGAACGAGCGTTCACAATGGGGAACAGCTCGGTCGCTTATCTCAAACATGATCACTGGTGTTACTGAGGGTTTTGAAAAAAAACTTGAAGTTAATGGAGTTGGATATCGTGTGAAAATGGCTGGGAATAACGTTGTGCTCAATGTGGGTTACTCTCACGAGGTAAACTTTCCGCTCCCAGATGAAATTACTGGAACAGTGGAGGGTAATCTGATCACTATCTCTGGTGCCGATAAGCAGATGGTTGGAGAATTAGCGGCGAACATTAGAAAAATTCGTAAGCCTGAACCTTATAAGGGGAAAGGTATCAAGTATATCGATGAGGTGATCCGCCGAAAGGCTGGAAAGGCTCAAAAGAGCGGTGAATAATCTATTATTCTATGTCAAAAGCAACTACAACAAAACGAGCTCACATGAAACGACGTGCACACAGAACGCGCGCCCGACTTCATGGCACAGCAGAGCGTCCACGTTTGACTGTAAAGCGATCTTTGCGTCACGTATATGCACAGCTCATCAATGATGATATTGGCAAAACTATTGCTTCTGCTTCTGATAAAGATATTTCAGAAAAAGGAAAGCCAGTTGAAGTTGCCAAGGCTGTTGGATTGCTTCTTGCTAATAAAGCAAAAGAAGCTAGTGTAACCGTCGCTGTTTTTGACCGAGGATCTTATCGTTACCACGGACGTGTCGCTGCGATTGCAGATGGTGCACGAGAGGGTGGATTGAACATTTAATGTCTATGCAAGCAAATACACAGAAAAAGACAAGCGCACCACAGAGTGGCAACAAGTCAGGTGACAAGCGTCGCGGACGTGGTCGTCGTGGAAATAAGCGCGAACAGGCTCCTCGTGAGTTTGAGCAGAAAATCCTTGATCTTGCTCGAGTTACTCGTGTGACCGCTGGTGGAAAGCGCATGTCTTTCCGTTGCGCTCTCGTTATTGGTGACAAGAAAGGACGTGTCGGTCTTGGTGTAGCAAAGGGTGCTGATGTACAGATTGCGATTGAAAAAGCTTACAAGCAGGCAAAGAAAAGTGTTATCACTGTCCCGATTGTAAACGAAACCATTCCTCACAAAGTGTGGGTTAAGTACGGTGCGGCTATAGTGTTGCTCAAACCAGCACCTAGTGGTACTGGACTAAAGTCAGGTGGTGCAATGCGAATGATCCTCGAATTTGCAGGTGTTCCAAACGCATCATCAAAAATTTTAAACTCAAACAATAAGATCAACATTGCAAAGGCTACACTTGAAGCGATCAAGCAGCTGCGTAACGTTGAGGTGAAGACTGCAACAACAAAGCAGACTGCACCAAAGGTGGAAAAGGCACAGAAGCCTGTTACCACTGAAACCAAATAACATATGTCACTTACACTTCACTCCATTCACCCAAAGAAAGGATCCAAAAAGTCCAAGAAACGTATTGGACGAGGTTTGGGTTCTACAGGTCGCTACTCTGGTCGTGGTATCAAGGGTCAGCGTTCGCGTTCTGGCGGAAAATCTGGTTTGAAGCTGTTAGGGCTACGTCAGATCATGCTTGCTACTCCAAAGAATAAGGGGTTCAAGAGCGGTCGTATTAAACCAGAGGTTGTGAACGTTGCAGATTTGTCAAAAACATTTGCTGACGGATACAAAATCACACCAAAGGCCTTGCTCAGAAAAGGACTTATCTCTAATGGTGACCGTGGGGTAAAAATCCTTGGAAACGGAGCTATCTCTATCAAGGTGTCTATTTTCGACTGCGCAGTTTCAAAGACGGCGAAGCAGAAAATTGAAGAGGCTGGCGGTACTATTGCATAACAACAATTTCCTATGAACACGCTCATTCGGATGTGGAAAGTAAAAGAGGTTCGTAACAGTGTCCTCTTTGTCATGGCCATGCTCATTATTTTCCGCGTAACGGCACATATTCCTGTGCCTGGAATTGACGCTTCTGTTCTTAAAAGTATTTTCTCTGGAAATCAGTTTTTTGGACTGTTGAATATTTTCTCAGGCGGTACGCTTGAGAATTTTTCAATTGTAGCCATGGGTGTGATGCCTTACATTACGGCATCTATCATTTTCCAGCTTCTTGGAATGATCATTCCGCAAGTAGAGGAGATGCAAAAAGAAGAGCAGGGCCGACAGAAGATTAGTCAGTGGACTCGAATGCTCACAATTCCGCTATGTATTGTGCAGGCATATGGTTTAATCCTTTTGCTATCACAACAGGGTAACTTTTTCACAGGTTCATCTACTTGGACAACCATGTTTGCTATTGTGAGCATGACTGCTGGAACTATTTTCTTGATGTGGATTGGAGAGTTGATTTCAGAAAAGAATATAGGAAACGGAATCTCGATCTTGATCCTCGCTGGAATTATCGCTGGACTCCCGACATTCCTCAGTCAGTCGTTGTCTGTCTACGATCGTTCTCAGCTCATCACTCTTATTCTCTTCATTGTTGCAACAATCATCACTGTGGTGAGTATCGTGATCATGAATGAGGCTGAACGTAATATCCCAGTTCAGTACGCACGTCATATCCAAGGTGCACGTGTTTCAGGGTCAGTCACATCTCATATCCCACTTCGATTGAACATGGGGGGTGTGATCCCGATCATCTTCGCTATTTCTCTAGTGTTGTTCCCCACAATGATCGCTCAGTTTTTTGTGAGTGCACGTACAGAGGTGCTTCGTAATGTTGCGACATTTGTTATCCAGCTCTTCCAAAACCAGCTCTTCTACGGAGTTGTGTACTTCCTCCTAGTATTCCTTTTTGCCTACTTCTACACAGCGGTGATTTTTCATCCTGATCAAGTGGCAGAGAATATTCAAAAGCAAGGTGGGTTTATCCCAGGGATTCGTCCAGGAAAGAACACAGCTGATTATCTTGGATGGGTGGTAAACAGACTTCTGTTCGTAGGTGCAAGCTTCCTTTCATTGGTTGCTGTGCTCCCATTGATCGTTCAGCAGTTTACTGGTAATGCCAACCTAGTTATCGGTGGAACTTCAATCCTGATTATCGTCGCGGTGGTGATCGATTCGGTGAAACAAATCGAGTCGCAACTCACGATGCGTGAGTACGACGTCTAATCAAAAAACTGCCTGAAAGGGCAGTTTTTTGATTAGACGAAACTTTTGTATTTGCTATACTTACCCTCGTATGAATGAACCATTAAAGATTTTGTTGATGGGGCCGCAGGGTAGTGGGAAGGGGACGCAGGCAGAGATTCTTTCAGAGCAATTTGGGATCCCAGCATTTGGAATGGGGCAGTTGATTCGAGATGAAGTTGCTTCTGGGTCAGAGTATGGGAAAAAGCTAGAAGCGATTATTAACAAGGGTGATCTTGTTTCAGATGAGGATGCTGCCGGACTGTTAAAGCTTCGTTTAGAGCGACCTGATACCAACAAAGGATATATCCTTGATGGGTACCCACGAAACATGGGGCAATTCAATGCCTTTAACTTTGATTCACCAACGCATGTTATCGTCTATGAGATTCCTCGTGACGAATCGCTAAAGCGACTCGGTGGACGGCTTACGTGCGCAGCGTGCGGTAAGGTTACGTCTGTTAGCTCTGGGGTAAGTGCTGGCGATGATTGTTCCTGCGGTGACAAGTGGATTGTGCGCAACGACGACACACCAGAAGCTATCACACGTCGGTTAGAGATTTATGAAAATGACACTCAGCCTGTCATCGAGCAATATAAAGAGATCGTACATCGCATTGATGGAGTTGGTACGATCGAAGAAGTAAGTACCCGCACATTTAGTGCGATTAGTGTTCAATAATATGGCAATGACAAAAACTCCAGAAGAAATTAACAAACTTCGCAAAGGTGGTGCTTTACTTTCAAGTGCACTTAAAGCTGCCGTAGAGGCGATTGCACCTGGTGTGACAATAAAGGAAGTTGATGCCATTGGTGAGCGTGTTATCCGCGAGGGTGGTGGAAAACCATCGTTTAAAGGGTATACATCTTGTCCCGACGACACTCCATTCCCAAGTACGATTTGCATCTCTGTGAATGAAGAAGTGGTTCATGGTCTTGGTGATCGTGAGCGCCCACTTAAGGAGGGGGATATTGTTGGTCTGGATATTGGGTGTTGGTACGAAGGGCTTTGCACTGACATGGCGGTGACTGTTCCTGTAGGCAAAGTATCTGATGAGGCGCTCAATCTGATAAAGGTTACGCGCGCTTCACTGCTTGCTGGTGTTGAGGTGGCTAAGGTTGGTGGTGAAATCAAGGATATTAGTCGTGCTGTTGAAGCTTATGTTGAGCCACATGGTTATGGAATCGTTCGTGCGCTTGTGGGGCACGGTGTTGGGCACGAGGTTCATGAAGCTCCACATATTCCCAATTATGTCTCTGAAAAGTATCCTCGTGTTGAAATTGAGGATGGAATGGTGCTCGCTTTAGAACCAATGCTTGGTTTGGGGGGAAAGCATCAGGTGGACACTGCTAAAGATGGTTGGGCTATTGTGATGGCTGATGGTTCGCTTGGTTCGCATTTTGAAGTAACCATTGCTGTTACGAAAGACGGGGTCGAAATTTTGACACCTCTACCTGTATGAGGATTCTAGGTATTGATTATGGAGACAAAAAGATAGGTACTGCTTTTGGTGATTCTGATGCGCGCATTGCCGTACCGCTCGATGTGATTCCGAACGTTGGTGAGGAAACTATCAAAGGTTTTGTTGATCATGTGAAGCTAGAGGATATCGAAATGATCGTCATTGGAGTTCCTTTATCTGCCGGAGCTCATCATGGGTCAGAGCAACTTGAGAAGACTCGAGTGTTTATTGAAAAACTTAAGGCTGCAGTTGATCTACCTGTCACAGAGGTTGATGAGGCGTTTACTACTGCTGAAAGTATTCGTTTGCAAAAAGAAGAAGGGGCAAAAGCTCCAGAGGATGCGCTTGCGGCGATGTTGATTATCCGTGAATATTTTGAACAATTAAACTCACATAACTAACACGGCTATGTCTGACACAGCACAGAACCGCAGTACTGCAAAAGATGTCTTTTCGCACCTACTCATGATCATCATGCTTTACGTAGGGGTGATCACTTTTCTTGCAATGGTCTTTAGTCTAATTAATCTTCAGCTTCCAGATGCTTTAGATGTTTACCGACAAAGTGAGTTGTCTACAATTCGCACCTCAATCTCCTCACTTCTGGTGGTGTGGCCGGTATTCATTCTGGTCTCCTGGATGATTGGTAAGAATCTAAAACAGAATATCTGGGTTCGTAAATGGTTGCTCTACCTAACGTTGTTTATCGCTTCACTTACAGTTGTGATCGACCTTGTGACATTGGTTAATACATTTCTTAATGGAGAGATCACAACACGTTTTGTTCTTAAGGTTCTTGCTGTACTTGTGGTCGCCGCTGCTGTGTTTGCATATTACCTTTGGGATCTGCGACGTGATCCGAAAGCGAAGACTTCTCGTCCGCGCATGGGTGCGATCTTAACTTCCTTGGTTATCCTTGCAACAATCGTTGGTGGATTTTTCCTGATCGGGACACCTGGGGAGCAACGGGATGTGCGTCTTGATGAAGAGCGTGTTTCAGATCTTCAGAATATTCAATCCAACATTATTTCTTTTTGGAAAGTGAACCAAGAGTTACCTGAAACAATCGATGACATCTCAATATCTCTTGAATATTTTTCTGCTCCATCAGATCCTGAAACAGATGAAGCGTATGGATATGTTCAGGTGGATGAACTTGTGTATCAGGTGTGCGCAACATTCGCTTCAGAAGCTGATTCAAACACAGAGAACCTTCGAGTTCCATCCCCAAAATATGCAGTTTTTGATGCTTCAGCAGCAGATTGGGGTCATGAGGCTGGATATGTCTGTTTTGAGCGCACAATCAATCCTGAGCTGTTTTCAGAAGGCAAAGGGTTGGAATAAGGTGGTTAGTTACGGTCAAATAAATTAAGCAGATCGTGTTGGCGATCTGCTTTTTGCTTGCAGGGGATTGTTGACTAAATAGGATATATTCGTTAGATTTCTCCATGCATTATGCAATCTGTCTCATGACTGGAGATCTGGATGAGAATGGTAGGAGTTGTTCTTTCGAGGGTGGATAAAGGCTCTCACGCCTTCACTACAGCTGTGGCCATCAAAGAAGGTGGTAAGTGGAAGCAAGTGCGTCCACATCTCGCTAATGGCCATCCTCTGAGTGCTGGATACCTCGGTATGGGTACACATGAACTGAACGATGGATGGAAACCTGGACGCATCGTCGTCTTTGATGAGATGGCACCAGCTGATCCCAACGCTGTCTTTCCTGAGAACCGCATCATCAAACCTAGGGTGACGATTGGTGAAAAGCTCACAAGGTCTCAGATGCGTGCGGCAGTCAAAGGGGTTACTCACCCGACTATCGTGGCGCTCTTCCCCAATCTTCAGCAGCGGCTCGATAAGGTCGCGTATCTCTGTGGCGGTGAAGAGCATCTACGTTCGATGGGCTTCGTTCGTTGCAAAGAAGTGTGGTTTACCAGTGGTGGTGACGCACATGTGTGTATCGATGACACTCAGCTTGTCTGCAAAGTGAGGTGTAGGTGGGTTGCACAAAAGCTGCGTGAAGGAATCCTTACAACCACTAGAGCAACTCCGCGCCCTCTGCTCCGTTTTGCGGCATTGAAAGATCTTGATTCGGATCACTACGACCCACCTCGCTACCATGTTGCGCTGACTGGTATGCGCTAGGCAGTCTCTAGACAACCTCTCGAACAACGGTTCGAGAGGTTTTATAATTGAAAAAGAAAACACCCCACCGATCAAAGAAGATTCCAGCAGGGAGTCTTGTTGATGGCGGGGTCAGATTGCTGCGGTCTCTTTCTCAGTTGATGCTGGTTTCCAGATGAATCGCGCAAGGTCATCTGAGATGTGCTGGAAGTCTTGCTGTCTGAACAGAGTCATCACCATCAGCCCCAGATGTGCCGCTGGGGACATGTTGCGGGGAGGTGCTCTGCGAAGCTCGGTGGCATACTGATCAAACAAAGACGCCAGTAGTCGTTGAAGGTGCGAATCTGGAAGCTGCGCGCGCGTTTCCTCTGTAGTGTGAGGTAGCACATGGATCAAGATTCTGGTGATGATAAGGCGGTCTAGTAAAGACATCTCACAGTCGTCTCTCCTGATCATCGCAAAGAGATCGACTGCTTTCTGACTCGCTTGCTGACTAGGTGCTACATGGGCTACTGCCAGGCAAAGAATCTCCATAGTCGCCCATTCTTGTTCTGCAGCAACATTAGTGTTGTGATGTGGCGACCCAATTTGATGAGCCGTCAAAACTGCTGAAATTACTCGGTACATGATCTACTCACTTGGGGGTTAGTCGGTTTGAAACGCGACGTAGGAAATTAGCAATAAATGGAGGAATTGTCAAGGTTTGGCACTTCACCTTGTGGGCAAAGTTTGTGCTGGGTTAAGTGAATAAAAGGTGTTAGCAAAAGATCTTTAGATGGGATTTTGGTATCATGGCTTTATTGATTATTTTAAAGTCACCTATGCTTGTTTGGATTTGTCGTGAATGTGGAGATGGGAATTTACCTCCAAATATCTTTAAAGAAATTGAGGATGCAACAAACAATGAGGAGGTGCGGAAGATTGTTGCGATGCATGAGGTTGTTGTGAAAGTGTGTGAGGGATGTCAGTTGAAAGAGGGGGTCGAGGTTTAGGAAATATTATGAACATCACAAAAACCGACTACCTTGAATATACCTTCTGTCGCAAGAATCTTTGGCTCCATAAGCACAAGCCAGAGTTGTTTAAAGGTGTGGAGCTTTCAGATTTTGAGAAGAAAATTATTGAAGAGGGGAACTTGGCTGATGAGGCTGCTCGCCATCTTTTTCCTGAGGGTCAGCTCATTAATCTTGTTGGTAAGCGCGCGATGCCGCAGACAAACAATCTCTTAGCACTTAAGCCCCCGACTCTTTTTCAAGGGGCATTTATGAGTGATGTCTTTTTTGTTCAGGCGGATATTCTAAATTGGAATGAAGCGCTTGGTGGGTGGGAGCTTTTTGAAGTGAAGGCGACTAATGATGTAAAGCGTGAGATCCCGCATCACCATGTGAATGATTTAGCATTTCAGAAGCAAGTGATTGAGGGGGCTGGCTTGAAGATTTTGAAAGCGGGGGTGATTCATTTAAACAGTGAGTATCGTCAGCGGGGTGAGAAAGTTGATTATCAGGAGTTGTTTATTGTTGCAGATTTAACCGATGAGGTACTTGAGTCGCAAGATGAGGTGCGTGTGCAGATGGACGAGATGAAAGCGTATCTGCTTGGTCCAGAATCTAAGGGCTGTGATTGTTTGTATCGCGGACGGTCGGCGCAGTGCACGACGTTTAGTTACTCATGGCCTGATGTTCCGGAGTATTCTGTGCATGATATTAATCGCATTGGTGGAAGTAAGAAGTTGTTTTACGATTGGATTGATCGCGATATTTTT
>JABITQ010000076.1 GCA_018700535.1 Candidatus Uhrbacteria bacterium | reverse complement strand
GACTTAATGAGCACTTATTCTCCCTATAGTCTTGTCATGAAATGACAGTGGAGAATAGTGTTTTGTGGGGGCTTTGTCAAGATTGATGGATATTGCTTGATGATGAGGTTCTTATTACATAGCAAACAAAAAAGCCGGGCACTGTAAGAGTGCTCGGCGAGAGAGGGTGTGCTAGTTGGCGTAGAACGCGACGGATGTGTGTTCTGGAATGCGTCGACCGTCGAGAATCACTTCTGTTTTATCTGTGTCATCATTCGCTTTTGTGTCCGAGCATGCACAACAGACACCATGGGCGGAGATGCTCTCTGGAGGTTTGATGAGAACAGCTGTGTGAATTGTGAGAGTTGCTTCTCGTGAACCAACGTGTCTTGGGTCGTGGCATTTCCACCTTGCTTCACGGAGGATTTCCACGAATTCGAGAATCAACACAAGAGGTGCTGTTACGAGGTCCTTGATTGGTGCCACTTTTTTGATGGCGAGATCAGGCCAAAATGCTTCTTCATGCGAGAGCATGCGTTCGTGGTTTTGTGGATCTACTCCATGGATGTAGATGAGGCCGTCGATAAGAGCGAGCTGCACCCAAACCCCTCGTTCGGTCCCAAGAAATGGTTTGAACAGTTCAGGGTGAACGAACATTTCCCCGCTTTCCATCACAAGACAAACGCCGATCACTCTACCAATGTCATCTGCGTAGGATTTGAGGCGGCCAACAATGAGTCGGTCTCCAGAAGGTCCGAATGCGCTGTAGGTAAGTTGGGTGAGTACACTGCCCATTCCAAGGATAAGTGCCATTAATTTCTCCTGTGCCAAGTCTGAATACTATAGCGAGATGAGCTAATCAATAATGAGGTGGTCTGTCAATGTTGTGAGAGCTTTGTGATCAAGTAAATAGAAAACCGCACCCCTGAGCAGAAGCGCACAAGGGCGGTTTCTGGTTGGGTGCGGTCAAGTCACGTTTTCTTTTTTTGCTTTGGGCTTGGTGTGTCCGGGGTCATTGTTGATAGGGACTTGCTTGTACCTTGGTCGCTTAAGATCTGTCCGGACATCGACCCAGACAAACTCTTGGTGAAAAATAAGATCTTGATCTTTGCGAGTCATCATGCCTCCTGTTGGTATCTAAACCTAGGGTTGTTAAGTGGTTTTGTCAACACATTGCTATTCAATTATTGACCTCCCAATCTCAATCAGCTCACCCTTTGTTGCGTGCGTTCCGTCTGCGGAGATCGTGATCGTTATGCCATCTAGTTCAAATGAGAGTTGGGTTGAGATTTCGCATTTGCCTGGAAATTTATCGTCGACAGGCTCGATACATCGTGGGGTGTGGTCGAGGGTGATGAGGGTGCCTGTGACTTCTGTTGTTAGTACGACTTCTGTTGGATCAAAACCGCGGCTGGTTGTGAGGTGCTCTTCTAGTGTGATGGGTTTGTAGTCGATCTCGATAAAGCGCCAGTTGTCTCGGGTGTAGACGAGTGCGACGGTGTGTTGTGGTAGGAGGTCGTTTACCTCAGTGTAGATGCCGGCGACGTAAAGTTCTGCGCCAAAGGTTTCTTGTGGTGGAGTTACTGACGTTTGTGTGTAGTTGCTAATTACTTCGAGTGTTTCAACCTGAACCATTCCCTCAGCTTGTGTGAGGAGGGGGAGAGGCTTTGCTGGGCGCGCCCAATCGACAAAGTTGATGAGTCCTGCGGCCAGGATCACGATGATGACAAGTATGACGAAGCAAGATCCATCCGCTCCATCGTTTCCACCTTTTTTTCTAAACTTTTTTGTGATGAGTTTTTGTACGATCATACAAGGCAAGTGCGATCAGGATCCAAACAAGGATCGCGAGGTCATTTTTAAAATAGGGGACGTCGACGAGGCCGTGAATGAAGGCTTCTAGGAGTGCGAGTGCGGGGATAATGTTTGGTGATCGGGTTAGCTTGGTTGCAAGCCAGGCGATTGCGATGACACCGAGGAGACCAAGCTCAACCCAGAAGTTTAAAAGGATATTGTGTGGGTATTGAAAGATCTCGAGGTGGGTTGCTAGGTGGTATGGCTCGAGTGCTGATGGGTAGCCAGAGAGCCCTGCGCCCAACAACCATTTGTCTTTAAGTAGGTCTGCTGTCTCGCTCCATTGCGAAAGGCGTACACCCCCAGAATAATCTTGGAGGGTTAATTTTTGAAAGAGTGGTGGGGTTAGGGGTGTTGCGATTGCTAAGAGAATTCCTAGAGCTATTGAATATTTCCGTGTTGATTTGTTAATGAGTCCAGCGATTAAGAGTGTGGCGACTAGTGCAACAATGGTAGCTTCTGATTGAGCGAGGATAATCGCGATGACACCTAGGATGCTTGCTGCTGACAGGATTGAGTTTTGTTTGATACGTGTAAGGAGATTTCCTGGCGCATTGAGAACTGACAATGTTGAGAGCATGACGATTGGTCCGAGGAACAATCCGACTGCGTTTGGATAATCAAAAATAGATGTGACGCGCCGTTCGATATCCCAAGGGATTGGGATGCCTGCGCCGGTGATGTATTGGGTGATTGCGACGAGGGAGACGATGATCGCGGAGAGACTGAGTGCTTTGTAGATTTGTTGTGGGGTGATGTTTGCGCGGGTGAGTTCGTGACGAATGATTAGGAAGAGGATGATTGGTTCGATGAAATAGGCTTTGCAGACACCGAGGGCGGCGGTTGTGTTGGGGGCGACGATGAGAGAGATGGTTGCGGCGAGGATGAGAAGAATGATGGGTTTTGTGATTGTTGTTACTGGGTAGCGAAAGCGTAATGATCGAACATGTCGAACGCCCCAGGTAAGGATGAGTGTGAGGAGCATCATTTCGAGAAGTGTTGTTGGGATGCCGAGGATTTCTATACGGAGCAAGTAGCTTGGGAGGGTTGCGATCAGGATCAATAACCCTGTTGTTGGTTTTTGCCAAGCGATGAGTCCAAAACCAGCTGTGATTGCAATAAGGACCATGGTCATAGAGTTGGTTTTGCGAGCATCGATTTAATCTCACTAAGCTTTACGGCTTTGAGTGCAAACAGACAGAAGGTGTACACGATGACTCCAGCGAGGATTGTAATGACAACATGCGTAGATGGCATGGCTTGGAGTGCGAGGTACATGATTCCAGCTGAGACGAGTGCCTTGAATGTCACCATCAAGTTTGGGAGCGCGCCACTCGTTTTGTAGACGACCATAAATGTAAGACCAGCAATCAACGCTTCAGAAACAAGGGTTACCCACACAGCACCCCACATTCCGTAGTCGGGGATTAACCAGAGGTAGCCGGTGATTGCGACGATGGCGACGGCAACATAGCCGAGGGTCATGATCTTTTGTTTGTTAAGCGCAACAACAAGGTGGCCGTAGAGTGCACCCATGAATACTCCCAGGAGCGCGAGTGTTAAGAGTGCTAATACTGGGCCAGATGTTTCAAATTCTGATCCTGCGATTAAAACGGTTAAGTTGGTTGACACAATTTGCGCACCAACAATGACGGGGATGACGGCGATCATGAACAGATCGAATGTGCGTGCGACGTGTTGTTTGAATTCCTCTTTGCGACCATTGCTCCAAGCAGAAACAAGTGATGGGAGAACAAGCCCCATAAACATCACAGGCAAAACAGTCATGACGTCGATGATGCGGTATGCAACTCCGTACAAACCGACTTCTGCTGGTTCGCGGAAGTACGCGAGGAACAGGATATCTCCTTTTAGGTAGAGAAGGTTAAAGATAATTGAGAGGGCGATTGGCCAGGAGCGAGAAAGGATGGTGATCCAGAATTTAAAATCGAAGAGGGGACGTACGCGCACAAAAGGTTTGGCGAATCGGATCATGAGGAACAGCCAGATGAGGTTTGAGACCACCATCGCGGCGACCATCTCGATAACACCTGGTGCGTAAACGGCTGCAGCGATCGTTAATCCAAGAAGGACGAATCGATTAAGAAGTTCTGCGAGTGCCGCGCGCCACATCGACTCGAATCGTTGGAAGATCCCAACAAGCATGCTGGCTCCACCCATAAAGAAGTAGGCGAGGCTACCGACAAGAACGGCTGTTTGGATGGTTGATGAGTAGGGAAGCGCGAGGACGGAGAGTGGAGCGAGGGAGAATAGGAGGAACCCGGAGATCAGGCGGAGTCCAAAAAAGTTCCCGACAACACGGTCTGCATCCACGCCTTTTTCTGAGATCATGACAATGAGTGTGAGTGTGAGACCAAAGTCGACGACCACACCAAACATCTGAAGGTAGGTGACCGCTGTGGTGTATTCCCCAAACGACTGCGCTCCAAGCGTGCGGGTCATGACTGCGATGACAATAAGCCCAATCATGACAGAAAGGGCTTTACCTAGTAGTTGGATTGAAAAGTTGGATGCTAGGGAGCGTGGGGTGATCATAGGGGTTTATCCCGTAATTGTTGACAAAATGCGTTAAAACGACTATTTTACCGACTCACTATTGCGTCTATATTACCACGTTCGTGGCAGTCTGGACGCTGTAGTGAGGACATAACTCCAGGCGCGTTGTCTGGAACTAACCCCCTCCCAGCAAGGATGAGAAATGCGTTACGCAACACAAGGTCAGAAGGATGCGCTCATCGCAGCTTTGCTCACCGGCAAGTTGAATCGGATGGCCGTTGACTCAGATGCAATACAACGGGCGATATACAGGGATAAAATCTTTGCAAGTTTGGTTGGACAGATGATCAATACTGAGTTTGGAGATGGTCGCATCCTGCTTGATCTTGACAAGCCTTGCTACATTTTCAATCAACATAAACCCGCTCCTCCGAAGCAGCAAATCGAGAGTCGCGTGAGAGGCTGTGTTTCAATCGATCCCAAAAAGATCGTGTTGCGTCTGTCGCGCGAAACTGCTGCAGAGGGGCCGGGGCCGGTGTCGGGTTCTGAGATTTATAGGAGGCAGCATTCGATGCGCGTTCTCCCTCCAAGTGTCGCCGTCTATTTCTTCAACAATCCAGAGAAGATTCCTGAGTCTTGGTGGGGCAAGACAATTTATTGCTGGGGGAGACTTGCTTCTTCGCTTAGCGGAAAGAGACTTGTTGTGGGAATCAATTGCAGAGATAGCATAACGGTTCTTGAGATAAAGGATGTATCTGAAGATTTTGAACCCAACACCGACTGCTCCATGACGCTCCCCGACTAGCACACGAGACCAGGAGTCCACTCAAGTCTCCTGATCCACAGACGGTTACTACACGCTGGTGACCGTCTTTTGTTTTGTGTTGTTGCAACGTTTTCAAATTGACTCGGCGCAAAAAAAACGATATTATTTTCTTACAACTATGAAATATTTTCTCGCGCGAGAGTCCCATGCAACTCACACGAGAGCCTCGATATCAACGATGGTTTTGTGTTCTCTATTCCTTGCTTTTGCAGGAATTTTTTTGTTGATTGGTTCTGCCGATGCAGCGAGTAAGCGTGGCTTTGAGGCATTGCAAATCTCATTACCAAAACAAGGGTTTGTTATTGAGCCCGGTAAAACAAAAGACGTCTTAATTGGGTTTAAGAATATTGGTGAGAAGACATGGTCGAATGAGGGTAATGCGTATGTCTCTATTTATACATACGATCCAAAATATCGCACGAGTGATTTTAGGGCTGATAACTGGGAGGATTACACACAGGCAGCTTTGCTCGATGAATCGTCTGTAGTTGTTGGCGCTGTTGGTCATGTCACGCTTTCGCTCACTGCACCAAAAGCAGAGGGGGAGTATGAGGAGACGTTTCAACTTGCAGCCGAGAACCAGGCTTGGATTCCGGGTGGTGAGTTTACGTTGGTGATTAATGTGGAGTCTGCGGAGACTTCGTCTTCAAAATCTACATCGTCTACAACTTCTTCAGCAGCGTCAGAAAGTGATTCGGTGAAAGATGGTGAGGCTTCTCCTGAAACAGATGGATTAAGTGCGATGGTATTGCTCCGCTCTTCAAAGAATGTTGTTGCTGAGGGGGGAGAGGAAATTACTTATAAGGTAGGGATTAAAAACACTGGAACGGAGGCTTGGTCTACACGTGAGATTTTACCAACTGAGATTTCAATCGCGTCTACTGACACTGCGCATGCTTCGTGGGTGTCTTCATCGAAGGTTGTGGTGAATGACTCTGGATCAGTAAAACCAGGCGGACTCGAGTTTTTTGACTTTACGTTTACAGCGCCATCATCAAAGGGTGATCACACTGTGCGTTATGTTATGGCTGTGAACGACACAGTGATTCCTGATTTTTATATCGATATCCCTGTAGAGGTTACAAGTGGATCTGCTGCAATTATCAATGAGCCTATTACGATTGATGAGTCTGACATTAACTCTGATCGCTTAATCGACGAGCCGATCATGCGTATTGGTCTACTAACTATTGATGAAGAGACTGACTTTGTTACTGAGATTAGTTGTGATGGCGACTGGCGACTTGAGGATGAAGAGGGTGGGTTGCTTGGTGTGATGGAGAAAGACGAGATGGTGCGTGCTTTTTATAAGAACAAGAGGTATTACTTTAACCGAGGGCGCGGGATTGAGGAGACTTATAAATACTTACGATTTGTACCAGAAGATGAGGATGGTATT
>JABITQ010000015.1 GCA_018700535.1 Candidatus Uhrbacteria bacterium | reverse complement strand
GCTCTAACCAACTGAGCTAAACGCCCTTATCATTCAAGAGAGAAGATATCGTATTTTGAAAAATAGATCAAGAGAAGACTTGGGGTTACGTCTTATGAAAAAGAAACGCCGCCATGAATAAATAAGTGGCGGCAGGCGTGGGTCAGGGGCTTTAAGACTCAGAGCAATGATACTCAGCCCATAACAGAGGATGATTCGGCTTGGTAAAACCAACAACGTTTGGCATGACCCTTAACAAATCACGTAAGGAAAATGTGAGTTTGTCAGAGCAGTCATCAGTCACTTGAAGCAAACAGTCACCTGATTGCAGGTCAAATTCCTTGATAGTGAATGAGCGTGTCTTTTCCCAACCAACCCCCCAAGCCTTCCTAGGAGAATGTGAGATCGTGAAGAAAATTGTAGGCGAGCCAATGGACACAGCATTGAATTTACTCCCACCACCAGCACGGAGAACAGCATCACTTCGGCGCGCAACCTGATACAAGATCCTGTCGTTGCGCAAACTCACAACAAGTCGATACCCACGAACACTTCGATTCCAGAAGATCTTCAGCCAGGAAAAAGGATTCCCCTTGCACTCAGGCGTCTTCGCACCAAGTCTGAGAACAAGAATCATCATGAGGATGACAGCAGCAACCCCGATACCTGCAGAAACATAAATCAAGGAAGTCACGATGCAGATTGCGCAGACCACGATCACAATGATGTAGGCCCAGGCATATCTGATGGGCAAGAACAGAGCAAGATGCTCATATGTCGGTGCATCAATCTTCTGAGAATGAAACTTCAACACTTTCCTGGTTTTTCGTCTCAGTGTGCGCACATCGATATTCGGCATTGTTCACCCTCAGTTCATGTTTTGGTGTTTACAAAGATCTGCATGCAATTGATCTCACGAAGAGACCATTTATTTCTATCACCCATCTACACGTTGGTCAATCCGTTTTTGCCACAATCAAAGCATAAACCATTGACTAACCACTATTTAATCGATACGGTGCCACAGGCTAATAACCAGAGGGAACCATGGCACGCACAAACACTGCATCACATCCATTTCACACAACAGAATCTGTGGTAGCAGCGATAGACGCTAGAAAGAAACTGATTATCACACCGCTCATCTGGCTGATGGCAACAATCACTTTCATTACAGCAACAAGCTTTGCTGATTTCATCTGGACGAGCAAGGAACCGCCATACATCATTGGGGCGATCTTGATTGGGGGCGCACTGGCCATATGGACCTTCGTCTACACCGCGTTGGCTTCGCACAGCTACTTTTTCAAGTTCGACAAAGTAGTCGCCAGTCTACTCAAATCAAGTGAGGGGCGTGAGCTTCTGAAAAGAGGTAGCGATCTTGTGTGCCTGAAAGAAAAACGTACCTTGCTCATGCAGACCCTCAAGATCACCGAAGATCAATGTGGCTCTCAGAAAGACTGGGATCAAAGCAGCGACTTCATGAGTTCAGAATTCGAAAGACCACATGGACTCCCCACTTTGACCAGCTACCCATTCATAGCGAACGACCTTGCGGAACTCCGAGCGTACGCGAATGCCCAAGTTGGTGACATTGCAGTCATTCAACAACGTCTCCATGAGGACCAATCTCGCTTCCTGGTTCATCTCTACGAGATGACTCGTCGGGAAAATCCGTGGACACCAACAGAAGTCACTCCTCCTCTTTCAACAGACGCGTTGAAAGCAGCACTCAGTCCTCACTAAGTCAGCATCTGCTAGACGGAGTGGGGATTTTTTGATAACTAAAAAAAGATCGACAAATGTCGATCTTTTTTAGACCACCGAAATGATCTCTGAAGGTATTACTTCACGAGTTACTGTCGAGCTCAGCTCGACTGCCTCGCTGAAGAATACAACGGTTGGACTGGGACAAAGCTCAGCTTTGTCTTTGCGTACTCCAACCGAGCTCAGCTCGGTGGTGCGCGAGAGAGGACTCGAACCTCCACGGACTTGCGTCCACTAGCCCCTCAAGCTAGCGTGTCTACCAATTCCACCACCCGCGCATTGACTATCCGGCACGATAGTACACAATCGTGCGAACTCTGGCAAGACTAGAACGCTCGCCCCTTCCCTGTAATTACTCTTAGTGTCATAGGCTCAACACCTATATCAAATCTTGTTCCGTTCATCTCTTCCCCATCAGCATAGACAGAGAACGGCTCATCAGACCTAATCGCAAGCGATTGCATTGGGAACGTACTCTCTTGCTTTTGACTGCGTCCAAATGGCCCCCAACCTGTTTTTACATTTGTTTGTATCACTGTCTCCAAAATACCATCACGCGGATCTGAAACTCCTGCAAGATTGCGGATCTCTAATTGAGCACGTGATGTTGGAAGAATACGGAATCGCTCATCACAAGTAATCTCTGCGCGAAAATCTGGCACGCGCAATCCTGTAATAAACCGCCTCCCATTTACAGTCCCTACATCAATCTGCTCCACGCGCCTGGCAGAAAGTATGTCACATGCTTCTACACCCACTGGTATCCCCATCAATTCCGCCAACTGATTACCAGGACCAATCGGTATTAAACCAAGCACCACATTGTTTTCAGAAACCACATCGATCACCTTTCGGATCGTTTGATCATTTCCAAGCACAACCAATGTCTCAACTCCTCTTCGAATCTCATCTCGGATCATCTCCTCGGCATTCCTAAACAAAGCGAGTCGAGAAATTTTCCCAGCGATACCAAGGTCAGTTAAACGATTTTCAATCAGATGCAACTCACGTTCAAAACGCTTGTTCTCCTGAATAAATTCATCGTAAAGATAACAATACATGTGAGCTGTCTAATGGAGCCTAACCTATGCTTCCACTTCCTCTTGTTCAACTTCCTCTACCTGAGCTTTTGCTCCACGCTTAGTTTTCTTTCCTCCGCTCATGCTAATACGACCATCAATCTGAGCACCTTCTGCCACAGAAATTGACTGGGTTTCAATATCCCCCTGAACTCTACTGGTCGATGTAAGCTCAACGCGATCTAAAGCCTTGATGTTTCCTCGCACCTCTCCAGCAATGACAGCGGACTGTGCCACGACATTCGCCTGGATCCGAGCAGACTCACCAATCTGAAGTGACATGGTGGTCTCAACTGATCCAGCAACCTCACCATCAATGATGACGTCACCGTCAGAATGAAAATCTCCCTCAACTCTGACACCTTGAGCAATAATAGTCTGATTGCCACTTTGTGCTTGTGATCCCCCCTGTTTCTCTTTAAACATAGATATTCAGTGATTACTTCGAGTTGATCTTATCATGTGAGCATTGATGCACAAGACTACATTTCGTCCACAGTTTCAATGCCAATTAATTGCAATCCGCTCTTGAGCACAATTTGTACACTGGCAACTAACGCCAGTCTTTGAGCCATTACTTTAGGCTCAGACTTAAGGATTGGGGCCGATGCATAAAAATCTGAGAATGTTTTTGCAAGCTCAAAAAGATACTGTGGGATCTTTGATAACTGCAGATTCTGACTTGTTCCAAACACAATCTCTGGATACTGACCAAGAAGCGCAAGAAGCTTGTGTGCAGACACCTCTGTAAGCTGATCTGCATTCCAATCAAAGTCCTTCTTATTCGCCTTTGTAAGCACAGACTGAATACGCGCATTCATGTACAGAACATACGGCCCAGTAAACCCTTCAAACGACATGGCCTCATCGAGATCAAACACAATCTTTTTCTCTACATCCTGCTTGAGCATACCAAAACGCATCGCCGCAAACGTCAACGCACGTGCCACCTTTAACACCTGTTCATCAGACCAATCAGGGTGACGTTCTTTTGTCTCTCTTTTTGCGCGGCTAATCATTTTGTCACGGAACAACGCATAGCGAATCACATTTCCCTTTCGCGCAGCCATGGCTCCATCCTGGAGCGTCACAAACTCGTAAGAGAGATGTGTAAGCTCACGATCAAACTGCATGTGTTTCAGCGTTGCAAACAACTGCCTAAGTGCGTGAGATTGACGTGCATCCACAACATAGATAGAACGCACTGGGTGAAAATCTTCCTCCTTCTTCAGTGCAAGCCCAAGATCCTTCGAGTTGTACAACAAAGTCCCATCAGACTTAATAAGTAAATTCACTCCCAAGTCCTCATCTCGCAAATCAACAATCCACGCCCCCTCAGACTGAACAACAAGCCCCTCTTTAATAAGTTCGTCCAAAATCTTTCGAGTCTTTTTAATCAACTCAGATTCAAAATACCAATGATCAATCGTTAAATTTAATTCATCGTAAACTTCTTTCAAATAATCTAGCGACCAAGTGCGCGTTTTCTTCCACAAAGCAACATCATCTCCACGCTGATTCTCAAGCGCCTGAAAAACCTCTGTTACCTCACTCTTAAGCTCAGGTTTTTCCTCAAGCTTCTTATTTGCTTCTACGTATACATTGCGCAAAAACTCCATCTGCTGGTCCTCAGGAACGTCCTCAATGTCATGAAATGTCTTGGTTGCCCAAATAGACTTAGCGACATGCAAACCGAGATCATTGATGTATGCCACAGGGATCACATCGTATCCATTAGCTTTAAAAATCTCTGTGGTCATCTGACCGACAAACAAGTTTCGGAGGTGACCAACGTGAACATCTTTATGAGAGTTGAGGTTTGCAAACTCCACCATCAAACGCTTGTCCTCACCAACATTCGAGGTTCCGTACTTTTCTTTCATGTCCTTCACTTGCCCCATCACACCAGCCCCAAACCCTTCGTGCGAGTAAGTAAAGTTTACATATGGACCAACAGCCTTTACGTGTCCCACATAATCTTTTGGAGCAATCTTGGCCGCAATCTCTACAGCAATATCTTTTGGACTCTTCTTTAATTTCTTTGCAAGTTCAAAACAAGGAAACGCAACATCCCCCATTGATGTATCAGGTGGTGTGTCGAGATCGTTAAGAGAAGGCACGTATCCTTTTCCAACAGCTTTTTTTAACTCTGTGAGTATTTGTTGCTTTGCTTCTTGAATGACGTACATATCATTTAACTATTTCTTCATGTGAACATCACGCTGCGGAAATGGGATTTCAATCTTCGCTTTATTAAATGCCACCTGCAACCCCTTGATAAAGTCGTGGCGAACAATGTACTGATCTAAAAACTTATTCACTCGAATAAACACCACCATCTCGATTGCAGAATCTCCAAACGACTTATATCGCACAAAAGAATTCTTTGACCCTTTTGTCTTGTGCATTTCAAGCACACTCTCTGCAACCTCGAGCGCAATTGATTCTGCTTTATCTAAATCTGCGCCATAAGCGACTCCGACGGGCACTTTAAGGGTAACTTCTTCTCCTGGCAAAAATGCATTCATGATTACCATGTTGGTCAACTTGCTGTTTGGAACAATAACGAGGTTTTGTTCAAAAGTTCTAATGCGTGTAGAACGCATTGAAATATCTTCGATGAACCCCTTAGTTCCGTCCTCAAGCTGAACAAAATCACCCTGTCGCACGGGGCGATCAATCGCGAGACCAATCGCAGAGAACAATCCTGAGAGCGTATTTTGCAATGCCAAAGCAACAGCCAACCCAGCGATACCAAGACCAGCTAGAAGCGCAGAGATATCTACACCAACTTGGTTAAGGACAAATGTGAGCGCTAACCCCCATACAAATAGAGAGATAATCGTGTTCAAAAAACCAAAGGTTCCACGCTTCACATTCTCCCCTTCCTTCTGCGCCTGCACCTCATGCCAATCCATCACACCACGAATCAAACGATTCAATGTGTACGCAAGCCAAACCACCAAAGCAACAGGAATTAAATCAGAGTAACCATATCCCTGATACGCAAATAGTGGAAACAGATAATCAAACGCAACCAAACCACCAGCAAACACAAACCCCAAATGAATCGGTCGTGCCATAAGATGCATCACCTCATCGTCGAGCGTGCTGTCTGTCATGGATGTTAAAAACTTTGATCGTTTTAAAATCATGAGAGTGAGCCCCGAAAGAACCCAGGCTGCCAAAATAATTCCTGCCGCCGCTGCAACTCCGTACAAAGACGGAACGGAACCGAATATTTCCTCCAACATATTAAAGTGCAGTTAATTGATCTTTTATAACAATAAGTCGAGCCTCTGCATCAGTCTTTTTTGCACGCATCCCATCCACCACGGACACAGGAGCTTTGTTTGTGAACTCTGTGTTTGAAAGTTTTTTATCTAAAACAACAATATATTCGCCTGTTTCTTTTTCATCCTGCTTAAGACGCTCTCGCTCCTTGTCTTTGTCTACAAGTCCTTCGAGAGAAACAAACACTTGAACGTCTCCGGCAACACCTGCAGCGTAATCGCCCTCAGGTTTTGTTTTCTCAAACGTTGCTGCCCCAACACCAGCAAGTGTGCGGATCATTTCAACATCTTGCTCAACAGCACCGCCCACAAACACCACATCAACCTTGGCTTTTGGCACAACCTGATATTGAGCCCTGAGTGCACGAATACTTGTCACAACCTCTTTTAACTCATCCATGCGAGCCTTGGAATCAAGGTCTACCTGAACCATGTGCATTGATGGCCAATTATGAGCCATCAGCAATTCACTCGCGTCAAGATGCTTCCAAATCGCCTCGGTAACAAATGGCATGATTGGGTGCCAATACGAAAGCAAGTGTTCAAGCACATATACCAAAATCGCATCAGTAGACTTTTGCAACGATTCATCTGCACGTTGCATCTTTGAAATCTCGAGATACCAGTCAGCAAATGCTCCCCAAGTAAACTCACGAAGCTTTTCGCTCGCCTGAGAAAACTCAGCGTTTTGCATATGTGTTGCAAGTTGAGCCTCTAGATTCACGAGCTCTGTCAGAATCCACTTGTCAGCAACTGTCGTAGGCTTTAGCTCAGAATACGCAGCCCCATGATTCACCTCACCAACTGTTGTTAGGACGTAACGAGAAATATTCCAAAGCTTGTTCACGAGCCGCTGCGCAGCCTCAACTTTTTCCTCGTAAAACTTTGAATCATTCCCTGGAGTCACTCCGGAGACAAGTGAGTAACGCAATGCATCAGCTGAATACTTCTCAATCACTTCAATCGGATCGATTCCATTGTTGAGTGACTTTGAAAACTTTTGACCATTTTTGTCACGAAGCATTCCGTGGATATAAACATCTTTGAATGGAATCTGATCGATAACATACGTAGACATCAAGATCATACGAGCCATCCAGAAGAAGAGGATCTCGTACCCCATTTGCATCCACGTTGTTGGGTGGAATGTTTTGAAGTCAGGAGTCTCATCAGGCCAACCAAGTGTTGAGAATGTCCAAAGACCAGAGCTAAACCAAGTATCGAGCGTGTCTGGGTCCTGCTTCCACCCCTCACCTTCTGGCGCAGACGTTCCACAAAACACCTCTTCACCCTTGTACCAAACTGGAATGCGGTGCCCCCACCAAATCTGTCTTGAGATACACCAGTCACGCAAGTTATCAATCCAACCGTAATATGTTCCTTCAAAACGATCGGGGATAATATTGATCTTTTGGTCCGCATCTCCGTTATGACCAACCTCAACAGCTTGCTTCATGAGCTCCTTAAGACTCTTTCCCTTTCCAGGGATTTCTTTATTTACGCCAACAAACCATTGAGTCATCGGAATCGCCTCAACGATATCTCCAAAACGGTCTGATGTTCCAACATTCTGATCAATCTCCTCTTCACTTACCATCAATCCTTTTTCTTGAAGCATTACCACAACCTTCTCACGTGCTTCTTCTACTGTAAGTCCTTTAAAATCCTCACCTGCACGCTCTGTCATTTTTCCGTCAGCTCCAACAACTTGAATGAGTCCAATGTCATTCCCCGCTGCTTTCTGCTTCTCGTACATCTGATAGTCGATTGGACTATGTGCAGGTGTCACACCAAGTGCACCTGTTCCAAATTTTGGATCAACATGCTCATCAGCAATCACAGTCAGCGACAAGTTGTTGCCACAAAATTCGACCTCAAATGTTTTCCCTACAAACTCTGCGTATCGCTCATCAGAAGGATGCACAGCAACAGCTGTATCCCCCAACTTTGTTTCAGGGCGTGTTGTTGCAATAGTGAATGGGAAATCTTTTGAATAGTTAAATGTGTACAGTTTTGCCTTTCGGTCAACGTGCACCACTTCGTCATCACTAAGTGTTGATTGACCACGAACAGACCAGTTGACCACACGATGCCCACGATAAATAAGCCCATCGTTGTACATGCGCACAAATACCTCCGTCACAGCATGTGAACGGTCTTTATCAAACGTATAAGCAAGTCGAGACCAATCAGCACTCGTCCCCATCTTTTTAATCTGTTTCAAAATAGTCGACTTTGAGTTTTCAGAAAATTCACGAATTAACTCAAGAAGCTTTTCACGACCGAAATGCTCGCGAGGATTCTTGATCCCTTCTGCGATCAGATTCTTTTCAACGCGTGCCTGTGTTGCCACGGCTGCATGATCAGTTCCAGGTAAAAGCAGGGCTTTCCTTCCACGCATGCGCTGGTAGCGAATCATGCTGTCCATGATAGTGTTCTCGAGCGCATGCCCGAGATGAAGTACTCCAGTTACGTTTGGAGGAGGCATCATTAGAGTAAATGGTTCGCCTTTAAGATTGTCGGGATTAAAAAACCCGCTCTTTTCCCAGGCGGCGTAAATATCATCTTCGTAACTCTTGGCCTCATAGGCCTTGGGAATGTCTTGATTATCCATAACAGAACTTAGTTTAGGGCAAATATGTAGGCTTGGCAACCAATTCGTTGGTGGAGTAAGATGTCGTTGGGGGGTTGACAAAACCGCCTTTTTTGTTGAAGATACAGCCTTCGTTCATTTTATTTGGGATCGGGAGTTTAACACCTGACCAAAACGGGTTTTAAACTCCCCGATTCCAAAAAGTGAAGGAGAGACCATGTTTAGCAAAATCATGATGATGCTGGTGCTCAGCGGTTGCTGGCACATTACCGACGAAGATCTCGACGATCGTCTTGATGTCGACGGTGACGGCATTGCACTCAGTGTCGATTGTGACGACCGCGACCCAAAGGTCGGTGGTCCGAACATCTTCTACGTAGACGTCGATGGAGACGGCTACGGAGGCGAAACGCAGGAGAAAGCATGCGAAGCCCCTGCCAATCACGTCAATCACAACGGCGACTGCGACGACACTGATGGTGACATCAATCCCGACGCGCTCGAAGTGTGCAACGGCTACGACGACAACTGCGATGGCGGTATCGACGATGACGAAGTACACACCACCGTGTGGTACGCAGACACAGACGAGGACACCTATGGGGACCCTGATGTGACTGCTGTGCAATGCGACGAGCCTGATGGGTTTGTCGACAATGCCGAGGACTGTGATGACAGCGACTTCGAAGTGAAGCCTGGTGCCGAGGACATCTGTGATGATGGCATCGACCAGGACTGCAACGGTGAAATCGACGACAACGATGCAGCTGTCGCATGGTACCCCGACTTGGATGGAGATGGCTTCGGCGATCCTGACAACGTCGAGTACGCATGTGACGAACCTGTCGATGGATACCTTCTGATCGCGGGCGACTGTGACGACAGCAACCCGGACGCAAATCCGGATGCTGCCGAACAATGCGACAACGACATCGATGACAACTGCGACGGAACGGTAGACGAAGATGTCCCCGATTCGACGTGGTACTACGATGGCGATGGCGATGGGTACGGTGTCTCCACAGACACCGTCTCAGAATGTTCCGCTCCAGAGGGATACGCGGGCAACGCAGACGACTGCGATGACAGTAGTGGCGACATCAACCCTGCAGCAGAAGAAGTCTGCATGGATGGCGTTGATAACGACTGCGATGATTCGTTGAACGACTGCGTGCCAAATGAGGAT
>JABITQ010000041.1 GCA_018700535.1 Candidatus Uhrbacteria bacterium | reverse complement strand
TCGCATTTGAGATGTCTGTCTCTTACAGTGGAAGCAACGAGGTCAGACGACCAAATGCCGTAGGTTGAGATTCCGCTGCGTACAAGCGTTCCATGGGTATCAGGATAGATGATAATCGCAGCAGAGCAAGCACAATGAATGAACTCAGGTGTAAACCCATAGTCATGTATGCGCCCTATCGCCTCTTGGAACTTTCCAAACTGCATCGTTGCATACTGAGGATTGCCTGAATCTTCGATGTTAGCGAAATGTGTAGAGACGCCACTTAAAGACACATGTTGCATCCTACGTAGGTCATTAAGCAAATCCTCAACATCATCGACAAAAACACCTTGCCTCGATGTCCCTGTTTCAATTTTCAAATGCACGTTTAGTGATCGTGCAAGCGCTCCTGCAACAACTTCGGCGTGCGCAAGCCCTTCCTTGTCATAAAGCGTTAAATGAATGTCATGCTTTACAGCATCAGTCATTCTATCAAAAAGAGTGTATCCAAGCACGATTATAAGAGCAGACGGAAACAGCCCTCTTAGCTCTAGTGCCTCATCGATATTGTCGACTGCAAACGCATCTACACCATTCCGCCCACAAATTTGCGCAACTTCTTTAAACCCATGCCCGTACGCATTCGCTTTGAGCACAACACAAAAACGCGCCTGCTCTTCTAACATTGAGCGCAGTGTCTCAATGTTACTAGCAAGTGCGCGTTCATTTATTTCAATCCATGTTCGATATCTGTGCATGCAATGAATCGTTTTAAAATGTCTTGGTTAGCAGAAAGGCTGTCGTAGCTAAGGGCTTCGGTAATTGTCGGCCAGGCGTGCTGATAAGCTTTATCGACTTCGATCACGACATCCCCATCCCCCACAACGCAGTGAAAACAATGGATATGTACGCGCAATGTTTTGTCAGGCAAATCCCAGTCGTGGTGATGCATGCCAAAAAACGTAGACGAGCTTACTGTGAGACCTGTCTCTTCTTTGATTTCGCGAGCGATTGCATCCTCAGCAGATTCACCCTCTTCAAGCTTGCCTCCAGGGAACTCCCAGGCATGGTCCCATTGCTGGTTCGTGTCTTTGCGCTGGATAAGCAACAAGCGACCATCTCGCTCGCACAAGCCCACAACAATCTCCAACTCTTTAAGGGGCTTCATAGCTTCTTAATCTTCAGCATCGGAACGTAGTGATCTTGCTCACTCATCCACTTGATCAATACTTTTTCGAGCTCATGTTGGTCATGGCCGAGAATGATCAAATCTGGTTTTGCCGATTCGATGATATTGAACGATCCCAGCTCCTCGTCGCACGCATGCACCTCGTCGACATAAGAAAGATTCTCTACAGCCTCGATGCGTCTAAAAAGTGGCTTGAGAGGCTTTTTGTCCTTCAGTGTGACCACGTGTTCATCTTGGGCCACACCTACGCTTAGATGTGATCCTCGTGACTTTGCAGAGCGCAAAAAGAACTCATGCCCTTTGTGCAATCCATCGAAGGTTCCAAATACGAGAACACGTTTAGGTTCAGCCATACTTATTCGTCTCTGTTTTCGGGTCGAAGTGTTGGGAACAAAATGACTTCTTTAATATTTTTGGCTCCAGTAAGTAGCATGACCATTCGGTCTACTCCGATACCCAACCCACAAGCAGGAGGCATTCCGTGCTTGATCGCCTCTAAATATGCATGGTCTGTCTGATGTGCTTCGTCAAAACCAGCAGCTTCTTTGTCTTTCTCCTGCATGAAGCGCTGCTCGAGGTCTACTGGGTCGTTCAGCTCTGAATAGTTGTTTCCAATTTCTGACCCTAATGCAAACGCTTCAAAGCGCTCGGTGAAACGAGGGTCGTCAACAGAACGTTTTGCAAGTGGAGAAACTTCTACTGGGTAATCGTAAACCAAGGTTGGTTGAATCAGTTTGTCTTCAACAATCTCTTCAAACGCAAACGCCATGAGCTCACCTGTGCTTTTGATGCGATCAAGTTCCTTGCGCGCTTTGTCTGTAAGCTTCTCGCTCAGTGCTGCCTTTGCAGATTCTAAATCATCCCAAGTAGACGCCGGAAGTCCGCCAAGTTCTTCGACAGAATCGATTAGACGAATGCGTTTCCAAGGACGTGCAATTTCGATTGTCACCTCCTCATGCTCAATCTGTGTGCTGCCATTTGCACGCAACGATGCGTTCTCAAAAATCTCTTCAAACAAATCCATTCCATATTCAAAGTTTTCATACGCTACCTGCGCCTCAAACATGGTGAACTCTGGGTTGTGACTCGTATCAATCCCCTCGTTGCGGAACACTTTTGTGATCTCGTACACTTTCTCCATTCCTCCAACGAGCAGTCGCTTCAAGTACATTTCGTCAGAAATGCGAAGATAAAAATCTGCATCAAGCGCGTTATGGTGTGTAGTGAACGGTCGAGCAAATCCTCCACCGTAAACAGGTTGAAGGGTCGGTGTTTCTACTTCTGTAAAATCTTTTCCATCAAGAAGATCGCGGATCGATGTAATAATCTTTGATCGCTTGTACATGCGTTCACGCACGTCTTCGTTCATGATCAAGTCGAGGTAGCGTTTTCGCAGACGCATCTCAATATCAGTTATCCCATGCCACTTTTCTGGAAGTGGAAGAATGGTTTTTGCGAGCAGGCGGTAAGACAATGTAAGTAGTGACTGATGCTCTTTTCTGGTCAGAAAAGCTGTACCTGTCGCTTCAAAAAAATCTCCGACATCAACAAGCGTGTGAAACTGTTCGTACAGCTCTTCACCCAACTCATCTTTACGAACAACAAGCTGAAGCATTCCGCTTTCATCCTGAAGCTGCACAAACGTTAAGCCACCATGCTTTCGAAGCAAACGGATACGGCCATTAACTGTGATGCTTTTGCCAGAAGTTTCGTTCAACTCGAAATCGCTCAAAAACTCCTTAGTCATGTGCGTACGCTCACCCTTGCTTGGGTACGGGTTTACGCCCATTTCACGGGCTTTTTCCAGTCTTGCTAATCGGTCTTGTTCTTCTTGAGTCATAATATTGGGAAACAAAAAATACGGTCAATAAGCCGCATTTTAATGTGATTCATGGTTATCTGTCAAAGCTATGCGATTGCAATGATCGTGTAGACCATTACACCAGACGGAACGGTGATTTCAACAACCTCATCAACCTTCTTGCCAAGAAATGCCTGACCGGTTGGAGACTCGTTACTAATCTTCCCGCTCATTGGATCTGCCTCTGAAGAACCAACGATTGAAAACGACTTCTCAGTGTCGTTGATCATTACAGTAAAGTTAACTCCGAGTGTGATCTCCTCTGCACCAACAGCGGTCTCAACAATGACAGCATCGACAAGCATCGCTTCGATTTGAGAAACGCGCGCTTCATTAAGACCCTGACGTTCTTTGGCATCATGGTACTCAAAGTTTTCTGAAAGGTCCCCAAGCTCGATCGCGGCACCAATCTGTGCAGTGATCGCGACGCGTGTAACCTTTGTTCGTTTTACGAGCTCGACCTTAAGTTCGTCGATTGCATTTTGTGATAAGTATACTGGCATAGATTTTTTTGATTCATGAACACTACGACGAGAACCAGCTTGTGTCAACACACATTGTACGAAAAAGAAGAAAACTGTGTTAACCTGGGAATGTTATTGCTTACTATATTTACCTATGACCCTCGTATCAATTTTGATTGCAACTGGATTAATCGCCTTACTTTCTCTTGGAGGGATTTTTATTATCTGGTCATCGAACATGCAGCTGCAAAAAGGACTCCTCCTTCTCGTTGCGCTTTCAGCCGGTGCCATGTTCGGGAACACCTTCTTTCACTTGTTGCCAGAAGCCATCGAGCTAACAGAGACAACTTCGATGAGCATGCTCACCATGCTCCTGATTTTTACCGGAGCGTTTGTCTTGTCTTATTTGTTTGAGCAAGTTCTTCATTGGCACCATTGTCACAACACGACAAGTTGCTCGGTTTCAAAAAAACCTTACGGTCATCTTATCTTGGGTGGTGACAGTGTGCATAACTTTATTGATGGAATCATTATTGCAACAGCATTTCTTGTAAACACTGAGTTGGGTATTGCAACAACCATTGCAATCGCTCTTCATGAAGTCCCTCAGGAGATTGGTGATTATGCAGCACTGGTACATGCAGGCTGGAGCAAGAACAAAGCAATGCTTCACAACTTTTTAGCATCGACAACAGTAATCCTTGGTGGAGCTGTAGGGTATGCCATTGTCGAATCAAACGAACTTCTTGTCCCTGTTCTCATTCCGTTTGCTGCTGGGTCATTTCTATACATCGCAGCTGCTGACCTTTTACCAGAACTTAAGCACGAAGATAACTACAAAAAAGGACTCCTACAGTTTTTGGTGTTCATGATTGGTCTTAGCTTGATGATCTTCACAGCAATGATGGAGTAGCTAGACTCCCTGTCCGTAACGAAACCACCAATCGTAAATTTGTCTTGCGAGCGGTACAGCCGCCTCGTTACTCTCACCTCCCTCTTCAACTAAAACGGTTAATGTCAGGTTGGGTTCATTGTATGGACCAAACCCGGTAAACCAAGAATGGTACGGCCTGTCTCCTGGAGCTTGGGCCGTTCCTGTTTTTCCGGCCACCGCCTCTGTAAGTGATGAAAGTGATCGTGCAGAGCCTGTCGTAATTGTTTGTCGCATACTTTGACGGACAACTTCCATAGCGTAAGTATCAAGACCTTCGATGGGGGTCATTTTTCCTTTTGAAAAGTCTACGTTTCCATAACCATCTACTGACTCGATCACATAAGGCTCAAACAAGTTTCCACCATTTGCAATCACACTTGTTGCCACAGCCATCTGAAGAGGTGTCGTCAAAAAGTCTCCTTGCCCGATCGCAAGATGATACGTATCACCCACATACCAACGCTCACCCTTTGCTTCCTTTTTCCATTCTTTTGTCGGAAGAAAGCCGTCATTCTCTCCGGGGATGTCGATTCCTGTAGGGGTTCCAAATCCGAACAGCTTAGCGTTCTTATTAATTCGCGAGACACCCAAGCCAACAACAGAATCGAATCCTCCTCCAACAATGTAGAAATAAGTGTTAACAGATTCAGAGATTGCTTTTCGCACATCTGTTATTCCGTGCCCACCAGCCTTCCAATCCGGAAAGTACCACTGACTAATGCCGATTCCTCCAGTAGATAGAAACGAGGTATGCTCGGAAACGATCCCTTCGACCATCGCTGCATAAGCAATGAAAGGTTTGAATGTTGATCCAGACGGAAACTCTCCAGCGATAGCTCTCGGGAACAATGGATTATCCTCGTCCTCAAGAAGGTTTGAATATTGTTCACTTCCAATACCGCCGATAAATAGGTTTGAGTCGTAGGTTGGAAGGCTCACCAGTGCTCGCACAGCGCCTGTAAGAGGGTCTATTGCAACAACTGAGCCACGAGTAGCACCAACACGGTCTAACGTGTTCTGAAGCGCATTCTCGATATATTTTTGAAACTCTAAATCAATACCAAGTGAAATGTCTGCACCTGCCACTGGATCTGTTTTAGAAACGATTGTCTGTTGGTTTCCACGCGCATCAACCTCATACACAACCGAACCAGGCAAACCACGCAGCAACGATTCACCTTCTCGCTCGACACCCAACTTTCCAATCTCATCAATCGCTCGATACGAATCGTCTAATGTATCCAAGTCATTTGCGCTTACCAAACCCGTGTACCCCATGACATGCGCCAACGATGGCGCAGACGAAGAGTAGACGCGCTTGGTGTTGTTGGTTAGATCAAACGCAGGAATGCCAGAAAGTTCAATCGCAAGGCGCATTGCTGTCTCGTAGTTAACATGCTCTTTAACAGGTACGTAGTCGTAAGAGTAGTTTGAGTATTTTGAGATCGACAAATCAATATCCGTAGGTTGCAAACCTGCAATACTGGCTACGTGTGCAATCTGATCTGTGCGTGCATCGTTGTCTTCAGGAAGATCTGCGATACGCATTGTCATAGTGAACGTAGGTTCGTTCGTTGCGAGTTCCCTTCCCCATCGATCAAAAATAGTTCCGCGCGCTGGAACGAGAAGTGATGTGTATTCTCTATTATTTTGTGCGAGACCGAAATAGTGATCGCCTTGAATGATTTGCAAATGTGCAGCCTTGCTCAAAAACAACAAAACAAAAGAAGCGAGAACGATCGAAAAGATACGCAGCCGAGTGCGTGAGATTGTTGTTCGCATGTAGCGCGTTTTTCCAGTTGATGGCGAAAACATGTCCAAGCAATCATTCTGAAAAGCTGCTCCCTGCTCATGTACTGCTCCATGTCGTCCATCGTCTTGGAGCACGAACACGCGAGATTTGTTTGTTTTCTTAAAAAATTTCACAAAATTACGGTCTCATTATTCTCCTAACTGTACGAACTGTTGAGTAGATTACAAAGAGGACCCCAACACCTGTGAATGCTCTCCAAAGAGAGATACTCAGGAACGTTTCTAGCGAAAGATCAACAGTCCCAAATGTGACCATGTTTACGTAAATCAAAAGCTCGATCACCCCAAGCGAACCAAGTGTCGACAATGTAACACCAGTCACTCCGTAGAACGATCGGTTAGAGAACAACGAATGCGATGCACCAAAAGCCACCAGCGCACCTATTGAATACGAAATAGTCTCAAGTGGGATTAGGAACAAATCGAGGCCGTCCAAAAGAATTCCATGGAGTGGAATAATTAGCACAGCCGCACGGATCCCACGTGCCTGCAAAAGATAGATCGCAATCACGATCACAAACGGAGTTGTTGAGATTGGATGCGGCAAACTCGTAAACAAACTCGTCTCAACAACAAAGATTGCAGCGAACGTTAGTAGTAATCCAATAAGCCGTATCATAACGTTTCCGGAATTACAACAAGAACAACATGCTGCCTTCGTGAGTCGGTCATCGGTTCAACAATAGCCTGTTGAAACGGAGAGTGATCGTTTGTGATAACGGCATTGATGATCCCTACAATCAAACCACTAGGTATCCCGTCTTCAAGCCCCGAGGTCACAACCAAGTCGTTTTGTTTAAGACGCTCACTGTCAGGAATAAACGACATGGTGAGCAAGTTCCCCTTACCTCCCTCAACAATTCCAATGGTCCTCGTCTCATTAAAGATTGATGATGCGACCGCAGACTCTTTGTGCGGCAATGCTGTAACTGTTGAAGTGAATTCAGAAACACTACTTACTTTCCCGATTAAAATTCCATCTCCAACAACAACTGCCTGACCAATAGCTATCCCACTCGCAGACCCCACATCAATAATAAATCGATGTGATGCTTCCAAGGATCGACTAATGATCGAAGCGGTCACACTGGTTGATGCAGAGCGCTCTGTGTACGAAAGTAATGCTTCTAGCTGTAAATTTCGATCCAAAAGCTCATGGTATTTCACCTGGTCTACAGCGAGTGAATCTCTACTTGCATAGAGCTCCTCTAAATCTGTACTTGAAATGATCGATGCAGACTTAGACCAAAACACCCAGGATGAGATAGACGACCCCGCTGCGGCAAATGGCCTCTGTAACAACTCAATGCCTCTTACAGATTTTGAAAACAACAAAAAGAAAACCGCCCCAAGAATGAGTATTGGGATGATCATTCTCGAAGCAGTTCTTGAAAAACGCAATGGGCGTTTTCTCATAAGCGATTAAATAATTCCACCCTC
>JABITQ010000046.1 GCA_018700535.1 Candidatus Uhrbacteria bacterium | reverse complement strand
TCATAAAACACTTGATGATATTTGGATTATATCATACGTCATAAACGGTCCGACACGTCGCATGAGAGCGACGTGTCGGCGTGTAATCTTGCTTAACTCGCTGTCTTCAACCTTCCTTTTCTTGCCTGATCAAAGGCCCAACCAGCACCGCTTTTGCTTCCTGCGCGAAACTGATCTCTTGAGAGGTTTGTGACGAAGTCTCTGAAGGTGAGTCGTTGGACGTCGTCGAGACCGAACTGTTCTGCAAGGTTTCCGATTCGGTCTTCGAGTTGGTTATACCAACTGATTTTCTTTTCTTCTGACATAATTCTTTGAGTTTGTAATTAAATCTGCGGCGTATTCTCCGAGTAAGACGGAGATGGCAGGGGAGACGCCAAAGGCATACGCTTTTGCCTCGACGCATTTCTTAAGCTCCCTAACCGTTAGTGTATTCCCAGCCATATAATCGTTATGCTGCAGCCTGACGACGTCGCGTCGGCATGTAATAACGGATGGCGAGAATGCCAAATGCAGCAAGTGTTGCAAGTAGCAGGATCCAACCAGTTTGTTCTCGTGTTGATGCAAGGGTTGAGCCATCGCTATCCACACTCGCTCCTCCAATCACTTCTTCAACTTGGTGAATCTCAATGTCATCTTGTGAGCGAGGTCGGATTCGTAGCTCGTTTCCTGATCGAGTAAGCACACCTGTAATTGTGACTTCAGATCCGCGCTCAAACTGCTCGCTGTTTAGCTGTGGTGTGGCTTTGAGGTAAACGATCGCTTGGTTACTGTTGTCCTCAAGGGTGATTTTGCTCGAGCTTCGTGCGTACACTAAGCCATGCGTTTTAATGAGTGATCCAAGGTAATCTTCTGTGACAAGTTTTGTGCTGATAAACGCAACGGTTGCATCTTTTACCCCCGTTACATTCATCGATCCATCAGAGGTGATTTTGATACGTCGTTCACCAGATGAACTTGAGAGTTCTCCGATAACACGGACAACATCTCCCTCCTTTGCTTCACCAAACTCTCCATCGTACTTATAGATTTGGACTCCACCAGTCTCATCTTGAATGTAGATTGTTTGTCGTCCATAGACACCTGGGGAAACAGTAATGACTCCGCTTACAGAAACATCTGTTCCGTTCGACAGTTTTTTTGCCGCCTCAATTGTGTATGAGGAAGGTGTGTTCGATGATGTGCTTGTATGAGTCGTCGAACTATTTTGATTACTTGAAGTGGTGGATGTTGTTGCCACAGACGCTGTTGTTTGTGGTGGTGCGGTCCAGCTCCAAGTAGTTCCGGTAAGAACATAACGAGATCCCTTTGCGGCTTTGCCGAAATCAACCTGGTCTATAAGTGTTCCATCAGGTGCAAATAGTTGTACGGAATCACCTGTGTTGTTTAGTGCAATATTTGATTCAATACGTTCTAAGAGATGAGTCTCTCCAGGATTAAGGGTGAGGTTTTCATCAAATACATAAGACTTTTCTGACGCGTCTTTTACAACCCAGTCTTTAAGCTGGACCGCTTGGTCGCCAATGTTTTTGATGCTCATTGTTTCTTCTGTTGCATCTGAACCTGTTGTGTTTGGGTAGAACTCTGTAAATAACACAGAGGTTGTGAAGACAGGTGATTCGATTTTCTCAATTACTTCTTCATCAACCAAAACTTCTTCATTTACAACTTCTTCTTCCTCTGGTTCGTCAGGTGTCATTTCTGCAAACGCTTCTACGATAAGGTTTGGTGAGTTCGGGGTTGAGATTTGTGTCACAACAAACACATCACCATTGCGCGCCATTGCTTCACCATTCTTCGGTGCTGCAATGAGCTCGGTTCCGTACTCAATCTCATCGACGACGTTGCCTTGATTATCTCGCAGAATAATAACGTCTCCACTGTTGTTAAGCTTTCCCCTCGGCTTCTCAACAAGTAGATAGTCTCCAGGTGCAACTTGCGTGCTCTCTAGTTCTGTGATGCGGCCTGTTGCGTCTTCGATGGTCCAGGCACTGGTGTTGACCGTGCTGTCAGAGCGATTAACGAGTTCGATCCATTCGTCCTCTTGGTCGAGGGGGTCTGATACAAATTCGTTGATTAATAATGTGCCAGGAGAGAGTGATGAAACGTCTGGTTCTGTCGAGGTAGATTCTTCAACCTCTTCAATTGCTTCTGTTGCTTGCGCTTCTTCATCAACTACTTCAGGCTCAGTATCTTCAATTTCTTCTGGTGCAGGTGCGCTTACGATCATGAAAATTCCTAAGTCATCTCTTGATGCAGCCTCACCATCTTTTAGTGCAGGTAAGTTATCGGTTCCATACGCGACAAGATCAACAATATTTCCTTCAGAGTTTTTCAAATAGATCGTGTCACCTCCATTGTTTAGTTTTCCTTTTGGTGAGTCGATACGCAGCACACTGTCTTTTTCAAGCATCATCTCTCCAAGAGGTGTTGATCCGCCAATTGCGTCCTCAACTGTCCAGAGTGCGGTGTCGACAGATGCGTCGCTTGTGTTAACGATCTCAATCCATTCCACATCTTCGCCCGCGGGATCTGAGACGAATGCGTTAATAAATAGATCGCCGTCCGGGTAGGTGAGCAGGTGTGAGAGATCAAGCTCAGGCTCAGGCTCCTCATCAGTTTCTTCAACAACTTCATCACCTGTTTCATCAGTTACTTGATCGTCGAGATTCAGAACAGGAGGCTCTTGAAGATAGACTCCAGGAGAGCCCAGATCAGCGGTGTTCTCAACAAAGCCGACTGAGTCATCTGCGCTCATCCATGCGTCTTTTGAGGACCCATCAAGAGTTACATCTGATCGCACCATTGATCGGTAGAATCCGTCATCAGCGTCTTTAGTGCCGCCAGATCGTCCAGCGAAAGGGGCTCCTCCATCCCCTGCAGAATCGACTTGGGTACCATCATGGTTGTTGAGAGATAGAGAGAATCCTCCATTTGAGAGGGAAAGAGTGGTGGTTGAGTAGTTGGTGGAGCTGAGCAGTGAGTGTTCGCTTGGTGCTGCATAATTTGAAATAAGAAATGTTGAATAAGAGTTGATCACACTATTTTCTGGGAGTGTGATTACTTCTGCGCTTGCACCGGTGAGAGTCCATCCACTTACATCAATTGCCTCAGTTGAGAGGTTGGTAAGTTCAAGCCATTCATCGGAACTACTGAGTGAAGACCCCGCCCATGCGACTTCTGAGATGACAACAGTGGGTGCCGCTGCCATCGTTTGCATTGGTAGAGCGATGATGGATGCCATCATGAACATGATCATCATGCGCGCTCTGTTAAATATGAACATAAGTTACAGATTAAATTGTAAAGAGCTCTCGAGAGTCTCGCGCGACAAGCAAACAAAAAACTCCCCCAGGAATCCAAAGCGCAATGATCACAAGGTGTGTCTTATGCGCAGAGGAAACCTTGGGGGGAGTCCTGTTGCTTGTAGATTCATGACATCAAAATCTGAGTGTGGTGTCAAGAGATTGGGTGTGGATTAGTTCTTGTTTTAGTTGATAACAAGGGTCTTCATGAGCTCAATAAAGAGTTCTCCTGTCATTGTTCCAGAAAGATCGGCTACAAAAACACCTCCCTCAACTGGTCCGTTTGGTGTGTTGAAATAAGCACCTCGTGAATTTGATCCACCAGGATAACTATTCGGTCCCGTTTGAACTTCAGGTCCTTTTATTATCAGCACAGATCCGTTCTCAACTTCAATCTCTTCAACAATAAGTTCGGGTGGGATTGGAACGGTCGTAATTCCACGATTGTGTTTAAAGAAATATTCACCCTCGATTTTTTCGTAGCCTTTTACATCCGCATAATATCCTTCTCTTGCAATGACGTGATCTGGGTCTGTGGCTCTGTAAGTAATTTCATCTGTTTCAGAAAAGACTCCTGTGTAGAACCAATTATCACCAAGTTCAGGTGCGTGCGCTAAGGATTGTTTCGTAATAGTTGATGAGAATACTCCGATATTTTCCAGGGCTCCAATTGTGAAACCTAATATTCCGACTTCAAGTTCCTCCACTGATTCAATTAGGTTAAAGCTCGGATTTTTCTCCTCACACACTCCGGTCAATTCATTAAGCTCATGGCTGTCTTCACAAATGCAATGCGGACCTGAGATGGTTCCTTCATTCTCACGACAGAGAGTTCCCATCACATCATTCCAAAATTCAAACTCTCCGAAGGGGAGTCCGTTTTCAGCCAAACCAGCATCTCCTCCGGACGCGCCAGTTTCTAACTGGCAAAAACCATTGGTTGGGTTGTAAGCTCTTGCGCGGATAACGCCACGTTCTTCTGCTGGGCAAAGACATTCACCGTTTTTGATCGATCCTCCGCTAAGTTCGCAGTTATATGTTTCTGCACCAGAGGCGACGAGAACTTCTTTTGGCATAGACGTATAGAGAACACCGAGTGTGATGCTTGCTCCGACGAGTAAGCTGAATGTGATAATGACAAAGGTTTTTGTGTTCATATAATGTTGAAAATAATCTTGTCTACATATTACATTAAAAATAAAAAAACACTCTCTAAAGAGAATGTTTTTTTGGTGGGCGAAAAAGGACTCGAACCTTCACGCCTTGCGGCACCAGCTCCTAAGGCTGGCGTGTCTACCAATTCCACCACTCGCCCACTCGGGACGAGTCTAGCGTATTTATGCATGCAAGGCAATAGTGCTGCACCCTTCACATCTCGACAAAAACGTCTATTTAACGTATCCTCGCGAATGTTATGAGAATTATTCTTGTTCACGGTTTTAATGCGAACCCAACGATGAATTTTCATCCTTGGTTAGCTTCTTCGCTACGAGACAAAGGATTTGCTGTTGAAACACCAGAACTTCCTCTTTCAACAAAAGACGAAATCAACCTTCCCGAGATTATTGAAAGCATGAAAGATCAGGTTGGCTTTCTAAAGTCCGATGATATCTTAGTAGGACATTCGCTTGGTGCATTTATTATTTTGCAATATCTCGAGGCTGTTGAGATGACCGAAACACCACGCGCTGTGATGCTTGTGGCTGCGCCATGGAAGGTGTCTAAATCAAAGCTTCGTAAGTTATTTATTGCGGACTTGGATGCGGATGTTCTTATGTGGAAGGCGCGTGAGTATGTGATTGTGCATTCTAAAGATGACGAGCTGGTTCCATTTGCGCATGGCGAGCGTTTGGCAGAGCGGCTCAAAGCTCGATTGGTAGAAACAAACGGAGATGGTCATTATATGAATGAACAATATCCAGTACTACTTGAGACTATTCAGAAAATCGCAAAAACACCTTTTGAATTTGATCCAGGAATGACTCTAGGAGACGATTACGCTAACTTACCTGAGCTATAATTATGCATATTGTTTTTGACTTCGATCACACATTATTTAACACAGCACAGCTGTGGCAGGACTGGTTAGATCAACTTGAGAACTGCGGCATTGATCGCGCTGATGCTGTTGAGTCAGGTGAACGACTCTTTGGAATTGGATTTTCACCTTACAACCATGGTGATCAATTAGGGCTTCAGGGAGATGAGCTTGATCAGTTGGTGAGTGATTTTGAAGAATACACAAGACAGGAGAGTGAGCAGTTGCTCTATAAAGATGTTGAAGAGTGTATTAAAAAGTGGGGAGATGAGCATACGTTTTCAATCCTTACGTTTGGTCATGCTGAATATCAGCATTCAAAAATTGAGGCAGCAGGCCTCAATGATCTTATTGATGATGTTCGCATTGCGATGCCCGAGCGCACAAAGGCAACTCAGATCGCAGAAATGTTGAAGGAGATTGATGAACCGATTATGTTTGTTGATGACAATCCACGTGAGCTCCAGGCTGTTGCAGAACTAGGGCTCGATGTGCAGCTTGTGCGCATGCGTCGGAAAGGAGGTCGGCATAGTGATGAGTTTTGTAAAGAAGATGGTGAAAAATGGCAGAGCATCACATCGTTGAGTGACATGACAATATAAATTGAAAACGCGCCTTGTGGGCGCGTTTTTGTTTAGTAGTGGTAGGTCTTATTGTTTATGATTGTGGTGGCACGGTAGAGTTGTTCTAGAAGCGTAATCAATGCGAGCTCGTGTGGCATGGTCATTGGGGAAAGGGAGAGTTCAGCAGCAGTAGCTTTTTGTAGAGATGGGTGAATCCCTAGTGGGCCTGCAACAATGAATGTTAAGTGAATCGACTCATGCTCACTCCATGTGAGTAACTGCTTGCTGAAATTTTCTGACGTAAACGTTTTTCCGTGCTCGGTGAGCAGAATAATTTTTGTGTTTTTTGGAGTGCGAGCAAGTAGAAGTTCAGCTTCAATTTTTGTCACTCGTTCACGCTCATTTATTGAATTGAAAGGAGTAGTTTTGACTGAGAGAGTTTCAATTTTTGCAAAAGGTTTTGAGTATCGAATGTACTTATCTTGCAACCCTTTGATCAATGGATCTTTTGTGGCTCCAGCGGTTAAGATTGAGAACGTAAACATATGTTCAGATTATACCCTGTTTTTGGGGAAATACTACACT
>JABITQ010000013.1 GCA_018700535.1 Candidatus Uhrbacteria bacterium | reverse complement strand
GAGTATTGTGATGATGAAGACGAGTGGGGTAAGACCTCAACGTCTTGTAGCAGCAGCTACGTCTCGTTTGGTCACGATTACACATGTACCGAGGCACGACTAAGCGACCTCGAAGACGCCGGCCGATTCTGTCAGGTCGACGCCGACGGAAGCTTGATCATCTCTCCATGTACAGGTAACAGCAGTTCATCTTCAGAAACAATCTCAGGCGCAGATGGAGCATGTGTGTTCCAGCCGAGAGTGTTCGCGATTGATAACTGGGAGTGGTGTACGGGGGAGTGTGATTCAGGAGATGATGGGTCAGAAGATTGTTATGGAAGGACCGCAGAGTGCAAGCCAAATGATTGTCCTAGTGGTGGATATAGTAGTTATGCATGCCCAGATGTTGCTGGAAGTTCAGTGTCTGATCCGTGGGTGTATTTTGATGGTTATATTGTAGTTGATCCAAGTTAGGAAAAAAGACTGACATTTTGTCAGTCTTTTTAAATTAAGAAAATAAATAACCCGACTCTCCATGGTGGAAAGCCGGGTTCGTTGCGCTTTGGTTACTGTCGGAGAAAAGTGAAGTGGGTTACTTCATCCGAGAGTGTCATGGTGACATCTACCCTTTGGGCGTCTTCACTGATGGCACCTTCGCAGGTGACCCCATTTCTTTCAGTGGTGAAGTTGGTGCCTTCGACGGTGCCGGTGAATCCCACGCAGAACCCTTCGATGACACATGTGTCGCCTTCGAGCCATGTCTGGACATCATCGTAACGAGTTCCGCGTTGTTCGTCCTTGTAGTCACCTTCAGGTGCACTGCACCACGAGTTGAACTTCACCTCGACCTCTTCGCCGTCGTCGTCGTCAGTGACTTGAACTTCGGTGTCGGGGATGAGGTAGTGCTCGAGCTCGAAGCCGACGTCGTAGAAGCCGGTTGCGGTGACGGTGAAGGTGCAGTCCGTTGCGTCGTCGTTGTCGACGAAGCAAGCACCGGTCTGGCCGACGGGGGAGACGATCTGCAGCGTCGACATGAAGTCGGTGTCTGCATCGGCGTCCGCGTCACTGTCCGTGTCGGAATCAGTGTCGGCGTCGGTTTCGACGTTGCCGGACGTGTCGTTGTTGGTGTCTTCGCTGCATCCAAACCCCACGAGGGGAAGAGACAGAGCGAGGAAGATCAGGTTGATTTTACGGGTCATCACGGACTCCATCTCTGCCCCGTACTTCGTATTCGAAGTGCGGGTTGTTGTCCCGCGTCTCTGCGGGAGGTTGCAGCCACTATGGCCACAGACAGAAATATTAGGACCAAAAAAGTCCCCCTTATTTCTGTTTGCGGCCAAAGTAGGATCAGCCTGTTGTTCAGTAAAGAACGTTTCTATAAGTATTAGGCCTTGTTTTTTGCTTTTTGTCAATAGCTGGGGACAACTTAGTAGGGTTCCGGTGTTGGCGGTGCTATATTGACGAATAGGAGGAATAGTGCTAAAAAAGGGCGTCGTATCTAGTTTATAGGTACGTGCCTTCTTTCAGCTTCTCTTTCAATCGAGGTGGTTCATGAGGCTCATTATCATGCTGATCTGTCTGTTTGTGACGCGTTCTGCGTTTGCGGCGGACTGTGAGACGGTGTCGACGGTCGATCAACTTACGGAACAGTCCGTAGAAGTCGAGCGTGCGTTCGCTGAATTCCGAAAGGAAGATCTCTTGAAGCATGCTTCGGTGGCTTCAGAACAGGTTCTGCCTTGCTTGGGTGAAGTCATGACGACTTCGGCCGCTGCGTCCTTCCACAGGGCGATGGCGTTCCAGGCGTTCTTTCTGAAGGACAGACTGCGCGTGCTCAAAGAGTTGCGTGCGGCTCGTCGGCTTGAACCGGGCTATGCATTTCCGTCTGACGTGGTGCGAGAGGGACATCCCTTCCTCGTTTCATATAAAGAGGCATCAGGCCTCAGTGACGGAGACTTGCAGCCGGTCTATCCTCCCAAGGATGGCCAGTGGTTCGTCGATGGCGTGAAAGAGGCAATGCGTCCGAGTGATACGCCTGTCATCGTGCAGGTGGTTCATGCGGACGGAAAAATCGAGACGGTTTACGTGCGGTCCGGGGACACGCTTCGTCAGTGGAGCGAGAACCCGTTCGGTATCGCTGCGGTAGCACCGCGCCGGATCGATTTCAAAAAACCAAAGCCTTGGTATATCGCCGGGGCTTCCACTGCGTTGGTTGGCGGTGTGTTCTACGCACTCGCTGTAAACCAAAGCAATCAATTCAATGACACCAGCTCTCCTGACGGAGACGGTGCGTACGATCGGCTTGCCGGCAACATGGCAAAGGCGAACGGCTTCGGCTGGACGTCAGTTGCTCTCGGTGGAGTCGGCGCAGCGCTTGGTGGTGTTGGGTTCGGCTTCAAAGTGAAGTTCGGTGGACCGAAGGAGGTTAAGGGCGATGAGTGACACTGAGGATGGAGGAGTCGCTGATCTGTTTCGGCGCTACAAAAATGGTCGTTACACGATTGGTCGGGTGCTTGGTGAAGGTGGTATGGGCTTCGTGCTTCTTGCCATCGACGAGTTGCTTGGTCGTGGTGTTGCGATCAAGTTCATCCAGAAAGCATATCTTGGTTCAAAAATGATCCGTTCGCGGTTCATGGCTGAGGCAAGAGTAACTGCTTTGCTCAGGTCTCCGTATATCGTCGAAGTACAGGACGTCGACGAGTTTGAAGGAAACCTGTTTATCATCATGGAGCTTCTGGAGGGGGGAACCCTGACAGATCACCTGAGGGCTTTTGGGGCTCTGCCTCCTCGCAAAGCAGTGCAGGTAATCATCGCAATCCTCAAAGGAATGCGGGTCGCACACGGATTCGAGCAACGTGGAGTTCTGTCTCCTGTAGTTCATCGTGATGGAAAGCCTGACAATGTCATCTTCGCGAAGCCAAAGCATGGAGATGAAGTAATCAAGCTGGCCGACTTCGGGATCGCTGGAGCTGATACGGCACAATCTACTCGCCACACGAAGGCGGGTTCAGCAATGGGAACAATGGGCTACATGCCCCCCGAACAGAAAGCTGACGCAAAAAGTGCGGATCCACGTGCTGATATTCACGCTGTTGGTGTGATGCTGTGGATGGTCTGCAGCTGGGTTACTGGTGAGTGTGAGATTCCTGGAACAAACGACTTCTATCTCGTCATCGATAAGCTGGGGCGAATGGATCGAGTACCAGAGGCATTCAAGCCTATCATTGCAAAAGCGACTGCATGCGATCCTGGAGATCGTTATCAGTCAGCTGATGACATGATTGCTGCACTCAGCGCAATCCTTCCAACACTTCCTGAACTTCCAGAAGATACACCGCTCTTCGGAACGGCTCCGATGGTTGCTGATCGTAATCCAGAGGCCGTTTCGCTTCGAAGCGAGCCAACAGATCCCGGTCTATCGTTCTTTGATCAGCGGTCGCTGGTTGCTGACGAAGCTGCTGTGGCCGCGCAAGGCGGTGGCGCTCTTCAGAGTGTTGTCGCCGAAACAACAAAACGTCCTCCACCCCCAGCACTTGGATCTGGCAACACCTTCGCAGGTGGATTGCCGAAGCAAGATGGTGTGATGGGGACTTTTGTGGGGTCAGAGCTCGATTCAAATGAACTTGAGGATGATGCGCAGGCGAAGACCTCGCCTGGTAGTTCTTGGAAGCGACTCGCGATGATCGCGGCTGTGCTGATGACCATTGCTGCTGGAATTGGGTTGTGGGTGAGATACTCCAGTCCTGTGCCTGAGCCTGTGGTTGTGGCAAATGTCGATCCGCCGGAGACGCCGATTCAGGATCCTCCTGTTTCTACGCCGGCACCTACTGGAACTGTTGATGGTGCTCCCGTTGCTCCATCGGCACCTACCGGGACCATTGATGCTGCTCCTGATCCATTGAAGATGGTGACACCAGACCCGGTAAAGGCTGCGAAGGCTGCGAAAGCGGTCGAGCCAAAGTCGAAGGCAAAAGCTGCAAAGGTAAAGGTTGCTGAGCCTGAAGCAGTAAAGAAGCAGATGGCACGGGTTAGTCTCAGTATTCAGGGAGATGCGTCTGGACGTGTGGTGGAGGTGTGGATTACCGACTCTGAAGGTAAAAAGCACATGCTCACAACATCCAAACGAAAAATCACTCTTCCAGTAGGTGGCAAATATGCAGTCACCTACAAGTTCAAGGGTGCAGGAGGCAACCAAAGCATGGGGGCTCTCAAAGTTGATTCTACGATGGTCACGATTGAATGTGACTGGGACATGGTCGGCTGTCGAAAGCTCTAAAGTCTGAGGGTAAAGCTACGTGCTTTACCCTCTTTTTGTTTGTCGATGTAAGTAGATGGTTAATGTAATCGTTGTTGTTTTCAACGAGAGGAACTTCTGTAGGGAACCCGGGACCCGACATGTCGGGTCCCGGGTTCCCTACAACGTTGAAAAAACCTCAGACTTGCGCCTGAGGTTTTTAGTTAATCGGAGTTGGGTTGAGATGAGAACATGTACTTTTTGTAGTCTTCAAAATCATCAAATAGTTCTAAGATTTTTGATGGTTGGATTATGTTTGAGTTTCGGATTTTGCTGTAGTCAGGAAATGATGACCAGGGATACGTTGTTAAAAAATCGAGTGATTCTCGCTTTCTGTTATTAGGTATCCCAATGTTTTTCCAATCTATCTCTATTAAACTCAGAGCGTTTAAATGTATGTAGCGAGAAATATGAAGTAAGTATCCATCAGAATCAATCCGTTTTGCTTGGTACGGACTTTCAAATAATCGTCCAGACCTGCCTTGTTTGCGATTATAGAAATGTGTGTGACTTAAACCAATCTTCTTCATGAATTCTGAGATGCCTCCATCGACATTTTGTTTTAGTAATATATGGAAGTGATTCGGCATTAAGCATGCTGCCAATATATCTACAAACGTGTTACTTGGCTCATGATTGCGTTTTTGTCGTCGATAAAAACTTTCAGTTCCCCGATAGTCTAGGTCATTAAAAATTTTGAGCGACTTCCAAAATCTCCAATAGTCCGTTTCATCAAAAAAAATTGCTCGTTTGTCTACTCCTCGATTATAGACATGGTAGTACTCTTCGGTAATGTTGTTTCGTAAAGACATAAATCCCCTCAGTTTAATGAGGGGATTTCTATATTCAGCATCGCTAATTTACTAAATTTTGTCTAGAGCCAAGTGTGTGGATATCTTAAAAAAGTACACATGTAGGGAACCCGGGACCCGACATGTCGGGTCCCGGGTTCCCTACATGTGTACAAAATCTGAGTTCATCTAAGCTTACTTATTCCATTAATGGACTTTCTGTGGTTCACATTTTGTTCGTTTTCAGGCATCATATCCATCGTATGTTAGATATAAAGTTTATTCGCGAAAATAGCGATCTTGTTAAAAAAGCTGCTGAGCAGAAGCATGTGACGGTTGATATCGATCGGCTGCTTGTGCTTGATGGTGAGCGTAGAGAGTTTCAAGGCGAGCTTGATGAGGTGAACCGTCAGCGCAATGAAGCCGCTAAGGCGAAGGATGCCGAGCGTGGGAAGGCTCTCAAAGGGGAGCTTGCTGAGATTCAAGAGAAGCTTCGGCCTGTTGAGGTTGAGTACCTTGAGCTCATGCAGAGCGTTCCAAATATTCCTTCAGAGGACACACCTGTTGGAAAAGATGAGTCTGAGAATGTGGTGATCCGTAAATTTCTTGAGCCTACCAAGTTTAATTTTGAGCCTAAGTCTCATGATGTGCTTGGGAAGGCGCTTGGTGTTATTGATAACGAGACAGCGGCGAATGTTTCTGGTGCGCGCTTTACCTACCTTAAGGGTGGTTTGGCTTTGATGCAGTTTGCTCTTGTGCAACTTGTGTTTGAAACGTTGACCAATGAAGAGACACTTAAAGCTATTATTGAAAAAGCTGGATTAAGCATTTCAGCAAAACCGTTTGTGCCTGTCGTGCCACCTGTATTTATTCGCCCAGAGATCATGCAGCAGATGGGGCGCCTTGAACCGCGTGACGAGCGATACTATATTCCAAGCGATGATTTGTTTCTGATTGGATCTGCAGAGCACACGCTTGGGCCCATGCACATGAACCAAACAATTCCTGAGGCAGATCTCCCACTCCGCTACATTGGTTACTCAACCGCATTCCGTCGCGAGGCGGGGAGTTATGGAAAGGACACAAAGGGAATTTTTCGCGTGCATCAGTTTGATAAGCTTGAGATGGAATCTTTCTCAAATCCTGATAGTTCCATTGAAGAGCAGAACTTGTTTATTGCTGTGCAAGAGCATCTTGTGCAACAATTAAACATTCCATACGAGGTGATGCAAATTTGTACTGGGGATATGGGCAAGCCGGATAGTCGTCAGGTGGATATCAATATGTGGATGCCTGGCCAAGATGCTTATCGCGAAACGCACACTTCAGACTTGATGACAGATTTTCAGTCACGTCGACTTAATATCAAAACAAAAGGTGAGAGCGGAAAACGTTTTGTTCATATGAACGACGCAACAGCGATTGCGATTGGGCGTACGCTTGTGGCAATCATGGAGAACTATCAGCAGGCAGACGGAACTATCTTGGTTCCAGATGTGTTGCAGAAGTGGATGAATATCAGCGTGATTAAGTAGCTTATCCACATTGTTCAGTCCGTGCGTACCCGTACAAATAAGTTTCGCTAAGCTTCGGAAAAAAAGTTGTGTGAGCATTGAGTTGTGTCGAAAATCAGCACACAATATTTGGCACTAAATTTAGCAAAAAACCGTTTGACCATTCAAACGGTTTTTGGTTTTGTGGAAGTAGGTCGCACTCACGAGCATCATGTCCCATATTATGTTCACTCAATAGCTCACACCTGACTCTTCCGAGGAGAAGTTCCAGTAATCGCTTAAGAGAAGCAGAACCTTTTCCGCGTTGACTTGGGAGGCCGTTGCAAGCGATCCGTTTATTCATACCCGTTATGTCTTTGAGGGGGGAGGGCATAACTGAGGCACGTGCCTCTGGCAACAACGGAGCGAAGATCAACCTTCGCGAGTCGGTGGGCAAGTACTGTCCCGCCGCTCGAGGTGGTTGACCAAGGTGGTCATCTAGCTCACATCAAGTCTTTGATGAGAGGTGATCATGTTCCGCACTGTTTCCGCACGCTTGTACATTCTCTGGGTCTGCGTGTCCTTTTACTTCGTCACAGTGTTCCTTACTGGCTGCGAACCATTGCTTGCTCCTACTGGACACGGGTCTGGTGTAGGTCGGGGTGGTGGTGCAGGTGGTGGCGGGGAGATTGTGCTCGAGATCCCGGTGCGACATGGGCGAGAGCTTATGTGTGTGCAGGGTGTAGGAGGATCGTTTAGTCACAGTGATGACGCCACGCGATTTGATATCGACTTGGATACGTCGAACAGCATCGACGAAGAAGTCTATGCGCCAGTGACGGGTGTTGCTCGTGTGCATACAGAGTCTGCAAGTAGCGGCTTTGGATATCACATCAACATCGATCTTGGAAACGAGGTCTATGCGGTAGTCGGCCACTTGTCTGACGTGTTTATTTCAGACGGCGAAGAAGTTGCTGTTGGTCAGATGATTGGCTACGAAGGATGCACAGGGTATTGCACTGGTGATCACATTCATGTGGGGCTCCACGAGGGAGCTGCCTCACAGACTGCTGATCATGGGGTGTCGATCCCTGCGTTGTATCGCACTTCAGATAGTTCTCACGGAGGTTCAGTCGAGCATCTTGATGCTGAGGACTTTGTCTGTGGAATCAAGAGCGAGGGCGATCCTCAAGACGGGCACTTTTACGAGTCTGCTCTTGCAACCAACCTTTGGCATCCGGATGGCATGCTTGTTAAGACGCCGGACAATGCCAAGGTGTATGTGATTGAGGGCGGAAAAGCGCGCTGGATTGCGAGCGAATCTGTGTTCTGGAGCCATGGCTACAGTTTCTCAGATGTGGTCATGATCTCAAGCGATGAGCTTGCTTGTCATGGCACAGGCACCAACAAAGACGAGACAGGGTTTGTGGATGCTTTGTTTGATACCGAAGGTCAGCTATGGCTTTTGGTGGGGATCAACAGTGATCCAAATCATTATCGTGCACCTGTGCGCGGTGAGGGTTGGGAGTCAGTGATGGCTTCTTGGGGGCTAGATTACGGTGAAGGAAATTGGCCAGAGACGCGAGGCGACTCTTCTGGGTACTTCACTGGCTGGCCTGCGGTTAGCGAGCCTGCGCATTTCCGCGATGGCACGTTGGTTACTGAAGAGTCTTCGTCGGCTGTCTATGTGGTTAGTAGCGGACATGCGCTCCCGATCAAAGATTGGGAAACGTTTTTGCTGCAGGACTATATCGACCACACCTTGCTTGTGGTCGAAGACGGTGTGGTGAGCGCGGTTCATGGCGATGATGTAGGTTCTTGCTCTGCAGGGATCCGATGCATCGACCATGAGGCCATTACAAACTGCGGCGGCGGGCTTGAGCTCGGTGGCGGCGGTGAGTATGGCGGGAGTGAAGAGAGTGAAGATGATTCTGGATCAAGTGAAGAGGATGAGAAAGAAGATGAGGAGGAGGATCCAGAAGAAGAGGAAGAAGATGAGGAAGAGGAAGAATCCTCTGGTGGTGCTGTGAGTCACTGTTCGGGTCAAGATGCATGCATTGCAGATTTGGACTCGGACGGGACAAACGACACCTTGCTGATGATCGAAGACGCTTGGTACAGCTCGAGTATTGGAGGGCTCCCTGCATTTGTGTATGCAAACGGGGGGTGCTTCGATGGCGCGCTGACCACATCAGACCTCATGTATGCCAATTCAGATGGCTACTATGAGGTGGATTTCTCGCGATTCGCCTTTGATTGCACGGTCGAAATGACATTGATCAACTCGGTCGGCACAGATGGTGGTTCGCCGACAAGCGGCATGGGCAATTGGTACTGGTGGCAGAACGCATCGTTTTGCAGTGCTGGGCACAGCTTGTGCGAGCTTCAGGATAACGGAACAAGTTGGGAGGAGTGGTTGCTGAGTCTAAGTTGGGACCCGACAACGGGGCTTCGTGGAAACGGCAATGGCTTTACTTCAAATAGTCAGCTCTAGGAAACAGCATCAATAAGCAAACAAACAACGGGACTAATCATGAAACAGCTTCTACTACTCGAGAACTTAGTGGGAGGTTAGTTTGGGTGCGGAGTTGTTGATTTATTCCAACTTTGCACCTGGGCTCCAACAAATATATTTTTCTCACCTTGAGTGATGGTATGAGTAAAATCAATCATTGCCACAGCTTAAGAAAAACAAACGGAGGATCTATGACTGGGTAACACAAACGTCTACCGGACAGCCACGCAGGCTGTCCGGTATTCTCTTTTGCATTCATCCCCAGTTCTGCACAAAACAGTGAGGTTGCTATGCTATAATTTGGGTATTCTATGCACTTACTTTACCTGCGATTATTAGCGAGTTTAATTTGGATTCGCCAGCGGGCCGAAACATTCAACACGCGCCAATGGGGGCGAGGTTGGCGTGTTTTGTTTCTCGTTTTGTTTGTAGGAGTGACGTATGCGAATCGTGCATACGCTGGACCTGCGGAAGACGAAGAAGGAACAGCGGCGCTCGACGCACCACTTCAGTTTTTTGGACGTTTTGCGTTTTGGATCGCAACTGCTCTTACCAAAGGGGTAGTGTTGTTTATTGATCAGCTTGTTCCGATCCTTACCTACAACAACTTCAGTACAAACCCTGTTGTTTCAGCGGGGTGGGCGATTGTGCGAGACACTGTCAACATGTTCTTTGTTGTGGTGTTGATTGTGATTGCGTTTGGAACGATCTTTGGTGCCTCAAGATTTCAGTGGCAGCAACAGGTTCCACGCCTCATGATTTTTGCTCTTGTCATCAACTTTTCAAAAACACTTACAGGTCTGATGATCGACTTTGGCCAGGTGGTCATGCTGACGTTCGCAAACGCGATTCGTGAAATTGCGGCTGGAAACTTTATTCAGCTACTTGGGTTGGGAGAGATTTATCAGATTAGTGAATCCTCGAGTGCGATTCAGGACTTAGGTAAACAAGGATCAAAGGGGCTTGGAGATTCGTTTGAGTATCTTGCTGGTGGAATCATGGCTGTTGGAATGGTTGTCTGGGTGCTTGCAACGATGATTATCCTTACGGTCATTTTGCTTTATCGTATTGTGATGTTGTGGGTAATGATTGTAATTGCTCCACTTGCCTGGTTTATGGGAGGTGCTGAGGGTGTGGTGAAATCAGGTGCTTATCAGCAATGGTGGGATCGTTTTAAGTGTTTGGTGGTTATTGGTCCTGTTTTGACGTTTTTCCTCTGGCTGACGCTGGCGGTTGCGGGGGCGGGGAATATAGCCCAGTCCTCAGGTTTTAATGTTGCAAACAATCAGAATACAGCGGACTTTATTTTGAAATTTTTTGAGTCTCAGCATTTCATGAGCTTCTTGATTGGAATGGCAATGCTTTACGCTGGGTTTGAGGCGGCGCAGACTGCGTGTTCATCTATGTCTGGGTCTTTCATTGGAAGGTCTCTTAAGAAGGGGCAGGGTGCCCCCGCTGTTATTGCAGGTGCAGCGGCTGGAATTGGTTTGAAGGTTGGTGCAGGTGCTGGACGTAAGGCTGGTGCTGCGGCGCGTGGAGCAGTAAAAGGAGCTGGTAGTTTCTTGGGAGTAAATGATTTAGTGTCAAAGGCAAAGCAGGCGGGATACTCACGTATTGCGGATGCAACATCTGGAAACAGGCTTCTACGACCACTCACTTCAAAAGCGCGCGCTGAGGCCGCTGGTCAAAAGTCTCAAAGAGCTGCTGACGTCACTAAGAGAGCTGATAAATTTAAAGATTACGAACAGAAAGATGTTGTTGCAGACTTAACGTCTCGCATTAAAGATCCTTCAATTGGCGCAGGTGGTAAAAAAGATACATTGGCTTTGATGAGTAAGTTGATTAAGGATCCAAAGGCCATGCGCGCGTTTCGTGATCAAAAAGACAGAGGGGGCAATAATATTGGTAATGATCTCATGCAAAAGATGTTTAGAGATCAGGGTGCGAATTTTGGTGAGACGTTTAAGGGAGACAAGAAGATGCAAAAGAGTTTCCTTGATGCGAAGAAACAAAACGTTGACCTTCTTGATCGTACAGATAAGGCAGATACGCTTAAGAAGATGGATTGGAAGGATTTGCAAAACATGGATACACGCGCGGTTGGCGACTCCAGTGTTCGTGATCGTTTAGGTAGTATGAAGTCTGGTATTAAGAGGAGGGGTAAAGATAAGGATGGTAATAAGTTGACTGGTGTCATGACTGCGGCAGAGGCATTGCAGCAAGGGCATGGTGGTGAGCGATTAACTGATGCATGGAAGGCGCAAGAGAGCGCAGGTGAAGTTAAGAGGGATACGAATGCGAAGATTGTTCGAGAAAAGACTGGAGACGAGATGAAGGCGCGCATGGATGATGCACTTACCGACAGAGCGGAATCAAACGAGTTGGTGAATACACTTAGCTCTGAGTATCAGAATCCAAACACAAGTCCTGAGCAGCGGTTTAATATTGCTTCAGGGATGGAGAAAATCGAGGTTGATATTGAAGCAAAGTTAAAGACAGCAAGGTGGGCTTCAGATGGGCAGCCAGATGCACGTGTTGGTCAGTATGAAGGTTTGCTTGCAGCTCTTAAGGATGGGCGAAAAGCTGGGCAAGATGATGTTGTTCGTGGGGGTGGATCTCCACATGGGCAGGTTCCTGACTTAGCTGTTTTGGCGGGTGCAACAGCGGGGTTCAGTGGTGAGCAGTTTGCAAATGACAATTTCTCAGCAGCAACTCCAGATGAGCGTTTGACTCAAGCCTCAGCGCAGATTGCCGAGCAGGTCCAAAACCTTGAGAAGCGAATTGGAGACATGAGCGCTGGGACGGCATCGGGGGATACTTCGGCGCTTCAGGCTCAGTATGATGGATTGCGTCAGTCGATTGAGGACAATACGCGCGCACAACTTTCAGACAAAACAGATCAATTGGCTGAGATTGAGGTGAAATTGAATGCTGACGATGTTTCTGACAGTGATGCGACAGCTCTCAATCAGCAAAAGACAGAAATTAACGTTGAGATTAATCAGCAGATTCAAAATGATGTGAGCGCAAGTTCTCAACTAGATGATATTCAATCTCAACTTGCAAGTGCGGGTAGTGGAGATGAAAAGATTGCTGAAGAAATCGGCAAGCTCAATAAAGCGTTGAAAGAAACTCAATTAGCTCACGCAGCCGTTGGTAAATTTCAAGCTGGTAAATAAGCATTGATCATTGTGGCAGAAGAGATCGCAACAACTGCGCAAGTGAGTACAAATCTGCCTGAAGAGGTGAGACATGAGCTTTTTAGTGTGCAGACAAACCGTCTGTACCGCGCTGTTGGAGCAAAGCATGATGTTGATAGTGCAAAGATTGGTGAGCTTGGTTCGCTCACGTTTCAGTTGTTGCAACATCGATTTCCTGCAAGCGAGTACATTGCGCAGATTGCTAAAGCGCTGGAGGTCACAGAGGAGCAAGCGCGAGCGATTGCACTTGATGTCGTTGTAGACGTGCTGATTCGATTCGACAAGGATTTACCGCACATCGATTTTAAACAGCTTGTACGCGGTTGGAATACTCAGATGGATGGAGTTGCTTTGCAGACAGCGGATGAGTTTACGCATGCGTACGTTGCTTCAATCCCTGGGGATGTTACTGAGCGGCAGAAGCAGCGACTTGAGGTGGTGCTAGATGATGTTGCAGAGCACAAGGTTGAGCACGATGCAGCAAAGGCTAGGTTGATGCGCTCTGAGAAGGTGGGTGGACTCGGGTTGGATGCAGGGCTTGCTGGGGCGGTATTGGATCGTTTTGAAAAAGAAATCGGTGAGAAAGTTTTTGAAGAAAAGGTAGAGCTTGCAGAAGAGCTTGATTTGAAAAAGAAAAAGGTTGTGCAGCCATCAGTGCCGCACAAGCCTCGTATTGATGCGTTTACAGATGAGGACGCAAAAGAGATTGAGCGTGTAAAAGCAGAGAAAGCTGCTGCATTGGCACATGAGCCAATTAAGTCGGTTGAGGATGTTGTAAAGCTTATTTGTAGTGGAAAGATGTTTTCGTTTGAGAATCCTGTTTTGATTGAGCGTTGTCAGAAGATTATTGATTCCCGTGTGCGCGGTGTGCGCGATGCTAGGGCGATGCGTTCTCAGATGGAGCGTGCTGTGGCAAAAGGGGGGATGGGTATTAGTGGAAGACAGCTGGCAGAGATGGTCCAGGCTGTTGAGGCGGCTGTTCGTGAGTATGAGGCGCATGGTGAGGGGATGATGATGAAGGGGCGTGCAGCGCACAAGCAGATGCGTGCGGCCAAACTTGAGCATCGTGCAGGGCGCGAGCAACGCGAGCAAACAGATTTGGATGCGCGGTTTGAGAAGATGACAGGTAAGAAGGTGGTTGCAGATGCAAGTGTGCCTGGTGCTATCGAGAGCTCGGATCAGGATTTAACTGTCGATGTCGGAGCGATTCGATCTGCTGCAAAGGGGGCGCAGGCAGCAAAGCCTCGTGTAAAAAAGTCGATCAAAAAACCAGGGCGTATTCAAGACATCAAAGTTGGGAAACGCTTAGTTGGTCCAACTCAAGAGCTGGCACGTTTAACAATTACAGACTTTCGCCGGCTCTCTAAAGACCCAATGCAGGCGGGGACTAAGATTCAAGACAAGATTGATTTGTTAGAAAACCGGGGGTACGAGATGAAGGTAAAAGGGATTCAAGCTTGGCGAGAGTCGCCATTGAATCGGATGTACATCACACTTACTGAGCGAGCTGTGCTTGGTGGAGTCACGATTCAAGAGGCTCTTGAGGAGTCACAGCAAGCAGAAGGAGAGTCGTTGACCGATGAAGAGTTGCAGGTGGTTATGAAACTCAATGCCGCACTAAGGTTTTGATAACAAGTGTTTATGCCGGAACAGTTTGTCGTTCCACAATTTATTGATGCAGAGGATAAGATTTTTGGGCCTGTAACGGCACGCCAATTCATTATTATGATTTCGGTGGGCTTAACAGAGTTTTTGTTATTTAAACTCTTCTCTTTTCTCGTGTTTCTGGCTTTAGGGATTCCTTTTTTGATTGTCGGGGGAGGGATTGCGTTTCTTCGTGTGAATGGGCAGCCGTTTCATTATTTTATGCTCAATGGCGTTCAAACACTCAGAAAGCCACGTCTTCGCGTGTGGAACAAAGTGTATACAGATTCAGTGCTCAAAAGCTACATGAAGTCTGAGCCACCTCCACCGTCTACGGCATTTCATCGCAAAAAGTTTACAAGCGGTTCGAGACTTCAAGAAATTTCATTAGTTGTAAATACAGGCGGAGTCTACGTCCCTGAAGATTAATCGTATGCAATCCAAAAAACTTGCAAAATCAAAACCGGGACCATCAACAGTAAAGTATCTAGACATTGCGGAGATTCGTGATGACATGGTGCTCCTTAAAGATGGAACGGTTCGTGCTGTGCTGCTCGTGTCTAGTATTAACTTTGCTTTAAAGTCTGTTGACGAGCAGGAAGCGACGATTCAGTCTTACATGACTTTCTTAAACTCACTGGAACATCCAATTCAGATTGTGATTCAATCACGAAGGATGAATATTGATGGGTACATGGAGCGTTTGGCTGCACAGCAAAAAAAGACAACAAATGATTTATTGCGCGCGCAGATCTCAGACTATCGAAATTTTGTTCTCGAGCTTGTGGAGTTGGGGCAGATTATGCAAAAGATGTTTTACCTCGTGCTTCCATATGACCCGCTTACAAACAAACAGAAAAAGTTTTTTACGCGCATGAGTGAGGCTGTGTCTCCGGCGGCTGCAGCAAAGTTGAATCGCAAGCAGCTTGCTGATCGTATTGAGCAACTTTCACGTCGTACAGAAATTACCATGGGGCAATTAAACAGCATGGGGCTGTCATCTGTGCGTTTAGATACACAGGGTTTGATTGAGATGTATTACAATGTTTACAATCCAGATCTACACGAGACTGAAAAGCTACACAACATCAACGATGTTCGTTTTGAAGAGGAGCCAAATTTGATTTCCAAATAGTTGAGTCCTATGCCTATTGAACTTGGAGACATTAAAAAAACATTGCCCGCTCCACCGAGTGCGCCCAAAAAAATCAAGCCTGAACAAGTAAAACTTGCTGAGGAAAAGTTGGTGCTTGAGGAGGAGCGTATTTATCGCAAGGGAGTCGTCACGGTGAAAGATGTTATTTCACCAGCGGCGTTTGAGGTTAATCCAACCTTTTTGCGTGTTTCAGGAAAGTACGCACGAACGATCTTTGTGATTACGTATCCGCGTCACATCGGTGTTGGTTGGGCGTCTCCGCTCATCAACATGAACAAGACGTTCGATGTTGCCATGTTTTTTTATCCGATCAAGGCAAACATTATTTTGAAACAGCTGCAGAAGAAAGTGGGTATTTTTGAAGCGCAGATTTTTGCCGATGCTGAAAAGGGTGCGCCGCGTGATCCGATTGCAGAAACTGCTTTGAGAGATATTGAAGGGTTGCGAGATGCGCTAACGCAGGGGATTGAGCATTTCTTTCAATTCGCTTTTTACGTAACTATTTACGGGGATACACCCGAAGAGCTTGAAAAGTTTACACAAGAGGTTGAGTCGTTGTTTGGTTCAAAACTGATTTATACCAAAGCTGGATATTATCAGGCAGAGCAGGGCTTTAACTCTACTGTCCCACTTGGGAATGATGAGTTGATGATTACGTATAACATGAACACTTCGCCGATTGCGGCATCGTTTCCGTTTATCAGCTCTGACCTAAGTTCTGACAACGGGATTCTTTACGGAATCAACCGACACAACAACTCACTCGTCTTGTTCGATCGATTTAGTTTGCAAAATGCGAACTCAGTTGTATTTGCAACTTCTGGTGCTGGAAAGTCGTACGCGATCAAGTTGGAGATTTTGCGCTCGCTTATGATGGGTGTGGATGTGATTGTGATTGACCCTGAGTATGAGTATAAGGATTTGTCGGATGCTGTTGGTGGAACGTTTGTAAACGTTTCATTAGCGTCGGACGCAAAGGTGAACCCGTTTGATCTGCCTCGTGGTGTGGGTGAGGGGACAAAGGTTGAGGATATCATTCGATCAGCCGTCATTACACTTAAGGGGTTGTTGCGCATTATGATTGGTCAGCCAATTGGTGCGAGCAGCAAGGTTGGGTTTACTCCGATTGAGGATTCATTACTTGATCGCGCATTGATTGAGACGTACGCCAAAAAGGACATCACACCCGACCTAACATCGCTTGATGATATTGATCCGCCAGTCCTTACAGATTTTCAGGATGTACTTGAGGGAATGGAAGGGGCAGGAGAGCTTGTTGCTCGGCTGAAAAAATACACAGACGGAACGTTTTCTGGGTTGTTGAACAATGCAACAAACGTTGAGATGAACAATCAGTTGGTGGTGTTTTCTGTGCGTGACTTAGAGGATGAGCTGCGTCCGGTGGCGATTTATAGCATCATCAACTATATCTGGAATGTGACACGATCAGTCAAAAAGAAACGCATTTTGGTTGTGGATGAGGCGTGGTGGTTGATGCAAAACGAAGACTCAGCCAAGTTTATTTTTGCGCTTGTAAAACGCGCGCGAAAATACTTTATGGGTGTGACAACAATTACTCAGGATGTAAATGACTTCTTGCGCTCACCATATGGTCAGGCGATTGTGACGAACTCAGCACTTCAGTTGCTCTTGAAGCAGTCTCCGTCTGCGGTAGACTTGATTCAAAAAACATTCAACCTAACAGATGGTGAAAAGTATTTGTTGCTTGAGTCTGGAGTAGGGGAAGGAATTTTCTTTGCAGGGCAAAAGCATGCAGCCATTAAGATTGTTGCGTCCTATGTTGAGGACAAAATTGTGACAACAAACCCTGAGCAGTTGCTCGAGATGGAAAAAATAAAAGCAGAGTTTGATAAAAAAGTAGAAGAAACAAATATTGAGTCGGCAGCGCAGTCTATGGGGCAACCAGAAGAACAACCTGCTGAACAGCCGGCAGAGCAACCAGTTGCCGAGCAAGGTGAGCAACCCGCCCAGACTCCAGAAGTCGATGAGGTGGAGGTGAAAGCGCAACAAGATGCTGCTGCAGCGTTGCTTAATGCTGAGAGTGAAGGGCAGGCAGAGGCAGATAAAATTCGTGATTCATTATCCGTATGATGGAAGATAGAAGAAAAAAACGTCTCGTGATTGGTTTGCTGATTTTCATCCTCTTGTTGTTGATCGCATGGGTGATGTACGTGCTACTTAATCGTCCCGCAGAGGTTGTGCCTAACTTGGATGAACCTCGCATCGAGCTTCCTGTTGAAGATGATGAGTTGAGCATTTCAGAGATTGAGAATGAGCGCGAGCAAAAAGAGCGTGCTGAATCGTCAGATGTGATTGCGTTATCAAAAACGTTTGTTGAGCGCTACGGCAGTTATTCAAACGAAGCGCACTTTGCGAACATGATAGACGTACTTCCGTTGATGACAGATCGTTTTCGCGCAGAGACAGGGGTGTTTATTAAGACAGCTGTGGTCCCAGAAGGGTATTACGGGGTGAGTACGTCTGTGGTGATTGTGGATGTTGTTGAGGAAGGAGTGCTTACTGCTGAGGTGCTTGTCACAACACAACGTGAGGAGTCGATTGATTCTCCGCGCAACACCACTGTAAAGTTTCAGGAAATCAGTTTGACGATGATAAAAGAAAGTGGCTCATGGTACATCGACTCGGCAAATTGGCAGTAGAGTCTTTGTTTCCTCGCTTCTGCGTTTCGTGCGGACGTGAGGGAGGTCTTTGGTGCGGGGGATGTAGCTCGGTGTTTGCCCCATCGATGCTGCCTCAGCGTTGCCCATTTTGTGCAAAGAAAGGCTCAAACCGAACCTGCATTGAGTGTCGACCAGAAGTTTATTTAGATGGTATTAGCGCCTATGTGCCCTACGGAAACCCCGTGGTGCGCCGGGCGTTTTCTGTTTGGAAATACTACGGTGACCGCGCAATCGAAAAAGTAATCCACGGATGGATGTCCGCAGCCAGCGTGCGTATGATCCCACCTATTGCTCCATTTTATGTTTGTCACGTGCCGTTGCACGAGGGGAAGTTGCGGTTAAGGGGATTTGATCAAGCTGCCGTTATCGCAGATTGGGCTGGGACGTTTTATGGATTGCCTGTGGAAGAGTTGCTTGTGCGAGTAAGACCAACACAGTCGCAAGCAAGAGTGGCGCGCAACAAGCGTGGTGTGGGGGAGTTTGATGGAGTGTTTGAGGTGATGTCTGGTGTGAAGGTGCCGGAGCATGTTTTGTTGTGTGACGATGTGTTTACAAGTGGGACGACAATGGATGCGGCTGCACGTGCACTAAAAGAGGCTGGGGCAAAACAGGTGTGGGGGTGGGTTGTGGCTAGGGGGTAGAGAGGGTTGACAAGCCGGTCTATTTTGACTAGTGTCGAGTTGCTCAAAGGAGGGCAATATGGTTTCGAGAAGACGCAATACTCCGGTTACTCCACTGACTGCTGATGTGTTTGGTGAAGGTGGTGATCGTGTGTTGGTGGGCACGGTGCAAATGTTTGCTCCTCAAAGTTGGGATGTTTCATGCTGCATTTTTGAGGAGGGCACCAACAGGGTGTTTGTTCATCCTGAACTTATTGTGTATCGATCCGGAGAATTGCAAGCTCGGTACAAGTTTGAGATCACGCTTGAAGATGGCATGGTCGTCTTGCGCAGAACGCAGCACAAGAGCAAGTCTGCACCAACTCTTCGCGCACCTGTTCTCAAGCCGATGTCTGTGACGTTGGAGCGTGTCTTGGAGATGGTTCGAGTGCTTGGTCTGCAAGGAAGCCAATGTGCTGGCGTGCTCAATCACACAGAACCGTCCCTGCCCTTGAGATTGCGGCAGGGGATTTTGGCCAACACACTAGCTGCTGGACCAAGGGTGCATTGCACTTCTTGTCACAGGGCTATGCTTGCCTCTGGTGTCAAGATGGGTCACATCCTCGATGGGCGTTTGATCCCATTGGTGCATCTCTCAGCATCTTTTCTATGACCCCCTAGTCATCCACTCACGTAAGCGCCTGTTAATAAGGGCGTTTTTTGCTTATTGATCTTTCTGACCATTTGTCGTATTCTACCGCTTGTTACGGAGAGGTACCCAAGTGGCTGAAGGGGACGGATTGCTAATCCGTTAGGTCGGTAATAACCGGCGCGAGGGTTCGAATCCCTCTCTCTCCGCCAGCCGAACTCTCCGAGCTCATCTCGGTTTGTCCTCGACGTCAAAGCTCAGCTTTGACCAGTTGTTTCAAAATTTCAATTAAAACTTTCCAGATTGCGTCAGGTACGCCGGCCTGGAGTTTAAAAAAGACTGAGTCGACCCCGCTGGTCGTCGAAGGATTTTTTAAACGAAGGCCAAGTAGCTGATCAATCTGGGGCGTTTTAAGGAGGGGTGGCCGAGTGGTTGAAGGCGCTAGTCTTGAAAACTAGTAGGCGTTTACCCGTCTCGAGGGTTCGAATCCCTCTCCCTCCGCCACCGAGCTGAGCTCGGTTGGGGTACGCAAAGACAAAGCTGAGCTTTGTCCCAACCCAACCGTTGTATTCTTCAGCGAGGTAGTCGAGCTGAGCTCGACAGCAATCTCTGAAGTATCATCAAGAGATCATCTCGGTAAACAAAACAACCGCACATGCGGTTGTTTTGTTTTAATTAGGAAGAAACATCGAATTACACAAACCAGATCCTGTCGGGTTTTTTTGTTACATGATAAAATAAGATTACTATGGCAGAAGAGGAAATTATTCCAATTGAGGTTGGTCAGGCTGTTATTGAGTGGGAGGTGGATGAGTATCCGCATCATGCTCGGTCAAAAAACTGGTATGTCATTGGGGGTGTGCTTGGTGTGTTTTTGATTGTCTATGCTGTGGCAACGGCAAACTTTTTGTTTGCAGTCATCATCTTGATGATCGGGATTATTACACTGCTCTCAACATTTCTTCCGCCAGATAGAATTCCAGTTGTTATCACAACGACAGGTGTTGTTGTAAACGACATGTACTACGACTTTGAATCTATCAACAATTTTTCAATCGCCTACGATCCACCGTCCATCAAATACCTCTACTTCGAATTCCATTCCGCATGGCACCCACTGCTCTCAATTCCCTTAGAAGAAATTGACCCAAACCAAGTCCGAGATAACCTTCTTCCGTTCTGCACAGAGAACCTAGACCGCACCGAAGAAACCTTGACGGATGTGCTCCGTAGGATGTATAAACTCTGAAGCGAAAGTTATGTACCCATAGCTCAGCTGGATAGAGCGTTGGCTTGCGGAGCCAAAGGTCGCAGGTTCGAACCCTGCTGGGTACACCAGGCAACATCAGTTAAAACTGATGTTTTTTGTTTATCAGAGACCCCATAACCACTTCCTTAAAGATCTGCTAAGATGCACGTAATATGGCAATTCACTTAGGATCATCTGTTTCTGAACTCCCTGGGATCGGCACGTTGGCTGTTGGTGCCCTTAAGACGCTTGGGATTTCTAGTGTGCGCGACCTGTTGTGGTACGTGCCTTTTCGGTATGACGATTTCTCGGTTATTCGTGGGGCTGGTGAGGTGAAGGCTGGGGAGACCGTGACAGTGATTGGGGAGGTTCAGTCTATTACGAGTCGTCCGGCGAAGAACCGGAAGCTTAAGATTGTTGAGGGGGTTATTGAGGATGAGACAGGTGAGCTTAAGGTGACTTGGTTTAACCAGAGCTATCTTGAACGCTCGTTGCCTGCGGGGACGAAAGTTGCGGTTGCGGGGACTGTCGATGACAAGTATGGGCTTTCGATGACGAACCCTGTGATTGAGAAGCGGGGAGCTGGTGTGCACACAGGGCGCATTGTTCCGGTGTATGGGCTTACTGGATCTATCAAGATGAATCGTTTGCGCAATGCGATGAAAGCCGCGCTTCCAGCAGCGGACGAGTTTCCAGATTGGTTGCCTGGTGAGATTGTTGATGGTGAATCGTTTCCATCGCTTGCTGAGGCGCTCAAGGCTGTGCACTTTCCAGACTCGCGTGAAGACCTTGATGCTGCGGTGAATCGTTTGAAATTCGATGAACTCTTTTTGCATCAGTTGATGTTTGCGCATGTGCGCACGGAGCGGTCGCAAAAGACTGCAGCATCCGTTGAGCTTGATGAAGACTTTTTAAAAACGTTTGTAGCAGCACTACCGTTTACGCTTACTAACGCGCAAAAGAAGGCGACATGGGAGATTGTGCAGGATATGGAAAAGCCGCACCCCATGAACCGTCTGCTTGAGGGGGATGTTGGGTCCGGGAAGACCGTTGTGTCCGCAGCAGCGGCCGCTAGCGCGCTTAGAGT
>JABITQ010000016.1 GCA_018700535.1 Candidatus Uhrbacteria bacterium | reverse complement strand
TGGACCATGTTTGATGCAGGTAGCACCAAACTCGCCTCAGTCATTCCAATCTTTTTATCACCAAGCGCCAGCACCTGCCCAAGCAAGCTCTCCGCATCACGCGCACATCCATCAGAATGTCGCACGATCTCACGCAATACATCCTCATCGATCTCAACACCCTCTGATTTGATAATACGACCCAACCTCGCCACAAGCTCATCTGCGTCAATACGTTTAAAATCAAAACGCTGACAGCGGCTGATAATGGTATCAGGCACCTTGTGGATCTCGGTGGTCGCCAAAACGAACAAGGCGTGCTCTGGTGGCTCCTCAAGCGTCTTTAAAAGCGCATTAAACGCTGAAGTAGAAAGCATGTGCACCTCGTCGATGATGTAGACCTTTTTCTTAAGCTGGTTCGGCGCAAACCGTACAGACTTAATAATATTCTCGCGGACGTTCTCTACATCTGTATGCGACGCGGCATCAATCTCAAACACATCAAGCGAGTTCCCTGCAGACACCTGCTCACAAGCATTACACGTATTACAAGGCTCATTCTCTTTTGAATCCTCGCAGTTCACCAGCTTTGAAAGTAGCCGCGCAATGGTGGTTTTTCCAACCCCGCGCGGTCCTGTAAACAAATAAGCGTGAGCGACTGAATCAGATGCATGTTGGTTCTGAATGGTTTTCACCACATGCTCCTGGCCGCTCACCTCCTTAAAGTTTTTTGGTCTATAAATGCGATAGATCGCTTTTGCCATAACTATGTACCCCTCACAATATTATCAACGGCAGCCCATATACAACGGTCACTCTCAGGCACCAAGACAACGACTTCATCTCCAGGCACTCCTTTAAAATATGACACGCTGGCTGTGAGGACTTTATACACGTCATCACCACAGATCACAACCGCCTCATTTGTGGATGAATCTGTGCCCAAACGACCAATCAAGCGCTTGCGTGAAATCGGCCCGATTTGTTTGTACAAGTACGTTCCATCTGCTTTGATCGTGAGTTTTAAAATATCTCCCTCAACCATCTTTGACTTAGAGGCATAGTTTTCTGAAACCTTGTATCGCACACCATCTGAACCAACCATAAACTGACCATCGAACACCCCTTCAAGAACACGCGCTCCTGTTAGGTCCTCAAGCTCGTCTGACATCGAACGTTTGTGCGAAACCAAATCAACCAGCTGACGTGTCGCCCGCGCAGTGTCTCCCTCTTCGAGCAACTGAATAACATGGTTCATACTGTCGCGCACCTGACGCATCATCTGAAGCGCAAGACGTCCGCGTGCATCACCATGCTCAACATGAAGCGCATGCGCCTCTACGTCTGGCTCGGGTTCAAATTGTTGTGATTCTTCAGACATAATTATCGTTGTGCGGATGGAGGTGGCGTTGCAGCAACAGCCTTTTTAGGAGCACGTGTACGTTCTGCAATCTCTGCCTCGACAATCGCTTTGTCTCGTCCGTATTTTAGTCGTGAAAGCTCTTTGATCGCCTCAGCTAACTCACGGTCACCAGGCCCAACAATCTCCAGATTCATGGTAAACGGTTTCATCTGTGAGTTGTCGACAATCATCTTTACGTACCAGGTGTATTTGTCAGAGTTAATCAAGTCGTACCCTGTAAAATCAGGCGAATAGATCTTCTCCAACGTATCAACATCCTCTGGTCCAATACGAGCCACATAGGTCGTACCAACGTTCCCAAACACTGCCTCCTTAATTTTTGTATCTCCGTTTTTGACCAATTGTCCAATGTATTGATGCGCAATAATCAAGTTGAGACGATACTTACGCGCCTCAGACAAGATCACAGCAATAGAGTCTGTAATAAAGTTTTGGAACTCATCGATGTACAAAAAGAAGTCATGACGGTCTTCCTCTGGGATATCTGCACGTGTAAGCGCAGCCATCTGAAGCTTCGACACAATCACCAAACCAAGTAGCTCTGCGTTTACGTCTCCCGTCTTTCCCTTAGACAAGTTAACAAGCAAAATCTTCTTGTTATCCATAATCTCGCGGAAGTCAAAAGCCGATTTTGACTGACCAACAATGTTACGCATCATCTCGTTCTCAACAAAGCGCCCAACCTTAGACACCAAGTATCCCATCATCTCAGACTTATGGTAATCGCTCGTGTTATCAATCTCGTCCTCCCAGAAACTCTTTACCACTGGATCAGTAAGCTTTGCACGCCACTTATTCTGAAACTTTTGATCGGTAACCATGCGAGGGATCTCAGCAATTGTTCCAGGGTTATTAACATCCGCCATCAGCGTCAACATAAAGTTACGCATTTGATGTTCAAACATCGGACCAATCATCTCAGGTGGAAACAACTTATAAAAGATCGAGATCATCTCCTGCACAGCAAAGTCGCGCATCTCAGCCGATGGAGCCTCGAGCATGTTCAAACCCATTGGCCGCGCAATGTCTGATGGATTAAATACGATCACATCATCAATACGATCCTTTGGAATGTTCCCAAGCACTTGCTCGACCAAATCACCATGCGGCTCTACAACCGCCACACCATGCCCAGCCTTAATATCTTCAATAATATACTTCGCCATGGTCTGAGATTTACCCGAACCAGACTTACCGATCATGTACATATGGCGAGATCGATCCTTTGCTTTCATGTACACAGGTGTCTTCATCCCTCGATACATGTTGTATCCAAGTTTAAGAGATCCTTCCTCTTGCTCATCAGGCACACCTGTAGGCACTGAGCCACGACGAGCGCCGAGCCACTTAATGTTTGGTGTCTCAGTCCAAGGTAAAGGCAAATGCCATAGAGAAGCCAACTCCTCCGAGTTCATCACCATGGTGTGCTTTTCATGAAAACCACGATGGATAAAGTACCTGATAACTCGATTCTTCCAACGCGGCACAACTTTTACAAAAGAGTTTCCATACTCATAAATACCAAACTGACCAAACGCATTGAGCATTCCTTGCATCGTCGTCTGAGCACCTTGTGAAGTCTTTGACGAAACAACCAATCGCGCACAAACATCCATTCCAGCTTTACTAGCCTTCTCTTCCAACCCTTTAACAGCTTCTTCTTGAGTCTGTGAAAGCCTGTGACTTGCCGTGTCTTGCGATTTATTTTTGTCATCGCCAAAACCAGTCAACTCCCCAACACTCATTCCACCTTTCTTTTTTCCTTTGAGAGCCTCCTCGATTGTCATCCCTTTCTGAATTCTCCCAGCAACTGCAACGCCTTTCTTTCTCCACTTTGCATAAGAAGAGCGCACCATAAACTGAAACGCAGCCCCATCCTCATCACCAATCTTCGTCAACACGTTTGTGAGAGAGTTGAGAGGATCCTTGTCGAGCTTACGATATGTCTTGATGGGGAATGCAGAATCTCGGCGAAACTCAACGTACGACCCAAGTGTGACCCCTTGTGGGTTAAAGAGATTGTAATCCTCAACCTCCTCGATAAACGCATCTGGATATGCAGCAGAAAGTTGCTGTTCCATAAAGTCTCTGTGCTGAAGTGGTGTCGTTACGTAAAACTTGATCAACTTGTCTTCAACCACAATCTCAAACGAGAACTCATCAGATCGCCCAAGCAACCAAGTCTTCAAACCATATTCTGCCCGCATAGACCCAAGTGCAGCAAAAAATGTTTCCGCCGCCGCAATCGCTTCGGTCACCTGATCTTTAGAAGGCCCACGCTCCGTCTCCTCCTGACGTCTAAACTTTGGAAGTGTAATAAGCAGCGTTGCTCGCTGAAACATCCCACGCTTATCAATATAAAAATCTCGCAACAAAACACGCACCACCCAAAGTATGGCCGTAGTCAAAAGCAACAAACCAACGCCGATCAAAATCATCTTAGCTAAAAAGAGATCGTTTGAAGCGCTTACTTGCACAACTTCAGCTTCTGCTTGTAATCCAAATTGAAACATGACTATAGCTCTAGCTCCCCTCGTTTTTGCTCTTCCTTTGTAACGAGAAGAATTTTATCTGTTTTTATTTTTGCCTCTTGCTCTAGAAAAAACTTGTTCACTCCCGGAATAATTTTAAGCCACTCTCTAATAAGTAAAAAAATCTTCTTTGCATTAATCTTCCCCGCAGACAACAACACACGAATCTTGGAAACGGTTTCCTCACCCTTCACCTTAAACTCCATCTGCTGCACCGGTGTCATAGACAAGTACATGTCTGTTAAATCCTGCTCAAGCACAGACTCAATCTCTTTTTCAAGTCTGTCTTTTTGTTGCGGTGCTGCAATCGGAATTGGGATCGAAGCCAATGAAGGCTCAACCTGAACAGATTCACCACTTTCCCCCTCCTGCTCTTCGTGCGACTCACCTCCTGTTTCTGGAGTTGCGAGTGACTCTACCTGAGCCTCAGGAACCTTAAGCGCTTCTGGTGTTAAACCAGAACCCTCAAAAGACTCCGGGGTCTTAGGAGCTTCAGTCTTATTTTTGCGCTGATCCGTAGCCATATACAAGGCCATTGTATCATCATCAAACAAAAAAGTCGGGAATACTTATCCCCGACTTCCTTTTTATTTTTCTGAAAGTTTTGAACCGTCAGCCGCATCCTCAACGACATAGCCTTTTTCAAGAATCTCATCGCGAAGCTCATCCGACCGAGCCCAATCTTTTGACACACGCACACCCTCTCTTTCTTTCACAAGTGCGAGTACATCCTCTGGAATTTCGAGAGCGACTCCAACATACAATTCAAGCCCGAACCCAAACACCGAGTCCATTCGCAACAAACTCTTTGCCTTCGCTCCAGACGCAATATCTGAATCAACCAGATCCCACATCACAGCAAGTGCCTGTGCGGTATTCAAGTCATCAAACAACGCAGCATCGAAACGTTTATCGAATTCCTCACCACCATCTGTTGCAGAACTCCAATCACGCACAAGTCCACGAAGTCGTTTAAGTGCATTCCCCGAAGCCTCTAGCGCTTCAAACGTAAAGTTAAGTTGTGTTCTGTAGTGCGCCCCCAAAACAAAGTAGCGAAATGCAATTGGGTCAACATCTTTTTCAACCAACTGATCAACCGTAAACAAATTTCCAAGTGACTTCCCCATCTTTCCACCATCCACCGTCAAAAACTCACCATGCATCCAAACATTCGCCTGATCAACCCCTAAAGCACCCTCAGTCTGCGCAAGCTCATTCTCATGATGAACGGAGATGTGATCAATGCCACCTGTATGAATATCAAACGGTGCCTCTAAATATTTTACCGACATTGCAGAACACTCAATGTGCCAACCAGGAAACCCGACACCCCAAGGTGACTCCCACTCCATATCTCGCTTAACACCCTCAGGTGAAAACTTCCAAAGCGCAAAATCTGTCGCTTGCTTCTTCTCCCCAATGTCCACACGCGCCCCAGCAAGCTTTTCATCAAGAGATTGCCCGGACAAACGCCCGTACGACTCGAGCTTGGATGTATCAAAATACACTCCATCAGACGTTGTGTACGCAAAGCCATTCTTCTCAAGCTGCGTCACCATATCAATCTGCTCTTGAATATGCTTTGTCGCACGCGGGTATGTATGCGCCGGCTTAATATTCAAACGCCCAACATCTTTCAAAAATGCATCCGTATAAAAATCAGCAATCTCAAACGCCGTCTTCCCCTCACGCTGCATCGCAACAATCATCTTGTCCTCACCGCTATCAGCATCATCAGTTAAATGCCCAACGTCTGTAATATTCATCACCATGTTCACATCGTACCCAGCAAGCTCAAGCGTTCGCCTAAGCACATCAGCAAACAAAAATGACCGAAGATTCCCAATATGCGCAAACCAATAAACCGTAGGTCCACAAGCATAAAGCCCAACCTTCCCAGCATGAATTGGCTTAAACTCCTCCTTCTGTCGTGTAAGCGTATTGTAGAGTTTCATCATAACGCGTTGATATAGATCTGTTGTCTAATAACTTTCTGACGATTTTGAGTGCCATTTGATTTGAAACAACTGAAGGATGAGGAAGAATATCCGAGATATTTTGACGAATCCTGAAGTTGTTTCAAATCAAATGGCGCCAAAAGCGGTCGAAAGTTATTAGGCAATAGATCTATTATACCGGGTTTGGAGAAAATGATATACTGGTGTCAATATGAGCGATGAAGTAACCACAAACGAGATCATGGACTTTCTAAAGGAACACATGGTCACCAGAGATGAAGTTGAGAATATTGTTGATGCAAAGCTCCGGATAACAGAATCTAGAATATTGAGCGCTGTTGATGGCATTGCGAAACAAAATGAAACGCTCGAACATGAATTTTTAATTCTCAAGAACGACCATAAAAACCTCACAAGTCGAGTTACAGCCATTGAAGAAGCAGTCGAAGTCGCTTAATAAACCAAAGATAAAATACCGTAGACCAATAATTGTCTCCGGTTTTTTTATTGAACCAAAACAAATATTCTGATACCGTTTATGAACCGCAAAATGGAGGCAGCATGATTTCTGAAGAAATCCGCGATCTTTTTCAGCAAGGCCCAATCTCAACCAACGTTCTAGTGAGAAGACTTGGGCTCAAACGCTCTCAGGCACGCATGACAATTCACGAGCTAGTCGATGGAGGACAAATCCGACTGCTCTCAAACCCCTCCAGGTCAGAAACAAGAGACGAGATGCTCTACGCACTCCCCACGAACTGAAAAAGCCCCGCAACATACTCGTTGACGGGGCTCTTGTTTTTTACGCTTCTTCTCCTCGCTCTGGACGCTCTCCGTGTTCACCACGCTCACCGCGCTTAAAATTTGGCTTCTTTGGCTCATTTTCATCAAACAATCTAATAGAGTCTGCCGTGATCACTTTCGCGTAGTCATCAGAGTCGACACGCTCCCCACGAGCGTGGATCTTGTCTCCTACGCTGATTGATGACTCACTAGCCTCCTCTCCGTCTTCAACGATCTCTGTGTCGTCTGTGTAGTTAATTAAGATGAATGCTTCTTCTGCATCCTCTTGGTTTGGATGGAGAATACTTGCGATAATAGTATTACTAGATGTGTCTACTTCGACAACCTCTGCAAGCGGTGGGAAACGTCGCTCACCCTCAGCGTGCTCTCCGCCAGCACAAGGACGATCACCCTCACCTTGCTCAGGCTCAGCCGCAGAAACCGCGCCGATCATACTCATTGAAACGATGGCAGCAGCTGCAAGCATGATTGCTCCTACAGATGATGCAAGATAAACAGATTTTGATTTGGTCATATTTTATTCAAAAGATTTAGGCGGCAACTCCTCCCCGCCAGGACGTCTCCCATCGCGAAATAGTTGCTGGTGATCCTTCTCTGAAAGCCCCCACTTCTGTGAACGCTCACGAAGCGGCTTTGCCTCATCGAAGTCACCCTCGCTCTCTACTACACGAGAGCGTAGCTGTTCGTAACGCTCTCGTTGTTCTGCAAGGATTTCCAGTACTTCTTCGCGCACTTCACCTTCTTCTAAACCTTCCAACAACTCTTCAACAGACATTTCTAGACGCTCTGCTGCATACTCTAATGCACGCTCAGCCTTGTCTGTCTTGCCCATGTGATACTCACTCTCAGCAAGACGGCGATCCATCATGCGCGCATGATAACGAGAACGCTCTTCTGAAGAGATAGCGAACCTACCTTCAACCGACTCGATAGAATCTTTTAAGAAATGTAATGGATGCCCATCAACAACCGCAGGGCTTTCGTAAGCGTACACCCCTGTCCCCATACCGAAGACAACAATCAATGACGCGAGCACAGACGACGTCACAAAACGAAGACGTCTTCGCGGAACGCAAACTTGCTCTTGACCCATCTCCAACTCCAACCGACTCCAAAGCTGCGACTTAAACGCCTTGCTTGGTGCCGACTCAGTCTTGAGTCTCTTCAATTGTCGCTTGAGGCGAAACAACATCTTGTTTTGGTTTCATGATTTTCCGAAGTTTTTTAACTGCTCGATACGAGGCGACTTTGAGTGCATCAGACGTCCGTCCGAGAATTTCTCCTATCTCCTTATACGAGTACCCCTCAATGTACTTCATTGTAACAATTCGTCGGTCTTCTGGGGGTAATTCGTCTAATGCCTCAATAAGCTGACCTTGTTCTTCAACATCTAGCGCCGTCTCCTCTCCACGCTCACCAACGAGAGAAAACTTCACATCTTCTATGTCCGCATTCGTCTTTGTGTCTCTGTAGTGATTCGATAAGTGATTATGCGCAATCCTATAGATCCAAGCTGATTTTGATATCTTCGGGTCAAACTTCTCAAAGTTCTTCAGCGCCTTCATAAAGATCTCAGACACCAAATCCTCGCAAACATCACGGTTTTGCCCAACACGAAAAAAGACGTATCGATGGATACGGCCAATATTCTCCTTATAAAATTGTTCAAATGAACCGCGTTTCATGCTGACTTATTATACACCGAGGTCGCAAAAGAGTAACAGTTGATCTTGATGAAACTCTGCGTTACTCGGTTACGTAACCGAGTAACGCAGAGAACGTTTAAAAACATTAGGGTTCTAAGACTTTCTCTTGCAAATAAAGCTAACCGTGTAGGGAACCCAAGACCCTACACAATTGTTTTGCAGACTCATCACACCCCCCCTCGTCATTGCGAGTGGAGCGAAGCAATCTTGCAACTGCAGCAAATCCTTAAGATCGCTTCGTCGACAACAAAAGAGATCCTCGCAATGACGAGGGAGGGGCATGCGGTTAGTAAATCCAAACCAAAAAAACTGACTTCTCGAAGTCAGTTTTTACATCCACTTATCTCTCGTAACGATCCCTCCGCTCTACTCGACCAAAAATCGCCATCATAATTACAGGCATGGTTACCCAAACACCTTTAGCGATTTCACTCACAAAGATCGATTGTGTAATTGGTGAGAGCACATTAGCAAGATCGATTGGGAAGAACGAAAGTGTGACACTAATCAACAACCCAACGTGCAAAAATGAAAAGATCATCACTTGGATAATGCCACCTTGCGATTCTTTGTGACCCAAGTTTCGTATAAGTGCCGAATGCGAGAGGAAAAAGAACAGCATGATAAACACACCAAGGAACACAGATACGCGCAAAGCAAATGCATCGTTAACAGAAACACTTGCATTAAACTCACTGATGAACGGAATGTAATTCACAATCGCAAGCGCCATGTAGATAGCAACAAGGATGACGATGATGCGATCGCGTCCGAGAGAGATTCCGTAAATGAATGACGCGACGACAAAAAAGAGGACAATAAAAAGATCCCAACTTGGTTGTAACCAATTGACGTTTGCAATCGCCTCCGTTGCAACTGATGGATCAAAAAGTGCAGTTTGTAACATAGTCCTCCATGATTAGTTACAGTATATCAAAAAAAGCGGTTGCCCGCTTTCTTCTTGTTAATAGTTATTTTGCCATCGCGTAACTTGGCTCTCCACTTTGGATATATGTTGGCTGTTCAGCACGCACGAGCCCAAGCATCTTCACCGACTTTGCGACATGTTCTAACGATTGCGACTGACGTGCAATTACTTCCATGCGTTCGTTCTCCAGTGTGAGCTGGTGAATCTCCACTTCAAGATCTCGAAGCTCGTATCCCTTTGCAACCGTTCCGGTCACTTGAAGAATGTAGCTAACGACGATCATGATTACCAAACCTAACGTTACTAGATTAAGTAAAAAGTTATGCTCACTAACCCATTGGGATGGGGTTTTCTTGCGCTGAATCGCAGAAGGAGCATGTAATGTAGCTTGTGAAATTGATGTTGCGGACATAGGGGTGGGGTTCCCTACGGTAATATTATTTATTAGATGCGTTCAGCGACCCGAAGCTTTGCGCTTCGGGACCGCTTATTGTTTTTGACTTCAACTCTGGTTGCGGCAACAGGACGCTTCGTCAACACTTCAAGGTCAGAACAATTTTTGAAAAACTGTTTTACAATTCTGTCCTCAAGTGAATGGAAGCTAATGATCGCAATTCTCCCACCAGGAGCAAGTAAACTTACCAACTCTGGTAGTGCACGCTCTAACTCGCCGAGTTCGTCGTTAACGGCAATGCGAAGGGCTTGAAATATCTTGGTCGCCGGATGTGTCTTTCCGCGCCTTGGGACAAGCTCCAAAACGAGATCGGCAAGTTCACTAGTCCGAACAATGCGTTTATCCCTTCGTTGTCGTACGATTGCTTCAGCAATGTAACGTGCGTTTCGATCCTCACCATACACACGAAAGACTCTCGCCAACTCATCTAATGACCAGTCATTAATAATGACCTCTGCCGTTAATTCTTGCGCTTGGTTATACCGCATGTCGAGGGGTCCATCGCCTTGGAACGAGAAACCGCGCTCTGGATCATCTACATGGAGACTGGAAAATCCAATGTCCAGCAGAATCGAATTAACAGAAGTAAATCGATGAGCTTGTGCGTGAGCTTTTGCATTTGCGAAAGAGTCTTGAACGAGCACGACATTGTCGCCGAACGCGCTTAAGTTCTTTTTTGCAATGGCAAGGTTTACAGGATCGCGATCGATCCCGAGCAGACGGACCACAGGAAGGGCGCGCTCGATGAGCGCTTTTGCATGCCCTCCCTGCCCCACGGTACCGTCTATAAAAAGGTGATTCGGCTCCGGTTTGAGGTAGTCTAGGACCTCATGGAGTAAAACTGGAATATGGTTGTACATACGCATACCCCCTGTTTACAGTCCTCATAATGAGGAAGCCGGAATTGGATCCCGTTCACGGAAAAGGTTCAATGAACCGTGAGCGAAGATCCAAATCTGGCGTCCCAATTGGACATTTTTATATACCGAGTTCCCCCAACTGTTCAGCAACGCTATCTGCATTGCTCTCAATCTTCTTCTTGTAGGCCTCCCACTTTGCCTCATCCCAAATTTCGAGACGATTATAAAGACCTGCGAGAACAACACTCTTACTCATCGAAGCATATGACCGAAGGTACTCTGGTAACACGACCCTCCCCTGTTTATCTAACTTCACGTCCATCGCACCCGCAAGCATGAGTCGGGCGAACGCACGGCTGTTAGATTGTCCCAGGGGCAAACTTGCAAGCTTTTCCGCAAGCTTGTCCCACTCCTCCTTGGGAAACAGGAAGAGGGACGTGTCGAGACCTCTGGTCACAACCGCTCCTTTCGAAAGATCCTTACGAAACTTTGTAGGTATCGCAAGTCGACCTTTGTCATCAATAGAATGTTTATACTCGCCTATAAACATAGAAGCAGTTACGGCAGAAGAAGTTCTTTTAAAAACGTTTGTTAAATAAAAGTGAGCATCACTCGAACCGAATAAATCGTTTCGAAGCAATCCCCACTTTCTTCCACCTACAACCATTCTACCCCACACCATGCCACGGGTCAATCACAATCCCCCACTTTGATACAAACAAAAACACCCCGTGGAATGGGGTGAATGTGTGGGTTTGTTTTTAGGTGTGGATAACGTTTAAACAACCGCCATAAAAATTCCATAGCTCGCCAACCCGATCCAAACCACATTCAACACAACCGGCTGCCAGTTTTTATCCGCCGCCGCATCAATCAAAATACCGAGTGCGCCGACAAAGTTAATACCGTGGAAAAGACGGCTGGAGGATTCAACAATCTGAAAGCTGATTAGCGCGTAACCAAGAAGGATAGCGAGGACACCAATCCATCCTAACGATTCTGTAATAAATTCGAATGTTCGTTTTTTCATAATGTTTGGTTTGATTATATAGGACTAGGTGGTATGGTTTAAACACCACCAAGGGAGAGTGCGATGCATGTCCTTATTACGTGCTCGTCGCACGACTCTGTTTCAACCATTGCTTTTCATCTTCAACAACTAGGTGCAACTGTTCACTACTGCATCACAGCAAGAGATGTTCGCAACATCTTTGGTGCAGACAGACTAGATCAATACAGAATGATCATTATCACCCCAATCCATTGGAACATCGGACCAACACAACTCACGCTCGCACGCAGATTCAAAAGTCATTTCAATGGACCAATACTAGGCATCAGTGAAATCGCTGAAGGGCGCGAGAACCTAGCCCAAGGTGGATGCACCGAAGTAGTTTCAAGCGACTCCGAAGCCTGTGAACGCATCACAGCGCATCTGGAAACGAACAGAAAGACCTAGCTGGTCTTTCTTTTATTTCAGCAGATTCTTAGACCGCAACTTGCGATGATAACTAATCGCAAACCGATGCGCTTCATCCCTCGCCTTTTGAAACAAATCCTTCCCCCTCCGCGCCACACGCAACAACTCCTCATTCGTCCTGTCATAAACCATTCTGTCTTGCTTGCGATCAAACCCCTTTGCCAACCCAACAATCGGCACATTCATCCCCATCTCATCAAGCACCTTCTGCACCCTATTCACCTGCGGCTTCCCACCATCGATCACCATAATCTCAGGTAGCGGCCATGCCTTAGGATGAATCTGCGCACGCCTTAACCGACGACGCATCACCTCCTCCATCATCGCGACATCGTTCGGGCCTTCTACACCCTTGATCTTAAACTTTCTATATAAAGCCTTCGCTGGCTTCCCATGCTCAAACACAACCATGGACCCAACAGCATGCGCACCAGAAATATTACTGATGTCATACGCCTCTATGCGCCCATTGAGATTGATAGATCCTTCAGTATCCGTTTCAACATACGGAAGATTCGATTCTTCGCGAGAAACGAGTGCGACGTCTTGAATGTGATCTAACGAGAAAATCTGTCGCTTAAGTTTGCCAGCTTGCTCAAACCTCAATTGCACAGACGCACGCAACATCTCACGCTTCAACTCTCGCAAGAGTTGTTTTTTCTTTCCGTCAAAGAACAAGGTCAACCTACGAATAATCTTTTTATACTCACGCTTCTCGACAAGCCCACCGCAAACACCCGCACACTTCCCAATCTGTGCGTTAAAACACGGTCGGTACTTATGTGTCACCTCTGGCGGCTGACAATCGCTCCATGGAATCGTGCGCCTAACAAGGTCGAGCGCTGTCCTAAGAGACTTGCTAGATGTGTACGGACCGAACACGCGAAGAAACTGCTTCTTATCTTTTTTTGTAAGCTCAGGCCGAAACGGATTGATTCCAAGTTTCTTCAACTCATGCCCGCGCATTAACAACGGTCGCGGATAATCCTCATTCGTAATCATCAGGTACAAAAAACTCTTGTCGTCCCTCTGCAAAATATTGTACTTGGGTTTATGAGCCTTAATCTGATTCGCCTCAAGTACCAACGCCTCAATCACACTCGGCGTCTTAATGTAATCAATCCGCGCAATCTTCCCCACCAACTCGGCAATACGACGGTCATGTGCTTTTGTGAAATACGAACCAACACGTCGCTTCAGCGATGTCGCCTTACCGATGTACAAAAGCTTATCTTTTTTATCAAAGTAAAAATAAACCCCTGGTGAATCAGGAAGTTCGTTGTTCTTTACATCAATATCTTCAGAAATCATGGATAAATCCTACCACATTGCGCAGTCAAAACGTGAATGCTAAGCTACAGCTAACTTTAAAAATAAAAGAAGAGATTATGAAGTATTTTCTTTCAATGCTCGCAGTCCTCGCTCTCGTTGGTGGTGGATGCGTAGCAACTGAGGTGATCCCGGAAATGGAAGATGCTCTTGATCACATCGAGGATGCGATGGAGAGCGAACCAAGCGAAGACGAGGACAACGATGATGCAGATGATACATCTGCAGAAGTAAGTAATGGGCAGACAGTCCAGACCTCAGACGACCCTGTTGCTGACATGATTATTGAAACCACTCCTAGCGAAATCACAGAACAAGTTACGACTGAAACTCGGGAGGATGGCGTCGTAGAAATTGTGCTCGGTGGATCAGCAACTCAAGATGTCAGCATGGAGAGCGGGAACTTCTTCTTTACTCCTGACACCATCAACGCTGCTCCTGGTGAAAAAGTTAGTGTGACCTTCACAGCAAACGCGGGGTTTCACACATTCGTCATCGACGAGATTGGCGCAAAGTTCTCAATCTCAGAAGGAGAAACATTTACCTTCACCGCACCAGAAGAACCAGGATCTTACGCATACTACTGTGATATCGGATCACACCGCGCGTTTGGAATGGAAGGCGTGTTGATCGTTCAGTAAGAACAACAAACAAAAAAATGAATGCGCAATGCATTCATTTTTTAATTAGAAAAGCCCAGACATGAAGTATCTGGGCTAAAGCGTATGGTCATCTAGACCAGCGTGGTCAGGGCATGTCCGCCGAAGAGGATGGTTCCGGAAACCATCGTGATGGCGATGCCGACAAGGACGCGTCGTCCAAGCTTGTTCAGGAGTCCACTATCAGCAGGGACTACGTGGTCATATGCCATGACAGGCCCCAACAGAACGGCCATGATCAAGCATCCTCCAATGGAGGGAAACAATGCTCCAAATACGAGGAGCAAGAGTGCGTACTCTGCCAGATCTCGCCTGGTCGATCGTCCAATCAACGTGCCCATTTCGGCTCCTTAGGTGACCGAAGACATTAGTTGAATAAAGGGCTTTTGTCAAGCCTGTACGCTCTCGATCTTCTGATTTAGAGCAAAATCTCCAGCAAAAAACTCATTCTTTACTGATATCTTCTTTTGACAAACAAAGGAGAACAGGAGGAGAATAAGAAAAGAATAGCGATAAAAATATCTCGTTAACTTAAAACGCCGTACTTAGGGTCCGATCGGACCCTAAGTACGGCGTTTTAAATTTCTCTAACTTCGTAAACTCTAACCCACTGAGCTTGTCCCCTTTTATTTAACAACTCAGACAATAACTCTCCGGCATTTGCCTGCGAGATCCACGCGCTCTTTTGAATTGAAATAAAACCCGATGCAGACAAAAACTCTCTTAATGTCTTTCGTAATTTTCTTTGTGTTTCTGGAATATCAAAAATGACTAAGCACATTCTGTCATCTTCATACAAGTCAGCATCAATAACTTTTAACCGCAAGTATTCTTTCGCCCCATCTTCGGTAAGAGAAACTCTGTATTGATCAGCGCGTTTCTCTACAGCAAGTAGTTTCTTTTGTTCTAATTTTCTTAGTGCCTCACGATGATATTTACGCTCTTTAGCATCATTGATTTGATGAATACCATCCATGCCGTATCTCATCACTTTTTGAGGTCGATATCCAAACTCGAAAAATAAATCCAAATCATCAACGATCTCTGTAAGTAATTGAGCAGCACGTGACTTGCTTGTCATGCTTCTTTTTTTCTTGTCTTGCATATCTTGCCGCACTTATGTGCCGATCGGCACATAAGTGCGGCGGCATCTTTTCAAGAAACTATTTTATCTCTATCAAATTATCCTGACAAAAAAACATCCATGACTATAAATACTCACCAAAAAGACCATCTACTTCTTCAACGTCCGCTTCAGATACTCACCAGTATGACTGTCTCCATTTCTAGCCAATTCCTCTGGTGTTCCAGCAAACACAACTGTTCCACCTAAGTCTCCACCCTCAGGTCCCATGTCGATAATCCAGTCTGCAGTCTTGATCACATCCAAGTTGTGCTCGATCACAATCACCGAGTTCCCCTTGTCCACCAACCAGTGCAATACCTCGAGTAATTTCTTTACATCTTCAAAGTGCAATCCTGTTGTTGGCTCATCAAGCAAGTAGAGCGTCCTCCCTGTCTGACGCTTGGCAAGCTCCGTCGACAACTTTACACGCTGCGCCTCACCACCAGACAGTGTCGGCGCAGGTTGTCCAAGCTGGACATAATCAAGCCCAACGCGCCGAAGTGTCTCGAGCTTTTTATGAATCGACGGAATCTCTTTAAAAAACTCTTCACCCTCCTCAACAGTCATCTCCAACACATCGTAGATACTTTTCTCCTTAAACTTAATCTCCAATGTCTCGCGATCAAAACGCCGCCCCTTACACACCTCACAGGTGACATGCACGGTCGGCAAAAAGTGCATCTCGATTGCAATCCGACCATGCCCCTGACAGTTCTCACAACGCCCACCTGGACGATTGAAACTAAAACGCCCTGGCTTGTACCCGCGGTAACGCGCCTCTGCGGTTGATGCAAATAGTTCGCGAATCGGCCCCCACGCACCAGTGTACGTTGCCGGGTTTGATCGTGATGAACGTCCGATTGCACCCTGATCAATCAAGATTGCCTTATCGATATATTCCAAACCATGAAGCGACTTGTGCTTTCCTGGTGTGTGCTTCGATTTGTACAAGCGCTTAGAAAGCGCCTTGTACATTGTCTCGTAAGCAAGTGTTGATTTACCCGAACCAGACACACCTGTCACACACACAAACTTCTGGATCGGAAACTCAACGTCGATATTTTTCAAGTTGTTCTGACTAGCACCCTTCAACTTAATTCTGGCAGCACCAACACGACGCCGCTCCTTAGGAATCTCAATCTTTCTATCACCGCGCAAGTACGCTGCTGTAACAGAATTTTTATCTTCAAAAATCTTTGGTGTCTCACCTGCACAAATAACCTCCCCGCCATGACGTCCAGCACCTGGCCCAATCTCGACCATGTAGTCAGAAGCCATAATAGTATCCTCATCGTGCTCAACAACAATCACCGTGTTCCCAAGATCACGAAGATCCTCGAGCGTCTTAATAAGCTTGTCGTTATCGCGTTGATGCAATCCAATCGTCGGCTCATCAAGAACATACATCGCCCCAACAAGACGCGACCCAACCTGGGATGCGAGACGAATACGCTGTGCCTCCCCACCCGAGAGCGTTCCAGAGCGACGCTCGAGTGCCAGGTAATGCAGCCCAACATCAAGCATAAAGCGAAGTCGGTTCTGAATCTCTCTAAAAATAGACCCAGCAATCACCTGCTGTTTTTCGTTCAGCTCAACAGAGTTAAAGTACTCAACTGCATCTGACACAGGCATTCGCGTAATGTCGACAATCGATGAGCCGCCTGGCAAACGCACAAACAACGCCTCGTGACGAAGTCGTGCACCCGAGCAAAGCCCGCACAGCTCTTCTGAGTACAGCTCAGCCGTCCCAAGCCCCGTACACTCCTGACACGCCCCATAAGGCGAGTTAAACGAGAACAAGCGCGGTTCAATCTCTGGAAAGCTAAACCCATCTTTTGGACAACTAAACTTCGCAGACAACATCTGCTCAGACTTATCTTGATAAATAAACGTCGCCACATCTCCCCCTCTATCGACAGCTGTCTCAATCGCTTCTGCCAGTCGTTGTCGAGAGTCTTTCTCCTCTGTCTCAAAAGAGGACACAGGAATCGTATCGATAACAATCTCAATCGTATGCTGCTTGTATCGAGCCAGTTTGATTGGCTGATCTAGTCGATGCTCTGTTCCGTCAATTCGAACCTTCGCAAAACCAGAATTATAAAGATCGTAAAGCATCTGATAATACTCCCCCTTTCGCCCTCGAACGATCGGTGCAAGAATTTTGATAGATCCCTTAGTCTTCTTTTTTGTTTTGGTCTTCACTTTATCGATCTCACCCACACGAGTCAGCACTACATCCACCATTTCCTCATTAGTAAGCTTCTGGATTGGCTCATTACACTTAACACAATGCGGCGTACCGATACGTGCAAATAAGACGCGTAGATAATCGTAAATCTCAGTAATCGTCGCCACAGTAGAACGCGGGTTGCGACTATGTGCTTTTTGATCGATTGAAATAGCAGGAGACAACCCCTCAATCTCATCGACATCAGGCTTCTCCATCTGCCCCAAAAACTGTCGCGCATACGCAGACAATGATTCAACATACCGACGCTGCCCCTCAGCAAAAATCGTATCAAAAGCCAAAGACGACTTTCCTGAACCAGAAACACCCGTAAAACAAACCAGCTTGTTCCGAGGGAGTTCGATAGAGATGTTCTTCAAGTTGTGCTCACGAGCACCCTTGATAATAATTTTGTCATTCATAACTATTTCTTTTTCCTCTTCTTAGGAACCTTGCTACCCAACTCTTTCTCCAGCAGATCAATTTCATCTCTCAAAAGCGCAGCTGTCTCAAAGTCCAACTTCTTTGCAGCCTCACTCATGTCGTATTTCTTTTCTTGAATCACCACCTTGAGCTCATGTGGCTCTGCTGTTAACTCAAGTTTTAGAATCTCCTTAATATCCGTCTCCGTATCTTTTCCACCAAGCATTTTACTAATATCCTTGATTTCTTTTTTTACAGACTTTGGAGTAATGCCATGCTTCTTATTGTGCGCCAATTGAATCTTCCGACGACGCTCTGTCTCTTTCAACGCACGCTCAAGTGACCCTGTCATCTTGTCCGCATACACAATCACCTCCCCCTTTACGTTACGCGCCGCACGACCAATCGTTTGAATGATTGACGTCTCTGAACGCAAGAATCCTTCTTTGTCCGCATCGAGAATCGCCACGAGGGTTACCTCTGGCAAGTCGAGCCCTTCACGCAGAAGGTTCACACCAATGATCACGTCATACACTCCCTTTCGTAGGTCTGAGAGAATCGTGATTCTGTCTAGCGTCTTCACGTCTGAGTGCAAGTACTGCACCTTAATCTTCTTTTCTAATAAATAGTCCGTTAAGTCCTCCGCCATCTTCTTGGTCAACGTCGTCACAATCGCACGCTCTTTATTCTTCACCCGCTTCTCAATCTCAACAATCAAATCTTCTACCTGCCCAGGATACTTACCATCAGACGTCACTGGTCGCATTGTAACGATCGGGTCAACAAGACCAGTCGGACGAATGATCTGCTCGACAACTTTTGTTGCATGCTCAGCCTCATACTTACCCGGAGTCGCGCTCGTAAAAATAACCTGATTAATCCGGTCTTCAAACTCATGAAACTGAAGGGGTCTGTTATCACGTGCTGATGGCAACCTAAACCCATGATCGACCAACGACGTCTTGCGTGCCTTATCACCCTTGTACATCGCACCGATTTGCGAAACAGTCACGTGAGACTCATCGATAACCAACAAGTAATCATCTGGAAAATAATCCATCAGTGTGTGCGGTGGCTCGCCTGGAGCACGACCATCAAAATGACGTGAATAGTTTTCGATACCGTTGCAGTAGCCAATGTTCTCAATCATCTCGATGTCGTACTTTGTCCGTCTGCTCAAACGCTCAGCCTCAAGCACAGCACCTTGCTTATCAAACACAGCTAACTGATCTTTAAGCTCTTTCTTAATCGCACGCGTCGCATCTACTTTTCTAGATTGCGAAACTACATAATGCTTCGCTGGAAAAAGCCAGATGTCTTTCAAAATATCTTTACGTTTACGAGAGACAGGATCGAGCTCCTGGATCTCAATAATCTCATCCCCCTCCATAAGCAATCGATACACCACCTCCTCGTTCATCGGCATGATCTCCATAATGTCACCCTTCACTCTAAAATGCCCACGCGTTAAATCGGCGTTCGTGCGATTAAACTGCATCGCAATCAAACGACGAATGAACTCGTTGCGAGGCAAATCATCTGTCCCCGTCTTTAGATGCAGCACAACCCTCTGGTACTCATCTGGCGAACCAAGACCATAAATACACGACACTGACGCAACAATAATCACATCACGTCGCGTAAGTAGCGCCTGCGTTGCCGCGTGACGAAGCCGATCAATCTCGTCGTTAATCATCGCCTCCTTTTCAATGTACGTATCAGACCGCGCCATGTATGCCTCTGGTTGATAGTAATCGTAGTAGCTCACAAAATACTCCACGATGTTGTCAGGGAAAAACTCACGAAACTCGTTACACAACTGCGCAGCCAATGTCTTGTTGTGCGCAATCACAAGCGTAGGCTTCTGTGATTGCTGAATCACATTCGCCATCGTGAACGTCTTACCAGAACCAGTCACACCCAAAAGAGTCTGAACCTTCTCGTCGTCCTTCAAACCCTTCATCAAAGCCTTAATCGCTTTAGGCTGATCCCCCGCCGGCTTATATTTTGATTTCAATTTAAATTCCATAAATTCAGAAGAGCCCCCAGAAACATTTGTCATGGGGGGTGGGATCAAGTATTTAACTATTCAAAGGATAACACGAGGTGGACCAAGTTTTCAAAAGGTGTCAACGGCGCTACTGCAGATAGCATGATTATCATTGACAAAGAAGGCTGAATAAGGAATATTCGTGGTGTATCACAACCCATATCAACAAGAGGGATACATGCAGTTCGAAAGACGGTCCAAGCCGGAAGTCATGCCGATGAGAAGGTGGAGGTTTACAACCGTCTGCCTCGCAACCAGGCGCCAGAAGAAGGATGGAGATCAACCTTCTCAAAACCTCCTCAACGGCGTCTTCAACTCGATTGCAGAAGCCAACGAAGCTAACGCCTCTCGCAGGTAGCCTGGAGAGGATGTCTCCGATACCAACGTCATCACAGTAGAGGCTTTGGTCTGCTGCGAACGATTCATTCCAGTCGGCGACTGGTTCGATTTTGTCCTGAAGCAAATTGTGCCCATCGGTAGATACAAAACGATCGTCGGCAGCGATTTCGCCATAACGTTCGGCCGTGAAGAGAGACTCCTCATCCTGGTCTGACAAAACCCCCAACCAACACGAGGAACTCATGCAGTTCGTAAAACGACCCAAGCCACCCACAGCAATACTCAGATGGGCAATTGCGAACGTTTACGTTGTGACCAAGTATGCCCAACCACTCCTAATTGGTGTCTTCAAGACCAAAGAAGAAGCCACCAGAATACAAGAAGCCGATGAGGATAGCGAAAGCATCAACATTGCCGAAGAAGAAGCCTTGATCAACGATGACCAGTTCATCCCGTTCGGCACCTGGTTTGACCTTTCCATCAAGCACCTTGTGCACCACCGCGATCCGAGAACCAAGTTCACACATTGTGTTGGCAAGAACTTCATCGTGACATTCGGCCCCGAAGAACTTCCCGACGTCCAGTTCTAACGACGCAACCCCGTACAAACTTCCCACCACCTCTGGTGATGAACGTTTGTGCGGGGTTTCTCTTTTTTTAAAATTCATCAAACGAAAAACCGACCTGCGTACCAAGTCGGTTTAGCTTACTCGTCAATCAAGCTCTCCATGACGCTTGTGATCTCATCATACGGAATCAAACGTGCGCCGGTTGCACGGATTGCATCTTGGATCTCTTGATCAAGACTGTTGTACAAATGCGACCCACAGATCACCTGCACACCTCGCTCCATCAACTCAAGCTTTGCTGCAAGCTGACAAAGACGAACGCCCGCGAGACGATAGTTGCCAAAATCCTCTCTTACCTTGTCTGTTGGAAGAGAAGGTCTGGATGGGATCGGATGTGACCTGATCCTTTCATCGGTGATGAGAATCACATCAACCTCGATG
>JABITQ010000028.1 GCA_018700535.1 Candidatus Uhrbacteria bacterium | reverse complement strand
ATCTCGATTATTTCTGGTGGAGGCTCTGCACTTATGTGTTGGCCTTATCAGCTTGAGTGCACAGATGTTGTTGCGATTACTCGACTCCTCATGAAGCGCGGCGCTGAGATTCACGAGCTTAATACTGTTCGCAAGCATCTCTCAGAAATTCAAGGAGGGCAGCTTGCCAGGCTTGCTCATCCTGCAACAGTGGTTGGTCTCATCTTTTCTGATGTTCCTGGTGATGACATCTCGATGGTGGCGTCTGGTCCGACTGTGCTCGATACAACAACGGTTGCAGATGCTGAAAGGGTTTTGAAAAAGTATGACGTTATAAAAGAGTGTAATCTTGGTGAGTGCAACCTTAAGGAGACGCCAAAAGACCCTTCATTATTCTCTCATGTACACAATGAGCTGGTGGTTACGAACAAAGTTGCCCTAAAGGCAATGCAAGCAAAAGCTAGGGTTCTTGGCTATCGCTCAAGCATCTTCTCTGCTAGGGTTGATGGCGAAGCCAAAAATGTAGGGGAATTACTTGCAAAACTCCCTAAAAAGGGGCAAGTAATCATTGCAGGAGGTGAAACAACCGTTACTGTTACTCATCCAGGAAAAGGTGGAAGAAACCTAGAAGTTGCTCTAGGAGCGCTCAAAACAGTGCATGAAGATGGGCTTGTTCTTTCATTTGCGAGTGATGGTATCGATAACACACCGATCGCTGGAGGCTTGGCTGACCAGACAACTAAGGAGCGCGCAGCAAGGTTAGGTTTTGATTCAGAAACTTTCCTTGAAAAGAATCAATCATACGATTTTTTCCTCAAAACAAAATCCCATATCCGCACAGGGGTAACTGGGGTGAATGTATCTGATTTAATGATTAGTATGAGGGCAAAATAATATGGTGTTCAGAGAAGGTTCTGCTGAAATTTCTTTTGAAAAAGAAGTTGCATACAACGTCGAGGCTGCTTGGCGTTTGATGAAGGGGGATGGATACAGTGCGAGTTACGCTGCAGGTCTTGCTCTTGATGGGCAGGCAGAAGGGAGGCAGAAACAGCGTTTGTATCGTGCGGTAATTAAAGGTCTTGCAAACAAAGGGTCAAAAGAACGAGCAAAACTTAAAGCAGAACAAACAAAGAAAACAGAAGAACGAGCTGCATACGATAAGTTCGTTGATGAAGACAGGCAAAAACAATTATTAAAAGGAGCCTACGAGCATGAGGCTCGCATAGACCCGCGTGAGCGGGATGACGAAGAATAAATATGAGTAGACCAGAAGAAAAAGATAAGACGTTTCATGGCCTCGGGATTGCCCCGGACTTTTTGAAGCGCTTGGAAGAGTTAAAATTTTATCACCCAACACCGATTCAGCTTAAATCAATTCCAATCTCTATTCAGGGAGAGGACATGATTGGAATCGCGCAAACAGGAACCGGAAAGACATTGGCGTTTTCTTTGCCAGCACTTCAGCGTGTAGCGGCAACAAAAAAGATGTGTCTTGTACTTGCTCCAACACGTGAGCTCGCCTTGCAGGTTGAGGAGACGATGCACAAGCTTGGATCTGCCTTTGGATTGCGCTCGGTTGCAATCATTGGTGGTGTGCCAGTTTTCCGTCAGGTAAAAGCATTGCGAAGCAAGCCACACGTGATTGTGGCAACACCTGGACGATTGATCGACTTGGTTGGTCAGAAAAAGATTCGTCTTGATAAAGTAGGGATTCTAATTTTGGACGAAGCTGACCGCATGCTTGATATGGGGTTTGAGCCACAGATTAGACAGATCCTCGCAACCGTTCCTGAAGATCGTCAGACAATGCTTTTTTCAGCAACAATGCCAGAGAAGATCACTTCGATTGCGCGTAAGTATATGAAAAAGCCACTTCGCGTTGAAGTTGCTCGCGCTGGATCAACAGCTGATCAGATCGATCAAGAAGTATTTATCGTGCCAAAGTCTGAGAAGGGTAAGCTATTGTTGAATCTATTGGGTGAGTACAAAGGAACCGTACTTGTCTTTAGTCGCACAAAGCATGGAGCAAAGAAGATTGCACGTGCAATCCGGAATGTAGGTCATTCATCTACTGAGCTTCACTCAAACCGAACACTCGCACAGCGTCGTAAGTCGCTTGAGGGGTTTAAGTCTGGTGAGTTCCGCGTGCTTGTTGCAACTGATATTGCTGCGCGTGGAATCGATGTGACAAACATCGAGCTTGTGATCAACTATGATCTCCCTGATAACCCAGATGACTACGTTCACCGTATCGGTCGTACTGGTCGTGCTGGATCGTCTGGAAAAGCGATTTCATTTGCTAGCCCAGACCAGAAGCGTGATCTACAAACAATTGAAAAATTAATCCGAACACGCATTCCAACAATCCCAGTTCCAGAAGGGATTAAAGAAGTAGCGTTTTCATCGAGTGCAGCACCAAAGCGAAGAGGTCGCGGCGGACACGCACGTTCCGGTGGCGGACGTTCTAGCGGTGGTCGTTCATCTTCTGGAGGACAACGTGGACGCAGCGGAGCAGGTGGAGGCAGAGGTGGCTCAAGTGGTGGCGGACGAAAGCACACACCTAAGCGCTCAAAGCGCAGTTAATATGCGCGTCCCACAACGGCGGGGGGAGATTGTTAGACGGATGAAACAGAAGATCGACAATCATCTTTCAAAAGCAAAAATTAAACGTCTTGAAGACGAACTGAAGGATCTACAAGAGAACCAGCAGCACGAAGCAATTAAGGAGGTGCGTCGCACAGGTGAGATGGGGGATTTCTCCGAGAACGCTGCGTACCAGATGGCAAAGGGTCGTCTGCGCAGAATCAACGGACGAATCCTCTCGATTACTGAACGATTAAAAGTGGCGATCCCTATTGAGGAAGGAAGCCCAGACGGGATGGTGGGGATCGGCTCGACTGTTGTGGTCAAGGTTGTGGCAAAAGAGCGTACGTATAAAATTGTTGGCTCACAGGAGGTTGATCCAATGCGCGGACGCATCTCGCACAGCTCACCACTCGGAAAAGTATTGATGGGACATAAGGTTGGGGATGAAGTCCCGTTTGTGCACGAGGGAGTTGAGACGTTGTATGAAGTATTAGAGGTCAAATAAAAAAATGTCTTTCGTCCGTATGGGCGAAAGACATTTTTTATTTTGTCATCTCCACAATCTCGACCTCGTCAACATTGTGGCTCACACTAAATTTGATTCTTCCAAGCACTTGTCCTCGCTCGGTCTCGACGCTCACAAGCCACTTACCTTCGCTTAGGTTGCGTCTAAACGAGAATCCTCGGTATCCATCGGCGCGTCCTCCCACGATCGAGTATGAGAGTTTTGCTTTGCTAATCCATTTGCGAACATCAGGGTCAAAGTATTTCCAGTTGTGCACGATGCGTGTGTCGAGTTCAGCTGGTGCAAATATTGATGTGTAAACGTAGGCGGGTTGTGATGTTGTAATGTGGACTGTTTGGCCTGGTAGAAGTCGATCGAGGAGATTCGTCTTTTCTGCATCGACGATATACCCACCACCTGCGCGTGAGATGTGATGGTAGACTCCGGCCTCTCTGAGTGAGAGTGGGATTGGGGGGATGATGTTGAGTGTGTAGAGGGAGAGCATGGCGAGAACGATGACGAGCACCGACGTACGGATTTGTGGGTGGATTGCTCGGATGTCTGGAAGGACTTTTGTGAGGAGTTGAACGTAGAGGTAGATGAGCGCGAGACTTAGTCCAGCTGCGAGAAAGAAGACCCAGGCGCTAATCGAGTTAAAGAAAAATGGGAGGACGAGTGTTGATAAGGAAAAGAGGATAAAGAAATAAACAGCGATCTGTACCGTTGGCCGGAGGTAGTATTTACGCAAGACATCGTTTGAGGCGATGATAAGCGCAATGACGAGGATGAATGGCCAACTGACCGATAGTGTCCCTGAGAACCAGTAGAAGACGAGAGAAGCGGAGAGGAGTGCACCGAAGGTGAATTGTAAAACGAGAGGTGCGAGAATCTCTGTGTATTTGTAAATGAAGTTTGTGGACGTTTGTCGGTTGTGGCGTGCGACGTTGATAAAGATAATACTTGCGCCGGCGATGAGTGTGTAGACACCAAGGATGGTGAACGCCGTAGACAACTCGATTGTTTTGAACGTAATAAAATCAACAAGCACACCACCAACCAACATAGTTGGGATTAGGTAACGCTCGTTTTCTTTTGTGTATCTAGCAAGTCGCGTTTGCGCAAGACTTCTTTTGATTCTTTTGATCATAATCTCGATTAATCTGAGTATACCATTTCCCCGCAGGTATACTCCATTGACTTTTCTATCAAATAAGCTATTATCTTGTTCGTAAATACAAAAATATGGATCCAAAGAAAAATGTAATTCTCCGTTTTGACGACGTCACGTTTGAGTACGTCGAGAAGCATCCCTTGATGAAAGATGCGAATTTTTCTTTGCGTGAAAACACAAAGCTTTCGTTGATGGGACAGAACGGTGCTGGAAAGAGCACGCTTTTTAAACTTATTACGGGGGAGTACAAGCCGCTTAAGGGTCAGATCCATGTGAATGAAGGGATCCAGATTGGTCATGCGGCTCAGGTCATGGATCGCAGATTTTATCCAATGACCGTTAACGAGTATTTTGCGTCTGCATTTACAGAGGCTCCTCGCAACCTACCTAAGTTAATCGACGAGGCCTTGGATGCTGTTAACTACAAGCTTCCGCACGATCAGATTGTCTCAACACTTTCAGGTGGACAGCAAGCGCGATTGCTTCTTGCATACGCCCTTATCCAAAAGCCAGACATTCTTCTTTTGGACGAGCCGACTAACAACCTCGACGCAGATGGAATTGGTCACTTGATGACGTTCCTCATGATGTACGAGAAGACTGTCATTGTTATTTCGCATGATGCTGACTTCCTCAGCACATTTACAGACGGAGTTTTGTACCTCGATTTTTGGACAAAGGAGATTGATCAATACGTAGGTGACTACTTTGATGTGGTTGAACAGATCAAGAAACGTATTGCTATTGAGGAGCGTAAAAACGCTCAACTTAAAAAAAGTATTCAAGACCGTAAGGACAAGGTGAACTTTTTTGCAAACAAGGGTGGAAAGATGCGTAAGCTGGCTAAGAAGCTTAAAGATGAAGTTGCTGATGCTGAGGACAGTATTGTGCGCGTGAAGGCGGATGATAAGACGATTACACCGTTTACAATCGATGCAGTTAAATTTACTGAGTCGCATGCCAATCTATCTAGCATTGGGATCTGGGTGAATGGGAAAGTGATTCACAAGGATGTTGATATTGATCTCAGACGTGGTGGGCGATTGTTGATTAAGGGTCCAAACGGAATTGGGAAAACAACATTGCTCGAGCGACTTGCAAACCGCACAGAGGAAGGAGCAATCATTCCACCAGAAATCAACGTTGGTTACTACCGACAAGACTTCTCAGGACTCGACTTTTCGCAGACTGCTTACAACTCTCTGAAAGATGTAATCGAAGTCGACGACCCAGAGCTTATCTTTGGAATCGCTGCACGCTTCTTGCTTAAGGGAAGTGTCCTGCAAAACCCAATTGGAATGTTGTCAGAGGGACAGAAGGCACTCTTAACATTCGCACGTTTCGTCCTACAAAAACCAAGCCTCTTGATCCTCGACGAGCCAACCAACCACGTAAACTTCCGCCACCTTCCGGTAATTGCTGAGGCACTCAGTAAATTTGAGGGAGCGATGATCGTGGTGAGTCATGATGAAGAGTTTGTGAAGAAGATCCAGTTTACCGAGGTGGTAGACTTGGGAAGATTGAAAGATCGATAGGAAATTAGAAAAGCCCCGCCAACCAGCAATGGTCGGTGGGGTTTTTTCGTTATTTGTAGAACGAGTGTAATGCGATTGCGATGGCATGTGTCACGTTCAAACTCTCGAGATCATCCTCGTGCCCAATGGCGATGGACGCCCCTTTAACGTTGAGTTGAATTCCACCCCCTTCACTGCCTGCAATGATCATCTTGCGCTCATCGCTGTTGACCGTTTCAAGTCCTTCTGACTCTTCTCGTTTCTCTAGGCGGATGATTGCTCGGTCTGTAGTCTTGAGCAAAACAGCGGCAGCTTCTGCGCGACTGATTGCGATCCATGGGACAGAGAACATTGAGCCTGATGATGATCGAATAACTTTAGTGTTCGTGGGGTCGACGCTTTCAACGAGGATGAGTGTGGTGTTGAATGCGTGACAGAGTCGGAAGATTGCACCGACGTTTCCAGGGTCTTGAACGCCGTCGAGCATCAAGACGTTTTGTGAGTCTTGCACTTGCTCGAGCGTGAAGTCTGGAATGCGTGCGACAGCCGCGATGGATTGGGGGGTTTGAGTTGTTACGAGATCTTTAAAGATCTCTGAGTTCTCACGAGTGAATGCGAAGTCGATATAATCACCTGCAGCCTCAATGCCTTTTTCGCCTTCAACCAAACAAAGACCAGACTCCTTGCGGCCCTTTTTGCGATGCAATGATTTGATGAGTTTCTCTTGTTTGGCTGTAAGCATACGTTGACATCGAGTGATTTTTTACTTATCTTATCGTCATTATGCGCCAAGAAAATAAATTGTCAAAGGAAGAGCTCTTAGTAATCGTTGAAGCGGAGACGTTTAACCGAACGTCTATCTCTTTTTATCGCTATGTGATTATTGAAGATGCTGATGCTTTTCGTGACGCGCTTTACGAAGCTTGGTCTGCACTTGGTGTGCTTGGTCGTATTTATGTCTCAAAAGAGGGGATCAATGCGCAGTTGAATGTTCCTGAGCAAAACTTTGATTTGTTTCGTGCGTGCGTCGATAGTTTTGCGAAACTTAAGGATGTTCCATTCAAGGTTGGCCTTAGCGAGAATGGGCTTTCTTTTTGGAAGCTTGTTATCAAGAACCGTAAATACATTTTGGCGGATGGACTTGATCATGGTGAGTATGATGTTACTAATGTTGGTGCGCACTTGAGTGCAAAAGAGTTTAATGATGCGATCGATGATGGTGCGGTTGTGGTGGATATGCGCAATAACTACGAGAGTGACATCGGACATTTTGATGGTGCGATTCGACCAGATGCTGATACATTTAAAAAAGAGCTACCAATGGTGCTTGATGCGCTTGAGGGAAAGAAAGATGAAAAGGTTCTTTTGTATTGTACGGGTGGTATTCGTTGTGAGAAGACGAGTGCATATTTGAAACATCATGGGTTTAACGATGTGAATCAATTGCACGGTGGGATTATTGACTACAAGCATCAGATCGACCGTGAGGGACTTGAGAGTAAGTATAAAGGTGTTAACTACGTTTTTGATGGAAGAGCACACGAAGTCGTTACCGACGACGTGCTGGGGGAATGTTATCAATGTAAGCAGCCAGCTAGTACTCCGGTGAATTGTACGAATACCATGTGTCACGTTCTGCTTATTCAATGCGGGGACTGTGGGGAGAAAATGAAGGGTGCATGTTCTGATAAGTGCATGACGATTGTGGAACTTCCAATGGAAGAGCAGATAAAGATGCGTAAGGGGGTGAAGAGAGCGCATTCCGATGGAAGAACCGTTTTGAGATAACGATAAAAAAACACCCTGAGTAACTCAGGGTGTTTTTGGTTATCGAATTGATTGGTATTCCTTAATGTCACCTTTAGACAATACAACCTGCCAGAGCTGACTGTTTCTTGCGCGGAACGTTGCTGCAGATGAGAGAATGTAGAAGTTCCACATGCGTTTAAAGCTTTCGCTGTAATCACCCTTGATCTCAGGCCACGCGGCCTCAAAGTTTTTGTGCCACTCCATGAGTGTCTTGTCATAGTCTGGACCAAAGTTGTGCAGGTCTTCCATGACAAATAAGTTCTCGATAGATGTTCCAATTTGAGCAATAGACGGAAGCATTGAGTTTGGAAAGATGTACTTGGCGATCCACGGGTCGGTTGAGCCTCCAGAGAAGTTTCGTCCGATGGTGTGAAGGAGGAAAAGGCCGCCGTCAGAAAGAACTCGGTGGGCGACATCCATGTAGGTGCGGTAGTTTTTGACACCAACGTGTTCAAACATTCCAAGAGAGACAACACGATCGAATTCACCTGTGATCTCACGGTAATCCTGCAGACGAATCTCTACTGGCAACCCTGCACACATTTTGTTTCCAAGCTCTACCTGTTCTTTTGAAACAGTGACACCTACAACTTCAGCACCATATTTTTCAGCAGCAAATTTTGCAAAGCTTCCCCAGCCGCAACCGATGTCTAGGACGCGCATCCCACTTTTCAATCCAATTTTTCGGCAGATCAAATCAAGCTTTGCTTCTTGTGCCTCATCAAGATTGTGTGCATCTTTCCAATAGCCGCAGGTGTACACCATGCGTTTGTCGAGCATTTTTTCGTAGAGAGTGTTGCCTACGTCGTAGTGTGCCTCGCCGACCTCAAACGCTTTTGAGCGCCGTTGCATGTTCATCATTCGAGCTTTTACAGCTGGAACGATCACTCGCCAAGGTTTTACTTGTCGGTCGATCTTTGCGTTAAAAAGTTTGGTTAGCATCTGATCGAGGTTTTCGCAATCCCACCAACCGTCCATGTACGACTCACCAAAGCCAATTGATCCCTCTGCAAGCGAGCGAGAGAATGTTTTGTCATTATGAATCGTGATATCCCACGGACGACTCCCACCGACTTTAATATCTGCTTTTGCAAGCAAGTCGATAATAAATTGGTTTTTCTGAGGCATAAGCAATGTCTATAAATAGTAGTCAGAGTTTAGCATATCAAGCTCGGAATCGCTGTAGTTTTGCACAGCTGGTTTTGTGGCTTTGCTGTATAATAGAGGTATTGAATATTAACTTATGTCTATGCACAAAAAGCTTTTAGCTTTATTTTTGACAGCGGCAATGCTTACGCCCTCACTTGCGTTTGGGGCGATGCTTGAAGCTAATGAGGAGGTGTTGATTGAGTCTGACGAGGGGATTAGCGAAAACGTTTACGCAGCAGGAGGGAATGTTTCTATCAACGCAGCAATCTTCGGAGATTTGCTAACCGCTGGTGGAAACGTATTAGTCGCAGATGCGGTATCAGACGACTTGTTTGCTGCTGGTGGTTCAGTAACCATCTTGGCTGACACAGAGGGTGACCTACGTGTTGCTGGTGGTCAGGTGCTGATTGCTGGAGATGTTGGCGGAGAGCTTATTGTTGCTGGTGGATCTGTGGTTATTTCTTCTGATGTAAACATTGGCGGAGATTTGATTGCTGCGGGTGGTCAGGTCAACATCGATGGTGATGTTGGTGGTGATGTTCGCGTTGCTGGCGGTGTTGTGAGTATCAATGGTCATGTCGCTGGTGATGTGAGCGCAAAAATTGATGAGCGACTTGCTCTTGGTGAAAACGCGGTGATCGATGGGCGATTGGATTATGGCGCTCGTAAGGCAGAGGTATTAAAGATGAAAGAATCTTCTGTTGTCACTGGTGAGACTGCTTTCAGCCAAATTGAGCACGTTGACTACAAGGGTATGAAAGATTTTGGTGCGATTGGTTTCGCTGCCTTCGGACTTTTCAAGTTAGTGCTTTTCTTGGTGTCTGCATTGGTGTTGATGGGATTGTTTAAAGAACGTACAACCAAGCTTGTGAAAGCTGCGACCGCAGACCCTCTTAAGATGCTTGGATTGGGCTTTGTTTGCTTGATCGTGACTCCAGTAGCAATTGGTGCTCTATTTGCGACTGTGGTGGGTTCACCGCTCGCTTTCATGCTTCTTTTGGCTTACATCCTAACGATCATTATCGCATCTGTTATGACAGGTGTGGTTACAGGGTCATGGTTGGTTAAGCTCGTAAAGAAATCAAAGCAAGCAAAAGTTTCTTGGAAACATACACTTGCTGGGTTCCTCTTTCTTGCGCTCGTATTATTTGTTCCAAAGGTCGCGTGGCTCATCCTTTGCCCACTCTTCCTTATTACTTTTGGAAGCATGGTAACGATGGCGCATAAGACGTTTTGGGAGAAAAAATAGTTGAAATTCAAACACCCCGCAACCATTTGGCTGCGGGGTGTTTTGTTTAGGAGTGTGCCTTAAACCATTCGCGTAACGCGCTTGCAGGTGCTGCTCTGTCTACAGGATTGGATCTAGAAGCCCTGTGTCCCTCTGTGTGATATGAATCGTCAATAAAGCGAGGGATGACATGGAGGTGATAGTGGAACGCATGCTGATCTCCTGCTGGCTCGTTATTTTGAACTAATGTCACACCATCGGCATTGCGAGTTTCTTTTAATGCGATTGATGTTTGTTTTGCGATTTCTGAGACTCTGTGTCCTATCTCTGTTGGGAGGTCGTAGATGTTCTCGTAATGTTGGATCGGAAGAATCAGTGGGTGACCATCGTTACCCTTGATGGCTTTGGAGCTTATGAATCCAACAACAAGGTCATCGCGATAAAAAATATCATTTTGTACGATCCATGTGTCTTCATGTTCAACACCATTGATAGCAAGACAGATTGGGCAACGGTAGTTGTCTGGTGCGTGGTTATGCATATTAATTGAGAAAATCTTTTAGTGAGTTCAGGTCTGTATAGAGCAATGTATTGATTCCAAGTTTGCTCACTGCCTCGACCTTGTGTGTATCGTCGTCGATAAATGCTGTTTCTTCTCGTTCATGAGAAAGGCCAATCTTCTCTAATCGACTAAAGACCTCTTTCCAAAAGGGTTCAGTTTTCTTTGAGTGTCCAACTTCACCAGAATAGAAGACATCTTCAAAAACCTTTCCGTTACCAAGCAGTTCTTTGAGGTGTTCGCCACGATAAAGCTCTTGATCTGTTGTGAGAAAACATCGATACCCAAGTGTTCTTAATGACTTGATGTAATCGGTTACTTCAGGTTCGATCTTTGTTCCATTTGTAAACCAGACATGGATAAGCTCGTCGACCGTTCCTTTCCATCCTTTCCATCCCCAGTCATCGATCACTTTTACAAGCTCTTCTTTTAGATCAGCTTGTCCTGTAGAGCATTGTCTAAACGATCCTGTGAAGAATGGTTTTGTTGTTTCAGGAAGAATTGAATAATCATCTATAAGCACATCTCGGAAAAGTAGAGCATTTTTAATCAGAACTCCATCACAATCAAAAAACAAGATTTTGTATTTCATACGAGGGCAGTTTATCACAAAGTGTTGCATTTATGCATTGACGAAATGCAGAAAAAATTGTTATAAATAGCGCGCAAATGAATCTCAATCAACTTAGTAGGAAGGGGAATATTCATGCACAAGACAATGAGAAGTGCTTGCATCACGGTCGCTGCTACGATCGCTATTGGTTGCGTTGCGTTCGCTACTTGGTCCATGGTGGTTAGTGGTCGTCTGACAATCGATCAAATGTCATCGGCGGCGGTCCTTATGTCAGTTGTCGGTGTGATTCCGCTTTGGTGCCTGGGTTGGTTGCTGAGGGATCGTTTCTATCCCAACTCGAAGGATGTGGTCCTTCCGTGTGTTGTTGCTCTTGTGGCGTCGGGTGCCAGTGTGCTGTTATATAAAATGTCACCTTATACTGAGCTAACTGATTGGATTGACACCTTGCAAGCCCCGCTCACTGTTATTGCAGTGATGTCAATTGACTTGTGGTTAGTCATTCGGAGTATTCAAGCACATCAAGTCAAAGACAACGAAGAAGCGTTTCTTGCGAGGTATTTTGAGTAGAGAGCTGAACGCTGAGGTGTAACAAAACGTCGTTGCACCTCACCTTACTTTTTTCCATCAACGGTTGGTGGCAAGAAGCTGAGGTATCAAAAAATCATCCCGATATGGGATGATTTTTATATTTACTTTATGCGTCGAAGGAGATTGGTCCGTCTAGGATGTCTTCTACGAATGTTTCTTTTGATTCAGCAGGAGCGTTCTTATTTAGAAGATACAAGATACGGTCTAGCTTTTTGTTCATCTCATCCATTTCCTTTTTGAGGTTCGGTCCTGCTGGACGTCGGTCAAATGATGGCTTGTTGAAAGCTGGCTTTCCGAATGAGCGTCCGTTTGAACGACCAAAGGCTGGACGATCACCGAAGCTCTTCTTTTGGAATCCGCCGTCGTTTCCACGGAAACATTCGCGGCAAAGAACTGGCTTGCTACCGTTTGGTTTAAACGGGACAGTACAGTTGGCGTTGCACTTACTGCAACGTGCCTTGTGTAATTCTCTTGGCCCGCCAAAGCTATTGTTGCGAGCATGTGCTCCACCATGGGAGCTTGGTCCACGACGGTGTCCGCCTGGAGATTTTCGTTGGAAGTTTTTCATAAATTGTTTTTTGTAATGACAGTGCCGAAGACTACTTGGTATAGGTATATCTGTCAAGTGTTTTGGGGTAATAGGCAAACAAAAAATCATTCCTTGCGGAATGATTTTTTTGTTGAGTTTACGCTACGTCCTCGTCTGCGTCTGCAGACTGGTCGTCGCTAGCGAGCTGTACGTTTGTTGCACGAGGTCCCTTGTCAGAGTCCTCGGTCTCAAATGAAACAGCGTCACCCTCACGAAGTTCGTCAAATGCTACACCAACGAGAGCAGATGAGTGAAAGAACAAGTCTTTCTCTTCACCTTCAACGCCGATGAAACCGAACCCCTTGTCTGTCAATCGTTTGATTGATCCGATCATAGGTTGTGCTTCGATGTGAATTATCTGCAAATTTGCCTCTGTGGAAATTTCAGGAATTTCACGCCGAGTACACTTTGCTGACGCCAAGATACACCAGAATGGAAAATTTGTCAATAGCTGCACCGGGTCCTGGGTATCGTTATGAATAGGGAATATCGGTAATAATTGCGTCAATTCATCTTTGACAAGATTCCTTATTTTGTATAGATTTTTGTTGTCATAGTGACAAAAAGTTCCTTCAATCCAATGGATGTGAAGTCATGATCAGCAAAGCGCAGTTAGATCTTCAGCGGAGTATTGCTCGAGTAGTGAGTGGTGATGCAGATGGGGAGATTGTCGAGGATGTGCTCAGAGCCGCTCTGGAGTTTCTTGAAGGAGATGTCTTGGAGCTTGGTGAGAATGATGTGATGGCAATTCCAATCGTTCACGAAGTGCGACAGCTTTCAATCAGTCTGGGACCATCAGATGTTCCTCAGCTCACCGCTTTGGTAATTGACGATTCTGGTGACGGGCCTGTGACACGCTTGATGAAACGCACGACTGACGAGCAACCATCTTGGGTTGTGTGTTCTGAGTCTGGCGTTCAAGGTTTCAAGCTCATTGACGGAGAAGATCCGGCTTGTCTGCATTTCGCCGAAACCGGATGGTTTATTCGTTGGGGATCTCTGGAGCTTGGGGTTGACCCCAATGTTGATTGGAGGATCTCCATGTCAGATTCGGTTGAACCCCAGAGAGTGATTGACACGCTTTCTAGAGGCATGCTTCTCTCCATCAAAGGGTGTGAAATTACACCTACTGAATTCGATATCTCAGGTGTTGTTCCTCAGTGGAATGCGAATGACCCGACAGACAGAACGGTGCGCCGCGATGCTGATAAGACTCCATGGCTTCATATGGATGGCAAGGATCCGCAGAGCCTTGGAGATGCACTCACACAGGTCTTCGAATCTGGTGGTGAAATCTTTACTGTCGAACATAAAAGCAGGAGTCACATTGGTTGGTATGTAGTAAGGTCAGTTGATCTTTGTGATGAAGTGTTGACCGGTCCAGACCGTATTCAAGTACTTGATCTCGAAGCAACGGACATGTACCACATCGTTGGATTCAATCTCAACTCGAGCGGGACATCTGACGAACCCCGAAAGAAGCATCGCAGAGTCATGATTCTCAATCGGGATGGAAGCAGCCGTATCGATCAAGATTCTGAACGCACGTTTCTTGGTTGGGGTCCAAATCCAAGTTTCCGACAAACTGGTGTCGCAACGTTTGGATGTCACGAGTACGGGCGAACCGTATTGGTCGAAATGGGGCGGTGTGCCGAAGGTGATCGGCAATGGGATGCTGAGGTGTTTGAGCGTGGTTTCATGGTTTTCACCGACGAAGGTGAAGCTTTCTACCCATTGCGTGGTGTCGACTTCAGAAACCTTCAGGT
>JABITQ010000062.1 GCA_018700535.1 Candidatus Uhrbacteria bacterium | reverse complement strand
TTGATTGACAGACCCTCTGCTAATTACTAACGTCAGAGTGTTCTTAAAATAGTTTTGTTGAACACACCTCTATTGTTCGGAGTGATCATGAGCAAAGGCAAAACCGTCGTACTCTTCCCCGGACTCTGGGGAAACCGACATCTCAATACGGTCAAATGGATCTTTCGACACGTCATTACAATCTTTGAGCGGCGTGGATGGAACATCGTAATTCTGACGTATAGAGGCGACACACTCAAAGAGCACATCAAGAGAGCTGATGCACTAATACAGCGCGTTCCAAAGGGATCATTTGCAATCTGCCACTCATCTGGCGCTCAAGTGGCACGAGCAATCTGCAAGATGCACCCTCAACTCTTCAACAAAGTAGGGCTCATTAGCGGAACAGAACGTGGTGGCATGCATCAAAGCGTCCTCAAGCAGGCTTTACGAGCTTCATTCAGAAAGTTTTTTATGATGATCTTTGGATCCTCAGTTAGGCTTGATACCCCCGAAGAGATAAGTGCGTTCATTATTGGAAACACCAGTACAACAGCAAAGTTTGCACGCGGACTAGGGAAGCGAATGCACCAAGAATCGGGCTCTGTACTCCGCGCACTCATGGTCCCGCTCTTCCGCGCGCGACAAAATCCATTTCCGTGTAAGGGACTCGCCCTCGTTCCAGAAAAAGATTTCTTTCTCCCTTCACCTGCATACGAAGGCGAAGATATGGAAATCAAAATCGTAACAGGCGACCACAGTCTTCTGTTCGGAGAAGGTCGCAGAGTACGAACTTACATCGAGAGGCTCGAGGTGTGGTTCTCAAAAGAAGACTGATCTATCAAAAAAGAGGGACGCACCCTCTTTTTCTATTTGTCTATTTTTTGAGCTGACGCGCCAGTATCGGAGGTGCGATCAATGTTGTGATAATCACCATCACCACAATGACCGAGAATAGATCATCTGAGAGAACACCAAGCCCCTTACCTGTCGCTGCAAAAATCAATACAACCTCTCCACGAGGAACCATCCCCATTCCCACAATATTTTGCTTTACTTTTCCAGCAACAAATCCCGCAACATACTTTCCAACAATTGCCGTAGCGGAAATAGCTAGTGCAACGAGAATAATCTCTGTGTTAAATAACGTCTCGAGTGCCACACTCATCCCTGTAAGGATAAAGAAGATTGGAACGAGAAAATACGCAAGTGGCTCAATGAGATACTCGATGTGACGATGAGAATGTGGCTCAATGACCTTTTCCATTTTCTGCTTCAGGTCATCTGACTCATTCTTCATGAGCTTGTTTACATCATGCACCATTTTTGGTGCTTTGAAGTAACGAAAGTGGACTGGGTCTAAAATAAGCCCAGCAGCAAACGCACCAATAATTGGCGCAAGACCAATAAACCCCGCGATGTAAGCAAAGATGAGACAAAAACTAACTGCCAACGTAAACTTCATCCCAACCCCTGTGTGAATTTTTGAAAATACTTTTCCTAACGTTGGTGCCAGCAAATGCCCGATCACGATTGACCCAACAAGGAACAAGATCGCTTTTGCCACAATCCAACTAACCATCCCGACAGAAACCGCACCCACGGTCACAATTGCTGAAACAACCGCAAGAATAATCAATGCAAATACATCATCCAAGACCGCAGCACCAAGCACAATTTGTGCTTCTTTTGTACGCAACTTTCCAAGATCCTTAAAGACTCGCGCGGTGATCCCTACAGATGTTGGTGTAAGAGCGGCTCCAAGAAATAGGTATGCCACTGTATCGAGACCAGGAAGAAGCCATGGGCCAACGACAAACGCCCCAAGAATAAATGGCGCGACCACACCAACGATTGCCACCAGCAACGCACGAACCCCAACCTTTCTCATTTCTTGAATATTTGATTCAAGACCAATTTGAAATAGCAAAATGATCACACCGAGCTCAGATAGAAACGCAAGGATTCCATCGTGCTTAATTGGCTCAAACACATCTACCCCAACAAGAACGAGATTACCAAGAATCACCCCCATCAAAATCTCTCCCAACACAGACGGCTGACCAAACTGTTCAACAAGCGACCCGATCTTCGCCGCAATCAACACGACCGCGATCCACAACAAGGTGATACTTACCCCATGCCCCTGAGCCATCTCTCCTCCCCCACCGGAAGCAAAGACAAACTGGCTAGCAAAAATAACGAGTAAAGAAAAAGCAATAACATACGATCTCTTGAATACAAACTTTGAACAAGCAGCGACAACGAAATTTTTCATAAACAAAAAAGAGGGTTAGATCTTGAACGGGCAAGATTGTACGCCTCTTCGCTTTTCTTGTTAAGGGTCGTTGTGGAAAGATCATCTACTCAAGGATGTAGGTGGAAAATACAAACCTTTTGATTCGCGCACCCACCAAGCCCCCGTCTGCTCACGTTCTTCTTTTGTTGTGAACTGATACTCGTACAGAGCAGCGCGTATCTGCGACGGCGCATTACCATCAAACGGATCGATCTCAAACAAATCCAGTACATCTGTTGAACCCTGTAAGATTCTCTGATTGAGTTGGATAAACCACGAGCTCTCCTCATATGTACCAAGCGCAGCAAACCACATCTGCCAATCTAAGCGCGGTTGGTGCGGTGCTACAAATACTGGGGCTGCGTAAATATTTCCTGGCTTATACTTGAATTCATAGTCGTGCCAAGCGACACCATCCTGTGTTCCTTGGATCACAATCTCGTTTCGCTCAGTCGTCATGACAGCAAACAACCCATACGAATTAACGATGCGCAACGAGGTTGGAATAGAGAGCAGGCTTAAGATCAAAATCAACAATGCAAGCGAGCGTGAAAACTTCTTCGCAGATGGTGATGCATGTTTTGGTTTACGCTTTGGCGTATGATTAAAGAACTGATCATCAAACAATAAGAGGATTAATGCGATCGTGAGGAGATTAAAAAACGCAAAGTTTCCTGTAAACAAAATGATTAACTCTAGAGTGATAAATCCAAAGGCTGCGAAATGACGGAGGCGACGGGGAGTGAATATGAGGAATGGAAGAATAAGTTGGATAGCAAACATTCCAAGGACACTTAGGTGCTGAAACCAAGTTGGTAGCGTATTTGCAAACCAAGAGATTGGATTTGGAAGTGGTTGTGTGAAGTAATAAAAATCGAGAGCGGTTAAATTTATCCAGGTTAAATCTCCAGAAAGAATCTTTACCAGCCCCGAGCTGAACATGAGTTTAAAAACGAGAATACGGAACAGCCACACGGTGAGGTGTGGTGGATCTGACTTGTCTAAAAATCTGAGTGGGGCAAAAAAGATTGCGAGGAACCCCACCTCTAGCAAGAGTGTGTCCCACTGGAATCCCATGAATGGTTGGGCTGCGTAGAAGAGCGAAAGATACCCAAGCCAGAGAAGAAAAAAGATGGGTGCAAGCTGAAGCCCAAGCATAGCCAAGAAACCAAGCGCAGCGCCCATCAATGCTATGAACTGAAGAAACCCTGCTGTCGGTGAAAGCCATGCAAGCGTTGGGAGCTGAACATAAGCCCCCACCCCAAGACCACTCTTTGCACTCTCGAGCATCTCTCCCACTGGAACGATGCCTGTGTCACCAACAAGACCTGGGATTTGTGTATAGAGAGACAGGAACGCGATGACGTAGACGAGTCCTAATAATCGCAAAAAGAGATGGCGCGTAAAGACGAACGTGGAAGGCTTTAGTTCCTTGCCCCAAAAAAAGTTACTTGCTTTTGATGCGCAGACACGACAGGAGGAAGTGTTGCGGTATGCGAATTCTGAAACGAGCCTGAATGGCGGGAAATACTGGTACCACCATTTAAACCAACCCTTACCTGGTGCGCGTGAAAGAAGCTCTGCAATCCCCCGTGCCCCTGAGTACACCTTGCCATCACTATCCACAAACTGCGCAGATGTAAAAAAAGCCTCTTTATCAATTTGAGGAAACTCGCTTGCGTAATCTTGAAATGGTTTGTAGTCAACGCGCACTCCTGTGAGCCGTTTCCAGTACTTCACCCAGCGTACACAAAACGAACAACACCGATCGTACAAAAAAGTATCTTTCATACTGCTGACAATTCTATTCCTTGGTTACCAACACACCCGTTCCATGGATCACGCTCGCAATTAAAAATGCTGGCACGATCCAATCGACATACGTCAGGAACCAAAAGGTCCCGCTGTAAAAATATAAAAAGTAGACAAGCTCAAACACCACCATGCTCGCCATCGCAACAACCATAACCACAAACGGTTCTTGCTGCTTATGACTTTGGAAATATAAAGTAAATGCCGCAGCAAACAACAAGAAGATCAAGATATAATGCGCGGCCACAAACAACGTATGAGGAAAACCCATGATCAGCGACAGCAGTGCAACTTTAATGATCCAAGGAAAAAATGCTGTCACTGTGATGGGTAGAATGTTTTTTGAATTCAGTGTCATACAAAATAAGTATAGCGGAATTCTCTTCTCCTCGCTTTATAAATCAATGATGATTGTCACAGGTCCGTCGTTTACCAAAGCGACTTTCATATCTGAAGCAAATCTCCCTGTCTGCACTCGAAGCCCCGACAACTCAATCGCCTTTACGACACTCTCGTACATTGGCTCTGCCTTTTCAGGTCGCGCTGAATCTGTAAACCCTGGACGATTCCCTTTTCGTACATCGCCATAAAGTGTGAACTGCGAAATAACAAGCACAGCTCCATTAATATCTTGCACTGAACGCGACATCTTCCCCTCTTCATCTTCAAAGATTCTGAGTCTCGCAATCTTGCCAGCCATCTTTTCAATCATGTCATCTGTGTCGCCTACGTGGATTGCAAGTAAGACCAGCAGTCCATGGCCAATCTTTCCAATCACCTCCCCCTCAACCGTGACTGATCCTTCTGTAACACGTTGTATTACTGCTCTCATATACATTGACTATAACAAAAACGGATAGGCTTGCGTACCTATCCGTTCGTTCTGTGTCGCTAGTGTCCGGAGTGAAAACCTCGGACTTCTAGTAGTCTTTGTTTAGCCAGATAATCACGGATCGTCCCCGTCATAATAACGCGTGTATCCGGAACCTCCTGCTCAACACCGTCGATCCACTTGGTCGAAACCACGTCCTGACGCGAAACAATCTCGAAACCGAGCTTGTTGATAAAGACGTGCTGGATCACAGACTGAGACACGCTCGTTCTCACCGACCCGCGTCGATAACCGAAGAGCGAGGCGAGGCGGAGCATGTGCTCGTTAAGCTTCTGACAAGCACCGCGTTCACGATATGTAGGATCCACGAAGAGCTCGGCGATGTAGAAGCTGTTGCGATCAGTGTCCCCGATCAGCTCGCAGATACCTGGCTTGCGACAGACATTGAATCCGATGGCACCTGCAACAATGCGATCACCCTCGGTACCCACCAAGAATATCGCGTCGGGCCACTCGGTCATCTCGGTAAACCAGGCATCCAGTTCGTTCATGTCGAACCGCTCGCACCAAGGCGGCTCGGCGAAGCATGCTGCGTACAGATCGCGAATGGCTGCCAGGTCGCGCGTAAGGTCAAAGAGTTGAATCTTCATGTGTTCTCCTAATTTCCAGAACCGATCGACGGATTATTCCGACGACCGGGTCTGGAGAGATCAATTGATCTCTCCACGTTTGCGAAGCTTGTAGCACACAACGTCATACGCTTTTGCGTAAGTGCCGATGAGTAGCGGATAAAACGTCTCATCGTCGATCGTGACCTTTTCAAACTCATTCAATGTCACCCCGGGGTCAGACCGAAGTTCGCCGTACACTTCGTATACCTCTTGCTCTACTTCCGGTGTTTTCTTATCAAGATAATCTGCCAACACTCTCTCCAATTCCTCTTGAACTTCTGCAGAATCTTTTGGCCCACACTCAATCTCAAGTCCACAAGGAAAAAACTCAGACACTGGACCTTCGAGATCAGGAGTTATTGCTGGCCAAATAACAATGCGTCTCACATCGAACTGACTAGCAAGTTGAAGGTTTTTCTCTGATGGATTTGTGAGAATTATGAACAACCCAGTATTTTTTTCTGCCCCGTGAATATCGATGACAGACTGGTACTGCTTGCTCATCTGAATCAACATAGCGGCCCTCCTCTCTTCATATACACTCGACATCAAATCTCCTGGCGCTGATCTGTTTAGATCTGCTTGGGTAAATCGAGTCTTCGCTGCATAGGCTCTTGGGTTCCCTATTACCCAATCAAAGTCATCACGACTTTGAGCAAGTGTTGTTATGGCACGCATGCCAATGGCTTCATCTCCGTGAGTTGCTCCGATGATTAGTGTGTTTTTCATATCATTATTGTTAAATCAAAAAACGCCTCTTTCGAGACGTTTGCTTTTCTTTTTTATGCGATCAATGAATGATCGTTAAAACAACGTCTCGGTTAAGAGTCGTTATGATGGTTTGTTCGGCTGATGAGTAATTTGTATCCGTTCATACCTGATTGAAGCCACTTTGAAATACGTGCCACTGTGCGCGAAGACAAGCCGGTCTCCTGCTGAATCTTTGAATAAGGAATGCCGTCAGCCAGCATGCGTGCTGCTTTCCAGCGCTTTGAGAACTCTTCGATTTCGCTTTCTGTTAACAGATCACGAAAAAACGCCTTTGACTCCTCCAGCGTTTGGAGACTCAAAATCGTCTGAAAAAGATGGTCTGTATCTTTGTCTGAAAGTTTCATGCAAACAGACTAACAAACCCCATCGCTTTAGTCAAGTAAAGTACTAATATATCAAGCACAAACATAAAAAGGACCCGTACGGTCCTTTTTGCTCAGTGGTCTAGATCCACTTCTCGAATCCTTTTGCCCAACCGCTCTTACGTCGGGGCCACTCTTCATCGTCGTCGTCTTCATCTTCATCTTCATCTTCCTCACCCTCATCATCTTCTGGCCAATCAACACCTTCAGGTCCTGGAGGTGCAAAGTGGAAGAAGAGAGCTGCGGAGACAACTGAAGCAACAATCGAGACCAGCTTCAAAACAAGCCCGTCCAGCATTGATGTGTACACAAGGAATGTCAGACCCACATGCAGCAATGTCAGAAGACCGAGGAAGAAATATGCACGATCCGAGTGCACCTGATGTTCGCGAGTGTTTTCAGCTGAGGGTGTGAATGCATCTGCCATGAAACCTCCTTGTTTCGATTCACGAGCAGAATCTGACCCTACGTCCAAAATTCGATGATGTCAACAATCAAAAAACACCCTTCAAACGAAGAATGTTTTTTAGCGCCTAACGGTAAGGTGGGTGGCCCAAGAAAAGGGTCCAATCTGTCGGGTGACACTTACTCAAGTTTGCAAGCACGAGATTGTGTCGATTATTCAATTGGCAATGATAGCAGCTTGTCGAGAACCACCATGTCAGCCTTTTGAATAAGGAACCGTTTGATCCTGTTGCTGACCGAAGTCTAACATTCCCGGATCGTTGGTTTTAATTTGTTGTGGAACGCATCCACTCGCCCACTAGGCCTATTAAACATACCATTCTGACAGAGGAGTGCGCAAACAGATAACGCACATGTTTTCCACAAAGCAAAAACCCGCCTGACCTGTAGTCAGTGCGGGCTCGTTGAGTCCCTCCTCATTTTTCATGAGAGGGTGGCGATCAATAAGGATTGATGCGCAAGCGTGCGTCTATCCAATCACCAGGGCTGCTAACCATGGATTGCTCGAGGTGTGGGATGGAGGCGCAGCTACAATACAAACCTCCACACATTGAAGCCGCCTAATCTGACGACGACTCACACCGATGCGATGCAGCTGCCGTCGTTCAGCGACAACAGTTCGATTGTTCATCTCCCCAAAGAATGCAAGTCGACTCTCCTTCATAAGCAACGACGCAGCATAGCGCAGCTGAGCGAAAGTGAGTTCCCCTTTCATGAAGCGTCCCACTGCGTCAGTGGAATACTCCATCAGATCATAGAGATTGTGAGCAAGCTCGTCGAAACCCGAGAGAACCCCCTCAATGGAAGGGACACGAGATGCGAACATCAAGTATGAACGAATACGATTTTCACGCATCAACCATTCAGTGATGTCCTTTTCGGTCATATCAGGATGGTCGGTGAAGTAGAGAGCGTCATTGAGCGTGGCGACACCACGCAAAACGAGAGCTCTCGCCGCGCGCGAGATACCTCTCCAGATTTGATTGAGCTGTTGAGCAAACTGATTCACTTCTGTCTCCGTCTTTGTAACATGTGACTTTTTGGCACCTACCTAAGCTATCAGGAGTTTTGGGGATCGTCAATGTAT
>JABITQ010000014.1 GCA_018700535.1 Candidatus Uhrbacteria bacterium | reverse complement strand
CGTTAGAGAGCAGGAGTAACTCCTGCGCTTTAATGATCGGGTCTCATACGTATTATGAGACCAGGCCCGGTCGGTGAGTTGGCGGAGTGCCATCTCGAACCGACCGGGGGTTGGTGCTTAGCTGCCCACCTATGCTGCCTGAAGGGCGGGCTTGCTGCTGCAAGCGTTGAGCTCGTCGCGGTACTGTTGGCGATCTTTGTCGTTGAGGATGATCATGAGAAGGTTGTGGGAAGCCCTGATGTTGTGGCCACCACGTCCGACCATCAACTTGCGGTTGATGCCGAGCTTGTTCCTCCCCCACGAGATCAGAACGTTGATCTCGCGATCAGACATCGTCATGAGTTCTCCGGGAACCGTCTCAAACGGTGTCGTATCCAGCGACATGTCGAGACTGAAGTCCAGTCGAACAACAGGAGATGCACCATCCTCAACTACGGAACTGGCGATCTCGACGATGGCTTCTGCTGTCATCTTTCCACCAGTGCAAGCACCAGTGGCAATACGATTCTTCAGATCCAGGAACTTCCGCATGTCATCCCCAGCGAACCTGGTGGCGAGGAGTGTGGCGGCTGCGCAGATCTGGTTCAAACTGACGGTCATGGTGCCTCCTTTACGAGGATTGTTCTGGTTGTTATTTCACGACAAGGACCGAAGCCCTTTGACCTGTCGTGAACCAGAGTTGGTTGGGGTCGGCGAAGTGCCGATAGATTTGTATCCCTCGTAAGGCAGGAGCGAGTCCTGCGCTATGAGGGATGGGCGACTTAGTATGGTGTCGCCCGGGACCAGTTGGGGGGGGTTATTGCTTGCTTTAGCGAAGCTCTTCTCTCCTCGTTCTGAACTTGACTGCCAGGCGCATTTCATAGGTGCCGAGCTTTTCGCGAACGTGTTGCGCGCGTTTGTTCAAGTCCGTGATACGACCTCCGTACTTGATGTAGTTCGGATCGATGTTGAGACTTGGCTCACGAGCCCTAGCTCTTGTGAGCAGGGATTCGATCACAGTCATCTCATGCTCCCAGAATCGAAGCTTTCGATCTCGGTGAAGACCCGGTGACGGATCGAAGTATTCCTGGGGTTTCTTCTTCGTTTTTTTGGCCATGCCCTGTTCTCCTAGAAGCCTGAGGTGAAAGCTGCATTGATCTGCTCGATTCCTTTGGTGCTTTGCTCAACCCCTTCTGTGGTTGCTTCAAAGCTGATGGGGAGGAATGCGCAGAGCATGATCACGATGATCAGTAGCAGCGCGATGGTCTTGTGCATAGGGAACCTCTCTGTGTTTATCCCTCGTAAGGCAAAATGAAATTCATTGTGCACTACGAGGGGTGGACGAGCTTCGTATGGCGTCGTCCAGACCAGGGTTAGGGTTGTTGAGATTGCTATAGAGGTTTGGGTCAGCGCTCGATGCGCGTCTCCTTTCCTCCACGCCGCCGGATGGCGACTTTGTCACCTTTCTTGGTGGCTTTGGGTTTGGAGTTTCTCAGTCTGGCAGGAGATGTGGTGAACCACGTGGGTCCTTGTGTCACTCTGCCGCCGGAGGTGGTTGTTGCTGCTTTCACGTGGGCTCCTTGTTGATGTCCCTCGAAGTGCACAATGAATTTCATTCTGAACTTTGAGGGGCTTGGGAGGGTCGTCTGAAGTGACGACCCTCCCTCGTAGCGCGTTGCAACTGCTAGAGCTGCGGCATGCCAAGGAATGTGCGGAGATCTCTGGCGTTGCCAGGGGTCTGGCTGCGGGTGATGGTGGGGGTGGGAGTCGGTGCGACCCGGCGACGGCGACGGGTCATGACCTTGGCCTCACCTCGCATGAGGCTCAGCATGGTGTCGAGCTGTACGCGCTCGCGACCGCTTGAGCATCGTTCACAGCGAATGTGCTTCGTCAGATCCTGCTCGGTCGGGCTTTGTTTGCCGCTCAGCTCAATGAGCTTGGGCATGGGCGGGAGGTACATCGCACGAGCGATTCCTCGATAGTTGCAGCCGCCGCCGCTGTTGCACTTGTGGGACGTGTTGGTGGTTGTGGGGATAACGACGACTTTCTTCATGGCAGCGGTCATGGGACCTCCGGTTGATTTCTCGATTGATTGACTGACTTGGGCTGAGTGCCCTCTATTGTGGTATTGAGCACCACAGCCCACGACAGCCTCCGTTTCTGGAAGATTGCCGTAACCAGCTCACAGAAGTCTGCGGGCTAGTTGCGACAATCTTGTTTGTCCTATCAGAGGTCACCAACGGAGTTGATGGCTTCTGTGGGACGGATGACTTGCAGAGCATGCAAGTCATCCGGCGTCCGACGGTAGGTTTCCAGCTACTGGTCGGGGTGGCGGTGCGGGGTGATTGTGCCGTCTTCCATCAGATAGTCGTAGAGACCAAACTGAATGCTCGGAACGTTCATGTGGCTGTACTCGACGAGATCGATGTTGGTGAGATGCTCGGTCCCTTCGCGAGCCCTGGTGAATTCCTCCAACGAGACCACTTGGGGATCAGCGTGTTCTCCTCGACACACGATGAGGACTTCTCTCCACGCATCCTCTGGGAGACCAAGTTCGAGTTCGAGCTTGAGCGCTCGGTTTACGTCGTCGCTCTCTGCTACGACGACGATGAAAAGATTGCTTACGGACGGGTCAACGGCGTACATGAAATGCCTCCAAAAGGCACCTGGCTGGGGGGTTTAATCCAGCTCAGAAATTTCGGAGAAGTGTTGGTTCAGTGACCGACCGAAGCCAGGTATGAGTCCAAAGGCGTATCAGGATATGGATTGAGTCAGAAAACCGAGTCAAACCATTTTGATAAACCACTTCTCCTCCGAAATTTCTAAACTTGACTTGATCTCGCCAACCTCCTGGAGAAGTTGTGACCCAGTGTCCTGGCAAGCCAGGTATGGGTCGTGATCGTTGGGATATGGATTAAGTAAGTTATTCACCTAGTTAAACCATTGAACGATCGCCGCTGATGTTCCTCTATTGAGGTTCGTCAGACGGTTTCTCTCTCCTCCATGAGGTTGAGGACATCGAACAAAAAACGCTGTTTGTTGTACTTATAGAAAGAGAAAATCAATAAGCACAACAAACAGCGTTGTTGACGGCATTTTTTCCACTGCCGTTGTGGCTCTCTCCCAAGATGTTAAAGGCTGCCTAAACAGTCTTTATTTGTAGTGAGCGATAATCGACCCTCTTAGATCTCTTATCTTCATGGTTGCAGACTATCATATTTTGTCAGTCTTGTCAAGACTAGCGCATGGAAAGGTTTAGTTATTTAGCTAAGTTTAGTCAAATACTCTTGTCTCGATTTTGTTAACACAGGCTGACTTTAGTGCCATATATTGACCAGAATCCATCCCCAAAGTAGAAAAGCCAATCATGGTATAATTTGGTCTATATGAGCAATCCTTTTCGAGGGGTCATTGGTCACAGTCGGATAATAACGGTGCTTGAGCGCATGATTGCCAACAATACGCTCCCGCATGCGTTTTTGTTTGTGGGTGCAGAAGGTATTGGGCGCAGTGCTGTGACAGAAGCTCTTTTAAAGACGTTGTTTCCTGAGGTGGTGCATTTGGATGTAAGCGCAGATATCTCTTTTGTAAAACGTATTCGTGACGAAAAGACAGACAAGCTCAAAACGCAGATTTCTGTAAAACAAATACGCGCACTGACAAGCAGGCTTGCAATGAGCGCGATGGGTGGTGGGTGGAAGGCTGGAGTTATTGAAGAGGCTGATCGACTTTCTATTGGTGCAACGAATGCTTTGCTGAAAACACTGGAAGAGCCAAAGGGGAAAACGATTTTGATTTTGCATGCACAAAGCACCGAGTCGGTTTTGGCCACGATTGCGTCACGTTGTCAGATTGTGCGTTTTTATCCCGTGGCAGAATCAGATATTACTACTGGTCTTGCAAAGCTTGGCTTTGCAAAGTCGGATGCGCTTGAGGCGGCAGAGAATGCGTTCGGTCGTCCTGTGAATGCTGTGAGGTTTTTGAAAGACTCTGCGTATCGGTCGACGTATGAAACTGGGAGGAGTTCTGTGGCGTATGCGTTTGCTGGATCGATTACTGAAAAACTTCGTGCGGCAACAGACATGGTTCCAAAAGCAGAAGCGAACAAAGCTGTTGTGCTAGCGTCGTCGCTTGATCGCGCCGAGGAGGTCTTGCGCGCGCAGTTGCATAGGCAGCTTGGTTTAACGGGTGTACATGCCGATGAGAATCTTTCTTTATCTATAAACCAAGTGGTGCATTCTCTCGAGCGGCTTTCGGAAGTCCGTGAGAGTACGCGTCAAAATATCAATCCACATTTAGCTCTTGAACATCTATTTTTATGAGGAATCTTTTTATCGTTTTATTCGCCGTTATGCTCACAGGTGCTGGGTGTTTTGGCTCAAGCTCAACAGGTGGTGCTGGTGATGGAGGTATTTTTAAAACCTCGAATGCTGGTGAGGACTGGTCGCAGACTGTTGTTGTGCCAACAGCACAGGGGCTCGGTACTTTGGCAGGCAGCAATGTCTTGAACATGGAGATGGATCCACAAGACAATACCTACCTTTACATCGGAACACGTGCGAACGGAATGTTGTATAGCGAGGATGCTGGTAGCTCATGGCGTCAGCCAGAGTATGCTGCGCTTCAGTCCGGCACAATCTATGCTGTAGAGGTTGATCCAAAAGATGTGTGTAGCTTGTATGTGGCAAAGGGTTCACGTTTGTACCACACGAGTGACTGTATGCGTTCGTTTGATAACGAGGTCTATGTTGAGAACCGTTCTGGCGTGAACGTGATCCAAGTAGCGATTGATTGGTACGACAGTGACAACATCTGGGTAGGTCTTTCAAACGGTGACGTGCTCTTAAGCCAAGATGGTGGAGGGTCATGGCAGACATCATTGCAGACAGGAGGTGAGATCTCTGAGATTATTGTGAGCAATGGTGATAGTAGGCAGATCCTTGCTTCAACGTTTAAAGGAGGAGTTTATCGATCAGATGATCGCGGTGACAGTTGGGAGAAGATTAAAGATCAGATTAAAGAGTTGAAGAATGCTGATGACGTGTTTAGTCTTGTGCAAAGCGATGATGGTGGTGTCGTGATTGCCGCAACACAGTACGGACTTCTTCGCTCAGAAGATTTTGGTGCGACATGGAGCGAGATCAGTCTTATCTCTTCACCAGGTCAACTTACAATCCGTGCCGTTGCAATCGATGAGTCTCGCCCTAGCACTATTTATTATGCAAGCAATGCAGCGTTCTATCATTCAACAGATGGAGGGAAAACTTGGAACACAGAGCGTTTTCCATCAAATCGTATTCCGCGTGCAATGCTAGTTGACCCAGATGACAGCTCGGTGTTATATGTTGGTGTCGCAACTTCAACAGATTAAAATAGAAATTTATGCATCCAGTTTTGACTCAGAACAAGCCACGTTTTCAGAAGGCAATAGATCAGCTTAGCAAGGAATTGATGCAGCTACGGACAGGACGAGCAACTCCGGCGCTTGTTGAGGATATTCCTGTAAGTGCGTATGACGCTGTTATGGAAATCAAAGGCTTGGCTTCTATCTCGGTTCCAGACGCAAAGACACTCATTATCGATCCTTGGGATAAGGCACTTACTCAGAATATCGAAAAAGGAATTCGTAATGCTGGCATTGGCTTGAGTCCAGTTGTCGACGGCACAGTGATTCGCATCATGATGCCACCGATGACAGAGGATAACCGCAAGCAGATGGTGAAGCGCATGAAAGAAATGCTTGAGGATGCGAAGGTTCGTATTAGAAGTGTTCGTGAGGATGTGCGTGGTGATGTTATTGCACAAGAGAAAGCAAAAGATATTAGCGAGGACGAAAAATTTAAGTTGATCGATTCGATTGATGAAATGACAAGTAGTTTTACAGAGAATGTTGTTTCGATCGGGCAGAGCAAAGAACAAGAAATCATGACTGTGTAATATGGCTGATACAAATGTCACAATGGAGAAATTAACCGCCCTCGCAAAAAAGCGAGGGTTCGTTTATCCAGGATCTGCTATTTATGGTGGCTTGGCGAACTCGTGGGACTACGGTCCACTTGGCGCACAGATGCGCATGAACATTAAGCGCGACTGGTGGAAGCAGGTGATTGAATCACGTGCAGACATGGTGGGGCTCGACGGTGCCATCTTGATGAACCCAAAGGTTTGGGAGGCATCCGGGCACGTTGCTGGGTTTAGCGATCCTTTGGTTGAAGACATGGAGACGCACAAACGTTATCGTGCGGATCATCTTATCGAAGAGGCGACAGGAGAGTCTGTTGATGGATGGTCGCTTGAGAAGATTGCAGCAAAGCTTGCGGAGCTTGGGTTGCAGAGTCCTGATGGAAATTCGCTCAGTGCACCGAAGTCTTTTAACTTGATGTTTGAGACAGCTATTGGAAAGACTGAGGATTCAAAAGAGTCTGTGTATTTGCGACCAGAGACGGCGCAGGCAATTTTTGTAAACTTTAAGAATGTTCTAAATACTTCCCGGAAACGTCTCCCGTTTGGAATTGGTCAGATTGGAAAAGCATTTCGAAACGAGATCACACCTGGAAACTTTATTTTCCGCACGCTCGAGTTTGAGCAGATGGAGATTGAGTATTTTGTTGAGGAAGAAGATTGGGAGAAACAGTTTGAAGCTTGGGTGGGTTGGATGGAAGGATGGGCTGAGTCTGTCGGAATCGACAAGGCGCGCCTGCATCGCTTGGAGGTTCCAGATGAGAGTCTTGCGCATTACTCAAAACGAACCATTGATTTTGAATTCGAGTTTCCATTTGGAACAAAAGAGCTTTGGGGGCTTGCGTATCGCACAAGCTTTGATCTCACTAATCACGAGACAGCTTCGGGTGAGAACATGAAGTACACGGATCCAAACGATGGTGCTCGCAAAATTATCCCTCACGTCATTGAGCCTTCAATGGGTGTGGACCGCACATTGCTAGCGATTATGCTTAGTGCGTATTCAGAAGAAGAGGTGAATGGAGATACGCGCATTGTGATGCGCTTTAAGCCGCACATGGCTCCATATCAAATCGCAGTGCTTCCACTTTCAAAAAAGCCTGAGTTGCAAGAGGTTGCGCGACCAGTCTTTGAAGCGCTTGCAACAAAGTTCCGTACAGACTACGACCAGACGCAATCTATCGGAAAGCGTTACCGACGTCAGGATGAAATTGGGACGCCTTATTGTGTCACAGTGGATTTTGAGACTGTTGAGGACAAGGCGGTTACGATTCGCGACCGAGATACGATGGAGCAGGTGCGTGTGAGGATTGCGGATCTGGATACTTGGTTTGCTGAGAAATTAGTTTGAGTATGATTGATCAATACGATCCAAGCAGAACGGAAGCGTTGCGTCATCAGATCAAGAAAGACCTTGGTCCGCTTTCTAGTGAGGAGATGCGAGAGATTGCTGGTGCTGGCGAGAAAGAGCGGCAGCATTTGTATGGGGCTATGGTGGATCGTTATCATGAGATGTTTTTGTTGACTCAAGGGTCAGAAGTTGGAGATCCATATTTGATTCAGGTTGATAGAGATCGAGATGCACTTCATCAGCAGTTGAAAGAAATTGCTCGTGGTTTTGGAAAGACATCTGTGGATGTGCAGATGGATTTGATTGTTCGTGAGGGAAGTCTTAAGGATTACGGATTTCCAGACTTAGCGTTGTTGACGAGTGATACTGACGATGGATGGCTAGGGGCTTTTGAATTTGATCATCGAACACAAAAGTTAGATCGTAAAATAGATGCTGAAACACATCAGGGATACGGTCTCAGAGGAGATGAGGAGGATTTTGAAAGAGGGGTGCGAGAATTTGCTATCGAGCATGTTCCTGGGATAGAGGGGGTGACTTGTGTAGACAAGCTTATAAAAGGAGAGATTGCGATTATCTTCGGTGCACATGTTGCTGAGGATCTTGCTTCGTATGCTATTTCAATCGTACCGAAGGAATTTTATGAGCGGGCGCGACGTGCTGTAGCTGCCGCTGATTCAATTAAGTCAAAAGTCTTTTATTCTACAACAAATCAATATCATGGAGCGGTAACAGTTGTTGGTGTAGTATTGCCAGCCGAGAAACTTGAGCCTGATTTTTTGAATGTGCTGAAGGATGATCGAGAAGGCTTGAGTGTTGATGCTAAAGATATGGATGCGGAGGTTGTGAGGGATGACCTTGTTGATATCCTTTTATATGCGCAGTCTCATATTAATCGGATTTCACGAGAAGTAGGTAAAGACGTTTACGAGCTTTATTTGAAAGAGCGAAGGCAAGTTCTCGGGGATACGATTCCTTCAGACAAGGTTCTTCAGAAGCGTTTGGATGAAACGAGTGGGGGGAATCTGATCTTTCCGGTGGATCCAGAAGATGAGTCACATGAGGATGATGAGTGGGATAATCAACCAAAGAGAGAGTCGATGAGTCGACCTCAATCAATATAATTATGGCAACAGAATCATTTACATTAGACAACGGCATGCGCGTCATGATGACACCTGTGGCAGGGACGGAGACCGTCTCTGTACTCGTTCTTGTGCGTGTTGGTTCGCGTTATGAATACGCGGATATTAGTGGTGCGTCTCACTTTATTGAGCACATGATGTTTAAGGGGACACGTCGCCGCCCAACAGCTCAGCATATCTCGCGCACCCTTGATGCGATTGGTGCAGACTACAATGCATTTACTGGCAAGAAAGTAACGGGGTATTACGTGAAGGTTGATAAGAGTCACCTAGAGCTTGGGATCGATCTGATCGATGACATGATTTTTTCATCTAAGTTTGATAAGGACGAGATGAACCGTGAGCGTGGTGCGATTGTGGAGGAGATCCACATGTACGAGGACAACCCAATGATGCACGTGAGTGAGTTGCTTGAGCGTGTGATGTTTGATGGATCAACGCTTGGTTGGGAGATTGCGGGGACGCCAGACATTATTCGGAATGTGGATCGTGATGAGATGCATGCGTTTTATAAAAAGAACTACCAACCATCAAACATGGTACTCGTTGTTTCTGGAAACATTGATCGTCGTGTAAAGAAGTGGATTGATGCACGTTTTGGAAAACGTAAAAATCAAAAAGACGTTCCAAGTGGTTTTGAGCTGCATGTTGATTCGGGCAAAAAAGGGCCTCGTGCGCGTGTGCAATCCAAGCCTACTGAGCAGATTCAGCTAGCAATGGGGTTCCCATCGTTTGGTGAGCAAGATGCGCGTAATCCGGCTGTGCAGTTGCTTGCAACGATTTTAGGTGGCAACATGTCATCAAGGCTTTTTACAGAGGTTCGTGAACGAAAAGGGCTTGCATACTTTGTGCGCGCAATGAATACATCGTATGAAGAGACGGGTGTGTTCATGATTCGTGCGGGGCTTGATAAGAAACGTTTGGACGTGGCTGTGAAGACAATCATGAAAGAAGTGCGTAAGATTAAACGAGAGAAAGTAACTGCGCGCGAGCTCAAGGCTGCAAAGGCTTATGTTCGTGGACAGATGGCAATTCGGATGGAAGATAGTTTTCAGCGTGCGCAATGGTATGCGCGTGAAAAAATGTTTCAGCGTCGAGTGCGCAGTCCAAAGACCTACTTGAAACAATTAGATGCAGTGACATCTGCTGATATTCAAGAGGTTGCAAAATTAGTTCTAAACGAGAAGCAACTTAGCGTTGCTGCGGTGGGTCCATTTAAGTCTGGTGCAGACTTGTTGCGAAAAGCAGGGCTCGTAAAAAAATAGTCTTATGAAAACCATCATTGCAAACTGGAAAATGCGCGTAGGTGTGCGTGAAAGTGTTGCGCTTGCTCGCGGCACGCTTTTGACTGTGCGTGGAAGCAAGGTGATCCCAGAGATCGTTGTGTGCCCACCATTCGTGGCTCTCGGCGAGGTGCGCAAGGTGGTGGCACGATCTGCTGCATCGCTCGGTGCGCAGAACATGCATTCAGAAGATTCGGGTGCGTTTACAGGTGAGACTTCTGCACGCATGCTTACAGAGGTGGGTGTGTCTCATGTGATTATTGGTCACTCTGAACGCCGTCAGGTTTTTGGAGAGACAGATGAGATGGTAAATGCAAAAGTGCGTCAGGCGCTTGCGAATCAGTTGATCCCTATTTTGTGTGTTGGTGAAACAGCTGAGCAACGAGATGCAGACCAAGCGCGGGATGTTGTTCGCGATCAGTTGGGGGCGGCATTGAGCGATGTGCGATTACGTGGAGGTAGTAAACTGCTTGTTGCGTACGAGCCGCTTTGGGCAATCGGCACAGGACGCTCAGCAAGTCTTGAAGAAGCACTTGCGATGCATGAGTATATTCATGCCGTATTGAATGGTGTGTTTCCAGATGCTCCTAAAGGACAGTTGGATGTTCTGTATGGTGGATCTGTTACAGGTGAAAATGCGTATCAGTTTATGCGTGAGAAGTTGATTGGAGGTGTGTTGGTTGGTGGAGCATCCGTTAAATTAAATCAGTTTCGTGAGGTTGTGAATGCAGCCATTGAGGTAATGGAGGGATTACAAGAATAATCTATGGTGTACTTAGCTTACGTATTGATCGCACTCGCTCTAATTGTTATTGGGGTTATTGTGTACAAAAAAATTCCACAGCTGCGAATGATTGATGTCACATCAATTCCAAAGGAGCGTACGCGACAAGTGAAAGAGCAGCTTATTTTACAAAAGTTTAATCGTAAGGGTGGGGCAAAGCTTCGTTCTGTCTCAAAGTCTACTTCTGGAGCGGTGCGTGGTGTCTCAAGGATTGGTCGTCGTGCCGTGCAACGTTTGTATCGCATGGAGCAGTATTACCAAAAGCTTAAGCGCAACGCGTCTGAAGGGCAGCATGCGTACAACAGCGACACAATGCACAAGCTTGTTGGAGAGGCTGAGGCATTGATTAAAGATGAAGAGTTTATTCCTGCGGAGAAAATCTTTATCGACATTATTAGCCACAACCCCAAGAGCGCAGATGCGTATGAGGGACTTGGAAATTTGTATATTAAAAGTAAACAGCTAGAGCAAGCACGAGAGACATTAAGGTTTGCCCTCAAGCTTGCACCAACAGATGCGAGTGTTCATGCGTCTTTAGGCGAGCTCGAGGTGGCAGAGGGCAACGACAAGGTTGCGCTCGAGCACTTTAAGAAGGCTGTAGAAAAGCGTTCTAAGAATCCAAGGTATTTGGATTACTACATCGAGGCTGCATTGAAAGCAGGGTCGCTCAAAGATGCGAGAGAGGGGATTAAGGCGTTGAAAGAGGTGAACGCAGAGAATAAGAAGATCGCTGAATTTGAAGCTCGTTTTCAAAAGAAAAAAGACGCATACGTTAGTAAGACAAGTAAGTCCACAAACTAGTCTTCACAAAGCCGGGGGGCTTTGTTATAGTTTTGCCGGCTTACGCCGCGATAGCTCAGTTGGTAGAGCGCATCCATGGTAAGGATGAGGTCTCGGGTTCGAATCCCGATCGTGGCTCCAAAAATACATCAGGAAATCCTGATGTATTTTTGTTTGTTCACCCTCTTGTGATATCCATGCACTGCTGTAATATTGACGTATTAGTTTTAGAGATTTAGTAATCAATTGTTTATGTCTGAAAAACGTCCTGGTTTTGGGAGGGAGCATGCTCGAGAAGAGGTACCGGCTTTTTTCTTTTCGAATGTGACTTCACGCTCTTCAAGTAGTATTGATATTTTTGATCCAGGAACAGGCGATGTGACAGCGCGTTATTCGATTGTTGATGTTGGATCTTGGGAGAGTAATGGTGACAAACGGTCTATGCCTGCTGTGTTGAGCGGGGGTGGAGAAAAGAAGAGTGTGATTTTTGTTCAAGATTCTGCTTCACGATCCGAGTGGATTGAGGATACTGAAGGGAATCGCTTAACCGAATTTGATGGTGATATCCAGGTGAATAGTTATTCAACGGGTGAGTTAAAAGAAAAACCTGTGCGGAGCCCTGAGGTTATGCAGGTGTTGTTGGATAGAAGAGATTTTGGAAAGCAGACGGTTCCTGTTATGGATGAGTCTGGAAAGGTTGTTTGTGATTTAGATATTTCAAGTACAGGGCAAGTTATTTCTGTTCGTGCAAAACCTTATGTGAACGTTGAGGGTGTTGCAGAAAAGCCGAATGAGCAGATTTATCTTACAGGTGACGATGGTGAAATTAGTGATGCACGTTCTACCAGAGGTGAGGCACGGGCTGCAGGAGATCGGTATCTAGTTGTCTCTTGTTTGATGTTTCATGATGGCGAGTTGTTGTTGCAGAAAAGAAGTGCAGATAAAAAAATTGATCCAGATAAACAGTCGGCGTCTGCTCACGGTGTGGCGACAGAGGTGTATAGAGAGGGGAAACGTATTAACCATGTGGATGAAGCGGCGTTTATCAATACGGCACTCGAGATCAATGAGGAGTTGCGTCACGGAGAAGAGGTGCCGTTTACTGTTGTGTATTGGCCTGGCACAAAGGACGAGCTTTTTGCTTATGCAGCCTCTGAGAAGATTGATGATTCAAATACGATTTACTTTGTTCCCGAAGCGTTGTATGCGGCAGATAGTTACCCACTGGGATCAGGAGATAACAAGCGGACGAGATCGCTTGCTACAGGGATGGTCTTTAGTAAGAATAAGCCACATCTCTCGATTGACCCGGCAGAGGTGCAGGGAGTTGAGTGGCAAAAGGCCTCCAAGCTTGTTGGTGACAACAATGCCACAGATGATCTTCAGGCTGCTGTAGACGTTATGGTTATTGGTTATCTTGAGGAGAGTAGGCGTGCAAGTGTGTCGATGGCGGAGAAGTCTCTTAGAGAGTCTATGGGTGAGAAGCTTAGGTAGGAATAGTTTTTACGTTTTCGTATGTATTTACTGTGATTATCCTTGTTTAATATAGGGATAACAGCCGTTGACTTTTAAAACCTATTCTTATAGAATAATCCGCGTACATTGGTAATTGAAACGGGTCGGTACTCAAGCGGTCAACGAGGTCAGACTGTAAATCTGATGGCTTTGCCTTCGAAGGTTCGAATCCTTCCCGGCCCACCACCGAGCTGAGCTCGGTTGGGGTACGCAAAGACAAAGCTGAGCTTTGTCCCAACCCAACCGTTGTATACTTCAGCGAGGTAGTCGAGCTGAGCTCGACAGCAATTCAGTACCCAATTCCCACAACGTACGCACCAGAAACAAGCGCCGTCTTAGCTCAGCTGGTAGAGCAATAGTTTTGTAAACTATAGGTCATCGGTTCGAATCCGATAGACGGCTCCAGCCGTTGTTTCAGCAATATTGTTGCTGGCATGGCTGCTGGAGGAGAGGATTGACAGATAATGGCCCAAAAGGTAGGGTCTATCCGAATTCAACTATATGTCTCAAGATAATCTCATCAAACTAGAATGTACCGAATGTAAGCGCATTGGGTACCAAAGCACCAAGAACAAGAAGAAGATCAAGGAGCGCCTTGAGCTTAAGAAGTTCTGTAAGTGGTGTAAGGTTCACAAGAACCACAAAGAAACCAAATAAACCCCCTCGACAAGCTCAGGCTTCGTCGACAACCACCTCTCAAGGGTGGTTTTTGGTTTTATGCGGTAAATGCTAGAATGAGGTCGTTATGAATGATGATCCAATTGTTATTATCGGTGGAGGATTTGGGGGTGTGTATACAGCACAAGAGTTGTTGAAACGTGGGTATTCGGTGTTGTTGATTAGTGAAACAAACTATTTTACGTTTACGCCACTTTTGCATGAGGTCGCTACTGGTTCGTTGCTTGCTCATGATATTATTTTTGAATACGAGAGCTTTTTCCAATCAAACCATCTTCGTTATATTCGCGGGCGAGCAAGTAGGATTGATCGTGCACGTAAGACCGTGTGGGTGAACGGTGAAGAGTTTGGGTACAGTTATTTAGTTGTTGCTACAGGATCAACAACAAACTTTTTTAATGTGCAAGGTGTGGAACATGCTTATGCACTAAAAGATGTGGAAGATGCGATCTTGTTGAAGAAGGCAATTATTACGCATGCACAAGGTATCAATCATCACGTTGCTGTTACTGTTGTCGGTGGTGGTCCAACAGGTGTTGAGTTGATCTTTGATGTTGCTCGGATGCTTGAAGAATTGAAGGGGAAAGACTCAAGTGTTGATTACACACTGCAGATTATTCAGGCGAGCGATGTGTTTTGTCGTATCGAAAGCGATGGGGTGCAAGCTTATATTCGAAAGGCGATGGATCATATGCAGATCACACCTGTCTGCGGGGCTTATGCAGAAGTGATTCACCCAGACCGAATTGAAACAACAGTTGGTGATTACAGGTCTGATGTAACAGTGATGGCTTCTGGTGTGCGACCGAATACAGATGTGTTTGCTGAGGATTTATCTCTTGATGAACGCGGTCATGTGCCCGTGAATGCAGGGTTGCAAACTATCGAGGATGAGCATTTATTTGCGCTAGGTGATATTATTGCAGTCGATGGCAAGCCGATTCCAAAACTTGCTCAAACAGCTACACGCCAAGCGTTGGTTGTTGCAGAGAATATTCATCGACACCAGACAGGTGAGAAATTGGAGGCATATAATCTAGAGGTGCTAGGAACAATGTTCTCGCTTGGTTATGGAGATGGAGTCGGAATTATCTATGGGTACACGATTAAGGGTGTGTTGGCTTGGTATCTATGGAGAACAGTTTACTTATTCAAGACGCCGGGGGCAGCGAACAAGTTGCGTGTAGCATTTAGCTGGACGATGGATTTGTTCCAAGGTCGAAATTTAACAGAACTATAATTATGCAAAAGTCTATGTTTAAGTACTTGGTCCCAACGTTAGTCATTCCTCTTATTTTTCTTGGTGCTGGTTGTACTGAGGTGGCTCCTGATGTCGTTGATGAGATTCAAGAAGAAGTTGTTGTTGTTAGTCTCGAGCTTGTCGATGGTGCATATGCTCTTAATACAGAGGAAGCATCTGTAGAATGGTCTGCATCAAAGAAAGTTGGAGCTGAGCACTTTGGTACCATCAATGT
>JABITQ010000017.1 GCA_018700535.1 Candidatus Uhrbacteria bacterium | reverse complement strand
CATTCCAGCATAGTTAATCGCTCCTTCACTGGTCGAGATAATCACTGGAGACTTTTCAGCCTCGGCTGCATCCATAACAGCCTGCAGAATTTCGAGGTTGTTAATATTAAAAGCCCCTACAGCGTAGCGGCCTTTTTCTGCCTTTTTGAGAACGGTTGAAAGTGTTGTAAGCATAGGATTTTATTGGGCTTATTATACTGCTTCTGTCCCGAAAAGTCCTCGCTTAGCTAATTATCTCTGGACCGTAGTTTGGAAGTTTTCGTAACCTGGCTTTTATTTGAGTTTCGCGTAAGAGCCCAGGTGTAGGGCCAATGACGTTTACTACAGATGCTGCGTTTACAGATCCCCACATGAGCCCTTCTCGCATTGAGAAGCCATGCATTCGTGCGCCGAGGTAGGCGGCTGCAAATGAGTCTCCTGCTCCAGTTGCTTCGTTGCGAGGGCCTGGGTAGATTGGGCAGAAGTAGAGGTTTGTGCCGTCGTAGCCATAGGCGCCTTTACGACCGTCGGTTACGACAACTTCTTTTGGTCCCAGTTTAAACAGTCTGTCAGCAAGTGTCTTGATTTTGATCTTGCTTGAGCCCACAAGGCGCTGTCCTTCTTCAACGTTAACAAAAAGTACAGAGGATTTTTTGATCAGTTTGTACAAAATTGGTTTCCCTTCCATGATCTGCTGGTTGCCAGGATTGAAGCCAAGAAGTGTGTGCTCTACTTTGATGTGTGTAAGCAGCTGTTTGTAAAGAGATTCGTATTCATCTCCCATTTCTGAGATATACAACCATTTAGTTTTTAGCCCCTTTGGAAGTATATTCTTTTTCTTGATGTAGGACACCAAGATTGTTTTCTCACCTTGAATATTGAGAACAGCTGAGTAAGCACTTCTTACTCCTTTGTGAGATTTTACGTATGTTGTAGCAATGCCTTCTTTTCGCAAAAACTCCAGCGCCATTTTGTGAGTGATGTCATCTCCCATGTTGCTTACAACAGCTGTGCGTTTTCCCATGCGGGTAAGTGCTGTTGCAACGTTTGGTGCGGAGCCAGCGATTTGCTGATCTTGAACATTTACGGAAATTTTCTCACCTAGCTTAAACAAAATCTGTTCTTTTTTTAGATTACATTTTTCAATGCAATCATCGAGTGAGATAAAGACGTCGAGTTTAATGTCACCGATTGAGACAAGATCATACATATGCGCACAGTATAACAAAAAAGGATTAAGCATATGCTCAATCCTTTTTAACAAATCCGGACAATTACTTTTTTCTTGATTTCAAAGTGTTATTTGGCTTTTTGCCACCCCACTTTTTTGGAGCGCGACTAAGAGCTTCTGACATAATCTCTTTTTGAGCCAATTCTAGTCGTTGCTCTGCAGCAGTGATATGGGCTGGGATTGCACTAACACGCTTGCCCATTTTGCGCTGAAGCACACGGTCTGCGGCCATAGCGATAAACGGAGCAGTCACTCCAAGTCCTTCTTGAACCTGTCGTGGCTCACCAGATTCACCAAAGCGATCCTGCGCACCAATGCGCTCAACTGGGATCGGGGTTGTGAGTGCGAGAGTCTCACAGACAGCTCCTGCGAGTCCTCCTGCCACCTGAGCTTCTTCGACGGTTACAATTGCACCTGTCTCTTTTGCTGCTTTCACAATTGCTTTCACATCGAGTGGTCTGATTGTGTGACAGTTGATTACACGAGCTTCGATGCCGTGGTCTTTTGAGAGCATCTCTGCTGCAAGAAGTGCTTCGTACATCAGCGGGCCTGCAGCAATGATCGTGAGATCCTCACCGAATCTAAATGTTTCTGCGCGTCCAATTTTGAATGGAGTCTGCTTGGTTGTGATAACAGGGGAGGCACTGCGCGCAAAGCGGAAGTAGAACGGACCTTTCTTTTTTGCCCCAGCGATCGTTGTCTTTTTTGTCTCAAGATAATCACACGGCACTACCACAGTCATGTTTGGCAGGATGCGAGTAATTGCGATGTCCTCAAGCATTTGATGTGTCGCTCCATCAGGACCAACCGATAGACCTGCATGTGCACCTGCAATTTTTACGTTTGAGTTTTGTAGTGCAACACCTGTTTTGATCTGCTCCCAGTTGCGACCGGGGGAGAAGGCTGCGTAGCTTGAGATAAATGGGACTTTTCCTACGAGTGAGAGCCCAGCACCGATTGAGGCTAATGCTTGCTCTGCGATTCCCATTTGGATGAAACGGTCTGGGAATGCTTTTTTGAACAAGTGTGAGCGAGTTGATTCAGTAAGGTCGCAGCAAAGCACTACGACATTCTTGTTGGCTTCACCAGCTTCTACAACACCTTCACCATAACCATTTCTGGTAGGAACATGCTTTAGCTTGTCCTCATTAAAAAGATGCCGCACTAAATGCATCTCTTTATTAATCCCTTTTTGTGGTCGTTTTGTCTTTGCCATAGGTTATTTGCGAATGCGTTTGAAGCTCTTGTATCCAATGAAAACGATAAGTCCAACTGGAACACCAACACCTACACCGACGATCACAACCCAGAACAAAGCTTCGATAAGCCACTGAAGTACAGCGACAACAGTCTGCCCTGCCTGGTTGATTGTTGTGCCAATTCGGAATTCTTTTCCACCGATTGTAATTACAGGCTCTTCTGAAAGACTAACGGTGATGGTTGAGAAGTCGATTTGGCTGTCGAGGTATTGTAGGCGACCAGTGAGTGATTCGATACTTGATCGAATATTGCCCAGTGCATTTTCTACGTTAAGGACATCTTCGACTGTGTAAGCAAGTGAGAGGATTTCGATGTAACGAGCCTCTTGTGCGTTTGCGGTCTTAAGTCGTGCGGAGATGTCGATGTAATCCTCGGTGACATCACGCGCTGAGACAGACTCTTCCTCAACAACAAGTGCGAGAGATTTTGCCTCTGTAAGCATGGTGTCGAATGAATCGCCAGGAACGCGTAAAGTGATCCACCCTGAGTGTGTTCCGTCGTCATGCTCACGTACGCTAACATTTGAGACGTAACCATCATGACCTTCAGCAAGAGTTTGTAGAAGGGCCGCAGACTCTGTTGCGCTGTCGACGATCAAGTCGAGAGATCCTGTTTTGATGACCTTGTTCTCAATCTCTGCGGCAATAGCTTCGTCTGCGATGAGAGATGTTTTTGCGCGCGGAGCAAAGATTGCCTCCTCGGCGTAAAACGAGTCTGATGCTGCGAATTCGATTCCACTTGATGAAGTGGTGGCATAAAAGCCGTCGTCGACTACGTTCACCAACATTATGACAATCGCGATTACTCCGATAACGGACAAAGGAACCACTGCGCCCCATTTGATCAAAGTTCGTGTATTCATATTATTCGTGTTCGCTAGAAATACGTCCTGCCAAAGTACGTAAATGATTTACGGCTGATTGCGATTCCTCCCCAGCTTTAGGGGGTTTTCCGTGCCAGGTGAAGTCAAACTCCATAAAGTCGATTCCGTAACCGGGGATCGTGTCCGCAATGATGACGGTTGATTTTTCACTAATGCTTTGCGCATGCTCGACAGCTGAGACAAAATCTCGGATCGAGTTACCTGCGCAACGAATAACGTTTAGGTTGAATGCCTCAAGCTTATCTACGAGAGGTTCGAGCGGCATGACGTCCTCTGTTGCTCCATCGATCTGAATATTGTTTCGGTCGATAATGAACGTCAGGTTAAACAGTTTGTTGTTACCTGCAAACTGAAAGGCTTCCCATACTTGTCCTTCATTAAGCTCGCCATCGCCCATGACGCAATAGACGCGCCAAGGTGATTGGTCCATCAGTCCTGCGTAAGCGATACCTGCTGCCTGTGATGATCCTGATCCGAGCGGGCCAGAAGTTGTTTCAACAGCCGGAAGGTACTCGAGCTCGGGGTGACCTTGAAGAGGTGAGCCAAGTTTGCGAAGCGTCATCATCTGCTTTTTTGGAAAGTATCCAGCGTGCGCCATAGCGGCGTAACGGATAGGGGTGATGTGACCATTTGAGAGAATAAGACGATCGCGATTTTTCCAACCAGGTTTTTTAGGGTCGTGCACCATTACATGAAAGTACAGTGCCGTAAAAACATCCGCCATTCCAAGTGGACCAGCTGAGTGGCCAGAGCCAGCTTCCACCAGCATGTCGATAAGATCCTCGCGAATCTCAAATGCTTTTTTCTCGAGAGATTTAAGTTTCTTCTCGTGCAGATGCAGCGGCTTCCGCACCTTTGGGCCTTTAGATAAGTTTGGCATAGTGGAGTCATTTTAGCATGAAATAGTTGATTGTGGTTTGCAACGTCACATCAAAGAATCTCCATCACTCCCATCCTTGTGAGGAGCTCTGCGTTACCAGGTTACGTAACCGAGTAACGCAGAGAATCTTCTCGGTTGTTGGGAATATGAAACGTTTTCGCTACCGGGTAGCGAAAACGTTTCATAAACAATAAGACCACCCAACAAATTGTGGGTGGTCGCGCGCGCGTTCGTTGAGTTCTACTCTGACGGATGCCAGTGCATGATCCAACTAGGTTGATCAAAATCCTCTTCATCTACATGCCAACGACAGAAGTCGCTGCAAGATCGAATGATGGAGGATCTCGGAATTGCTTCTTCAGGAACCATCATCGCTTTGAACATAATCGTTATCGCAAGATCTTGTTGGGTCTTGTCGAGGATGTGGGTCAACATGTATTGCATCATCCAAGTCTGAACGAGCATGATGAATTGTGCTTTTCTGGTCATGGGGTCTTCTCCACTTTGTCGCTGATTGAATCGCCAGGACAAGCAAATCTAGCTTACTTTAGCCCAATTGTCAAACCATCTGCCTCCACAAGATCCATTCGATCATTATCACCTCAAACAAAAAACTACCGGTTTCCCGGTAGTTTTTAATATCTTTACTAACTATTCAACGGTGATTGTTCCTACGTTTCCTGAGTCGTACTTGTCGTGGAAGTCGTAGTCATCTGCTTCGTCGAAGTATTTGGAGAAGTTCTCGTCTGCGTTGAGAGTTCCTGTTCCCCATGACTTGTCATCTGCGCTAGCGCCTACCTTTACATCTCCGTTGTTGATGAAGCGGACAGCTGTTCCAGCGTCGATGGTGACGGAGTCAAAGCTTGAGTCTGAGAGGTAGACCGTTGTGTAACCCTCGAGACTCTTGTTGTGACCGATGTTCCATGCTCCTGCTTCTTCTGCGTCTGCGTCGAATTGACTTGCAAACTCTAGTTCAGATCCTAGATCGTAGTTTGGGAAGAAACCGTCTGGGACGTCGTCGATCATTGTGTTCCAGCTTGATCCGTAAAGCTCTGTTGCAACTGTTTCAGATGGGATCGCGCGGATTTCTCCACCTGCTCCTACCGTATAAACTTTAGGGTCAGATGTGATCTTGATCATTTTTACACCAGGCTTGTACGTAACGTTTCCGCCGATTTGGATATCAGACATGTCTGAATCTTCGAGCCATCGGACGTCGTCGAAATTGTCGTACCAAGTGAAGTATGTCTTGTCGTTAGGAAATACGTAGCGGAAGCCGTCTTCGCCGTAGTAATACACGGCAGTAAAGCTTTCTCCACGAATAAGGTCTCCGACTTCTAGGTCAGATTCTGTAACGAAACTTGTTGCACCAGCAGTTGGTACAGAGCTTGCTAGGACAAAAGCGAATGTCATTGCAAGAGTGAGGCTGACGACCGAGAGGAATGTTAGACGATTTGTCATAACTAATTCAGTGAATTTATGAATTGAATGATCAAATTATAGCATACAGAAAAGCCGGCTACTAGCCGGCTTTTCCACTGCTTATTCAACGATGATTGCTCCACTCATGTCTGCTTGTTCTGCGTAGGTTGAGTAGTAGCTCCAAACTCCCATGCGTTCGAATGTTCGAGAGTAGTGCTCTCCTGGTGTAAGTGTGCCTGATCCCCAGATGCGATCCCATTCTGTTGCTGAGTGTTTTGCCTCAGAACTGTTGAGGAATCGGACGGTTGTGCCTGGAGTAACAAATAGTGTTGGCTCGCTGTAACCACCCTCAGTAATTTCGATTGTTACGAATGGTTCGAGTGCACGGTCGTCGTTAATTGATGTTGCGTCTGTTTCTTCGATGGCAACGTCAAATTGTGACGCGACCTCGATTGAGCTTCCAATCCAGTAATTGGTAAAGAAGTAGTCTGGTAGATCATCCACCATTGTTGCCCAGTCTTCTCCGTAAAGCTCGACAGCAACTTCTTCTGACTCAATTGCACGAAGCTCAGCGTTTGCTGAGACAGCGTAGACCGTTGGGTCGCTTACGATTTTGACCATTCGGATACCTGGCTTGTAGGTAGCGTTTCCACCAATCTGGATGGTGGTGAGGTCTTCGTCGCTAATCCACTTGATCTCAGTAAACGCATCTTCCCAAGTAAAGTAAGTCTTTTCGTTTGGAAAAATGTAACGAAGTCCGTCGTTTCCGTAGTAGTAAACGGCGTTTCGAGTCTTTCCACGAAACAGGTCTCCTGACTCTAGCTCTGCAACATCCATTAGCCATGAGTCATCCTCGATCATCTCTTCAGCAACCTCGCTTTCCATTACTTCTACCTCGAGTTCTTCTGTATCGCTGAGTGCTTCGACAGTTTCTTCTTCAGCGACTTCCTCAAGAGTCTCTTCCTCGAGCTCTTCATCTTCTACAACCTCGGTAGTCACTTCCACCATTGCTTCATCGTCTCCCTCTTCTTCGACGATTGTTACAACAACCTCCTCATCAGTCTCCTCAGAACTTTCGCTTACAAGCTCGACTTCAACTTCTGAGCTCATTGTCTCCTCAGCGTGAACGTTTGCGACAAATAGTGAGGCAAACAATGTAAGAGTGATCACTGGGACGAGAGCTAAAACGAGTGGGTGTTTCTCGAATGTTCGGTTCATACGTGCTAGTTAAGTTCTAAAAGTTCCTCCTTTAACTTCTTGATCTGAGCTTCAGGATCTTCGTTTTTAAAAATTAGGCTCGCGGCGCAAACACGGGTGATGCCTGCGCTCACTAGAGAAGATAGTAGTTCTTCTGTCACCCCTCCGTCAATCTCGATAATGAGATCAGGTGCGTGAGCGTGAACTTGTTTGATTTTTTCGATAACAGAATCGCCTAAAAATGCTTGACCACTTTCACCTGGGTGCACCCCCATAATCGTAAGTGAATCGATTTGATGGAGAACCTCCTCAATATTTTTCATGGGAGTCTCTGGATTCAGCGCAACGCCACATTCAAGTTTGAGTACATTTTTAATGTGATCCACGACAGCACCGATAGGTCGATGCATTTCTGCATGAACAATTGCGCGTTTGAACGTCGGAACATGTTTTTGCCACGCTTCCACGATTGGGATTGGGTTCTCGACCATTAGGTGAAGTTCCATCTCAACCTTGGTGCGCAATGCACCTACGCGCTCTGCGTCGTACCAGACGGTGTTAGGGAAGAGTGATCCATCAAGTGCATCAACTTGGATTAAGTTAACGTGACCCTCAACAAGCCTGAGTTTCTGCTCAAACTCTTCGTTGGATTCAACAAGGAATGCTGGGACGATCTCAATCATAACTAATCGTTAAGCGTTAGCTCCAAACTCATCATTCTCAATTTCCTCAACGCGCTTCAAGCGTCGAATGTGACGATCCTCTCCGCTGAACTCTGTCTCAAGCCAAGTGTCGACAATCTTTTTTGCTTCCTTAACATCGATGTGTCTTCCAGGAAGACAGAGAATGTTTGAGTCGTCGTCCTCGCGTGCACTTTTGGCCACATCAGTATTAAACCCTGTTGCCGCGCGCACTCCTCTTACTTTATTCGCAACAATACAGATACCCTGCGCATTCCCACAGATAACAATTCCATGAGCGTTCTCGTCTGTGACTACACGTTTAGCTACAGCATAGCCAAAATCTGGGTAATCATCGCCATTTACAAGGTTTTTGTTCCCCATGTCGACAATGCGAATATCCTTCTCCTTTAAGTACTCCTCGAGAGCTTCCTTAAGCTCCCAGCCTGCGTGATCTGCTCCAATATAGATAGTTGGTTTCATACGCAGGCAATAGTATCAATACATTGACAATAACGCCATTTTGGATTAAGACAGAGACGCATCTATAGGGAGAGTAAAGATGGGTACGGAAACTACCACCCCAAAAAAATCTCAGCGGTCTGTAAGCGTGAAGACGGTGCTGGTTTGGTTGGGGATCTCGATCATCCTCTCACCATTCTCAATGTTCGGAACTCTTTTTCTCAAAGAAGAGTTTGGTCTGAGAACAGCTGTCGCGATCATCACCGGTGCTTTCATTGCGTTTATGTTCATGGTTGTGGGGCTGCAATTCGCAAGTCTGTGGTTACTTAAGCGTCTTGTACCGTATCTACGAACGAAACGTCTGGAACGAGAAGCGCGTTCTTCACCCGAGTAAACGCACGAAACGAACGACACCCCCTAAGGTGTCGTTTTCTGTTTCTACCAAACTAGATGCATTGATCATAAATCCATTTCGGTTTATAACAGAGACTCATCTACACGGAGGAATTCATGGGAAAAAAACTTGAGCAAGAGAAGTTGGTTCGGGAATTGTGGTCAATGGTGGTTTCGTACATGACTCTGGTTTTCTGGGTCTTGCCAGTATCAGTGCTCGTCGGACTCCATCTCAAGGAGTATGCGGGTCAACAACCGGTTCAATGCCTTTGGCTTGTCGGATTCGTCTTGTTCATTTTCAATCTCGCAACTATGTGGAGTGCCTTGGTATGGTCTCTGAATCGGTTATCAGATTGGTGGGAGATCAAGGTTGTTGAGTTGTTGACGCAGATGAAGACGCACGAAACGAACGGCACCTACTAAGGTGTCGTTTTTGCTTTTTATATCAGGGGTTGATAACCTCTTATACGTATGAATTTTCCAGAAAATGAGAAAAAGGTCCTAGAGTATTGGGATCAAAATAGTATTTTTCAAAAGACCGTGGACAAGCAAGCCCCAAAGGGCTCGTTTGTGTTTTACGAGGGGCCACCGACTGCTAATGGTAAGCCAGGTATTCACCACGTGGAGTCGCGTGCGTTTAAGGATTGCATCCCACGTTTTAAAACGATGCAGGGCTACAATGTGGTTCGTAAAGCTGGTTGGGATACCCATGGTTTGCCTGTCGAGCTTGAGGTAGAAAAGCAGCTTGGGTTTAAGAGTAAGCTTGAGATTGAGGAGTACGGTATTGATAAGTTTAATGCCAAATGTAAGGAGAGTGTTTGGAAATACAAAACAGATTGGGAGGGGTTTACCAAACGCATGGGGTACTGGCTCGATTTGGAGAACCCGTACATTACTTACGACTCAAAATACATCGAGTCACTTTGGTGGATTGTAAAACAGGTTTGGGAGAAAGATCTTTTGTACAAAGATTACCGAGTGACACCACATTGTCCGCGCTGTGGGACATCGCTATCAAGTCATGAGTTGTCGCAGGGATATAAGGATGTGAAGGATTTGTCTGTGACGGCGAGGTTTAAGATTGTTGGTACGGAGAATGAATATATCCTCGCTTGGACAACAACTCCATGGACACTGCCTGGAAACGTCGGGCTTGCTGTTGGTGAAAAGATTGTTTACGCAAAGGTGAAAGAAGGTGAGAATTTTGTTTGGCTCGCAAAGGAGCGCGTGAGCGATTTGTTTGAAGATGACGTTGAAATTGTTGAAGAGGTGACAGGGGATGTGCTTGTTGGAAAAGAGTACGAGCCTTTGTACCCATATCTACGAGAGCTTCTTAAGGGTACAGATCAGGAGGATAAGAAAGGGTGGTATGTGATGGCTGCTGATTTTGTGACCACTGAGGATGGAACTGGAGTTGTGCATACAGCTGTGATGTATGGAGCTGATGACTTTATGCTCGGTAATGCCGTTGGGCTACCAAAGTTTCATATCGTGAACTTGGATGGAACGTATGTAAAAGGCACGGGGCCGTTTGAAGGGCGTCTTGTGACAGATGAAAATGTTGCGATTGATGTGATTAAAGATTTGGCGCATCGTGGGTT
>JABITQ010000030.1 GCA_018700535.1 Candidatus Uhrbacteria bacterium | reverse complement strand
TGTGATCTTCTGCGTAACAGAAGATCGAAAACTACTATTCTTTTAAGGAACTGTCAACAAATCACACAGCCCCAAAAAGCAACCTAATCGATTGACAGTCACTTAACGCACTGATAGCGTATCACCTTATCAAGATCCCCTTGGTGAGAGAGTGAGGGCTTTATGCACATATCGATGAGACGGCTGGTAGCGTTGTTTCCGCTCGAGCTTGCAACAAGGCTCATGCGAAAACAACCAGAAGAATCTGTGGTGCGAATCGATGGAGTCACAGACGTCGACCGGAGAGCGGGTATCCTGCAACTCAATGCCTGCATGATGTTTGCTGCAATGCTCAAATCTGCCATTGTTGATCGCGGTAAAGCCGTAAGATTGACCGAGCAGCTCATGCCAGTTGATGCGCCCATTGAATTCAAAAGCCTCAGGCACAACAGCACCTGGAAAAACTACATCGATCAGTGCTACTACGAATTTTTTTCAGAACAGACCGGGGACATTGAGCAAGTCCAAGCAGCATTCCAACAATCCATACGTACTACAATCGCAACACATGGCATGCTCAAGCTTCCGTTAGACCTATGCCTGATGCGTGATGACGACGGGTACTATGTGACCAATCAATCGCCAGAGATGCTTAGGAGGCTCACAAGCGATCTAAGCGAACTAAAAAGAGGCCCCCAACGCTGGGCGCCTCTATTTTTATTTCAGGTATTTGTACTTGTTCTCAATGTGCTGATCAGCTGGTTGACAATCACTCACCCCATTGCTAGCGTACCCACCGCATCAAGATACCCCTTGATGACAAGCGAGGTAAACATGGACAACCCCAAAGACCGACTAGAAGCGCTGTTCCCGATGGATCTGGTGAGGACACTCATGATCATCGATCTTTACAGGAGAACGGTCGGCGAGCCCGAAGACAGACTCGAAAAAAGCTCTGCATCTGGTGATGCAGAAGCATTGAGCGTCGAGAAGGTGTCTCAGCGGTTGCTAGAATCTACCAGAAGATTCGAAGCTTCAATCGGCCATGATGCTCTTCATAGAATCGAACAAAGTGCGAAGCAACTCAGGCTACTTGCCTGCCTCATGTTTGCGACCATGCTCAAAAACGCAACGAGCAACCAAGAACAACCAGCAAAGCTGACCGACAAACTGATTCCAGTTGATCCTCCTAGCTCTTTCGCGGATATGCGCCACTTCCAAACGTGGCCACTCTTCTTCCACTCGCACTACAACCTGTTCTTTGAAGGCAGAATCGTCGACGCACTTCAAGTGCAAGCGGCATTCCAACAAGCTGTGCATGAAGCAATTGCCACGCATGGAGAGATTAGACTTCTGTTTGGTGTATGCATTGCAAACCGAGATGGATACATTGCTTTCGAGTAATGAAACAAAAACAGGGACTCAACACTGAGTCCCTGCACCAAGAAAAGAGGCACCCAACGCTGGGCGCCTCTGTTTTTATTTCAGATATTTGTACTTGTTCTCGATGTGCTGATCAAAGCTTGTTGCAAAGTGCGCAACACCGCTCAAATCTGTAAGGAAGTATAGATAGTCTGTCTCATTCGGCTCAAGCACCGACATGATCGCGTCGATTCCTGGATTACTGATTGGCCCAGGTGGAAGACCGAGTGTGGTGTAAGTGTTGTATGGCGAGCTAATTCGTGAATCTTCAAGTGAGACCGCAGCGTCTTTTTTACCAGTGATGTAATTGACTGTTGAGTCAGCCTGGAGCGCCATCCCGATTTGCAATCGCGTTAAAAAGATTCCAGCCACCACACGCATATCCTCTGTAGTAAGTGCTTCGCGCTGAACAATCGATGCGAGCGTTAGCAACTCATGTAGTGTCATTCCATTTGCAAACACGAGCGTACTTGGGATCACAACTCCCCCTTCAGCCATACGACGCTTGAGTGTTAACACCATCGTGTCAGCCACCGTCTTAGCATTCACGTCATCACGAAACCGATAGGTATCTGGAAACAAGTATCCCTCGAGACCTTGCCCCCTGGGAACGCCAGAAAGCACATCTGAATGCGCAACCATCGTTCTCCCCTGCTCCCCAACAATCTCATTCCACGAATCCTCATCAACACTCTCAAATCTCTCAATAACCACCTCACCAACCTGATCTACTGTAAACCCTTCCGGAATCGTTACCTGCGACTCAGAAGCCTCTGCATGACCAAGCTCGGCCACAAGCGCACGGTAGTTCATGCCTGACATCAGCTCGAATGTCCCTGCCTGCAAGCTTGATGCATTGTTTGAAAGCTTTACGTAGACTTTAAAAAAGAATGTGCTAGTAATCAGATCTTGCGATTCAAGCTTTAAAGCAATCGCTTCAACAGACGAACCAGACCCCACCTCAAACACAACCGACTCTGCCTCATCCGCAGGATGAATCAGATACGCATCCCAAAGATACGACCCACCCATCACAGCAGCAACCAAACAAATAATTCCAAATAAAATCCCAACCGATCTAAACATAAATTTTACTTACCATGACATAAAACGTACTTCTCCCCCGAAGAACAAAAGCACTCTCGCTCGTTTCTGTTCTCAGCCGTTAGCCAAGAGCTCGACTGCACCTTGCCACCATGACCGATGTTAAAAATCGTCTCAATCCCAAGCTCTCTTGCAAGCACAGCCTCCGGAATATTATCCGCAAACCGGTCTCCCCCATTTGCAAACACATGCGGCTTCACCTCACGAAGTGCGTCACACACACTCATGTCCTCACACTCAGGCTCGTGACCAGTTAAGACAACACGTGTCACGCCCGCCATCGCCTCGATAATTTCCACACGCTGCTCCTGCGGCATAAACGCATGCCCCTTCTTTTTTTGTAACCAGTTGTCGTTATTAATAATAACCACCAACTCATCACCAAGAGCTGCTGCCTCCTGAATCATGCGCACATGCCCAACATGAATCGGATCAAACCCCCCAGAGATTGCAATGATTTTTTTATCCATATCTATTTCAGCATAAGTAACAATAGTTCAAACGCGATCATGCTCGCCTGGGTGACAAAAAAACCAATTAAGGCTCCAGCAATGATATCTGAGAAAAAGTGTACACCACTCGCAACTCTTCCCAAAGCAACCAATGCAGCTGCCGCAATCATATACCAAAATATTCCAAAGACAGCAGAAGCCATCGCGGCAATAGAAAATGCAATTGTCGCATGCGCAGACGGGAACGAAGCTGT
>JABITQ010000074.1 GCA_018700535.1 Candidatus Uhrbacteria bacterium | reverse complement strand
TTGGCAGAGCCAGACCTAGATAAACGCCACGAGATCTTTCTGCAGATTTTGAAAGGGGGAGTGAGTGTCCGAGAGGTCGAGGCGCGTGCGAGTAATACTGGATCACGCAAAAAGCACGGGCAGAGCAGAAAGGATCCAAACATTCTTGCGCACGAAAAGCGCCTGCGGGAAATCCTCGGGACCAAGGTGGATATCCAGGAGTCTGCAGGGAAGGGGAAGATCGCCATTTCGTTCTACTCGCGTGAGGAGTTAATGGACTTGCTAGATCAGTTGATCGACTAAGTATAGATTGTAAATTTGAAACACCGCCAACGTATGTGGCGGTGTTTTGCGTTGGCGCTAGTTGGGCGCCGGGCTTGTGTCTGGCAGAGTTCCTTCAGAGTCTTGTTGTAGAGCATCACTCTGGAAGGTCAGATCTCTGATGATGCAACCCGCTGCTCTGATCGCTTCGTCACGAGCGTGTTCATTGCGCTGGATGCTGGGATCAACTGGTTTCTTGCGTGCCCATGTCCACATCTGCCTCTCAGCTTTCTCAATGTCCTCGGGATCTGCCTCATTTTCAACCAGGTCTCTCCACGCAATATAGGCTTCGAAGGCCTGTTTTTTGTGGGGGCGGCTGAGCAGAATCGGGATAAGGAACACGTGTCGGAAGGTGATGCTTGCAAGTAGGTATGCAAGTGTCAGAATCGCCATGAACAGGAGTATGGGTGCCAGACTGATCGCCAGAACAACTCTTAAAAGCAAAGCTTCTCTGCGTCTAAAGATCACATTCCACAAGGGGAAGTCGATCCGAAAGTGGGCGCCCGGCACTCTCAATGGTATGTCGATCGCAGTGTTGAGGGTGAACGAGATTCCTGCCCAAAACACTAAGGCTTCGGGGATTCCCTGCATAAACAAGGTTACGACGGGCACAATGAGTAGTGCAAAGCTGATGATGGCAGAATGTCGCATCAGCCTGTTCATTCGCCTGTTGTCTTCCATGCTGAGCTTTTGAGCCATCTGTCACTCCGAGTTTGAAGATGGGTGTAAAAACAACCTAGCAGCAAGACATCTGGTCGTCAATCAGAAACACCGCCAACGTATGTGGCGGTGTGTTGCGTTGGTGTCTACTGAGACACCTTTGGTGGTTGTGGTCGAGCTTGTGCACTTTCGTCTACCTCTGTGGCAGCAGTACTTCTGTGTTTGAGATCATCGACGGTGGAGTTTGCTTGCTCGATCGCAGCAAGACGATTGTGTTCAGCAAGGTCGCTCTTAATGTCCACATGTTTTTTCTTCGCCCACATCCACAGTTGAGCCTTTGCAGCCTCAATCGCATCCTCATCCGCATCGTTCTTTTTCAGCACCCGTACTGCGTGATAGGCCTCCAGTACTTCTACCTTGTAATCTCTACTGTACAGGTAGGGGTAGAAGAATGCGTACCGGCAGATCATGTGGATGAGCCAGCTGACAGAATAGCCTGCCGCCGAGACGAGGAGACCTGGCGCGAAACAAATTGCGAGTATGGTTCTTGCGATGGGGTTGCCCTTTCGGACAAGAATCTCGTTCCACAGCCAAACGTCATTGTCTTTCGTAACGTTCATGAATTGGGTGATCAGGTAGACACACAACGAGACTAATTCATAGGTTCCTAAGCTTGTTGCTGTTGTTGTGTTTTCACTCATCTGAATGGATGCTGCCATGAACGTGAAGAGTATGGTGACTATCACCGTCACCAAAGCTGCAACCTCTCTGTCGCTGTTCATTGCTTCAATTTGCTTCTTGCTAAACTTCTTACCCATCCCAACCTCCAAGGTTTTTAAGGGAACAAAACAACCTAGCAATTTATTGCTAGGTTGTCAATGATTATAGCTACTTCTTCGCCTTCTCTCGCCCCTTCAGCACCTCTGCAAACCAACCCTTTACTGTGTGTTTGGTTGCATCTTTGATCTTGATACGCGCATGGCGTGTCTTGGCGAATTTCATCCAGTCTGGGTTTGGGCCTCGGCGGTTTTTGTCTGTTGTAATCTCGACGATGTCGCCGGATGTTAGTGGTGTGTCGAGGTTGCGCATGATGTCGTTGACGCGTGCTGCTGTGCATTTGTTTCCGACCTCTGTGTGGATGGCGTAGGCGAAGTCGATGGGGGTGGCGCCTTCTGGGAGGTCGATGACGTCACCTTGTGGAGTGAAGACGAAGATGCGATCTTTAAACACATCGATCTTCATAATCTCAAGCTGCTCCATGAATTCTTTTTTGTTCGCAAGTTCTTTTTGGATCATCGCAAGCTCTTCCATCCAACGTGTGTTCTTGAGTTGCTTTCCACCATTCTTGTAGCGCCAATGGGCAGCTACACCATACTCAGCAAGCTCATGCATTTCTACGGTACGAATTTGAAACTCGACGATCTCTCCGTTTTCCGTAAAGACGGTTGTGTGGAGAGATTGATAGCCGTTCGGTTTTGGCTGCGCGATATAATCCTTAATACGGCCTGGTACTGGGCGCCATGATCGGTGCAATAGTCCGAGGGCGATGTAACACTCCTCAACGTCTTGCACGATAATTCGGACAGCAATGAGGTCGTACACTTTGCTGAGGTCACCTTGGTAGCGGTTGAGTTTTTTGTGAAGGCTGTACAGACGTTTAACACGTCCATGCACCTGGAACTCTGCGACGTTTGTCTCTTGCAAGAGCTTTTCAGTTTTATCAATAATGCGACTAACATATGCTCCTTTCTCGCGCACCTTGATGTCCATGATGCTTTTCATGCGCTCGTAGTCTTGTGGAAGTAGGTAGGCAAAAGAAGCGTCTTCAAGCTCACCCTTGATCTCGCTCATCCCAAGACGACTCGCAATCGGTGCGTAGATTTCAAGCGACTCTTGAGCAATGCGTTGCTGCTTGTGCTTGGGCATGCCGTAGAGCGTCTGAAGATTATGTAGTCTGTCTGCAAACTTCATAAAGACGACACGCACATCACTCGCCATCGCCAAGAACATCTTGCGCATGTTTTCTGCATAGCGCTCTTGTCCTCTGTAACGAATTGAGTGCTTCAGTTTTGTGACGGACCCTACAAGCGATGCAACGTCATCACCAAACTTTTCTTGTAGAATATCGAGGGTGACATCACTGTCCTCTACAACGTCATGCAGAAGTCCAGCGATCACAACATTCAAATGCAAGCCCATCTCTGCTAGTCGATACGCAACCGCAAGTGGGTGTGTGATAAAGTCGTGACCTGTTAAACGTTTGTCTCCTGCGTGTGCATTGTTTGCAAGCTCAAACGTACGTCGGAGCGTATCAAGATCCGGGTTGGTGTAATTGTTTTTGATGAGGTTTTCAAGTTCCTCAAATGTGCGAATTACTTCTCCCATACCGCTTAACGATACCGGCGATGATGCCTTGTGTAAAGATGGGGATAGATTGACTACAGCATTCTTTTCGCCTATATTTAGACTATTAAAGATCAAAATATGACTGAACATAGACGAAGAAATCCAGATGGCGGACCCCAGCCGACACAAATAAAACCTCTGAGTCGAAGTGAGGTGAAAGGGCTTTTGTCACCAGATGCTCTTAAGGGTGATGGTACTGATTTGACAGGTGCTGTTGAAAAAGCGAGGTCTGGAGCACAAAAGGTTGCAGAGATTAGAGAGATGGGTGAAATGAAAACAATGCGCGAAGTTCGTGATATCGATGGTGAGAATGGTCAGCTAAGCAAGCCTGGAGCCGTTGCAGCGTATGGTGCGTTGCGTTTGTTGGAGGGGGGAGAGAAGATGATTACACATACACCACAACGCAAGCTTAGTAGTTTGTTTCATGCGCTTGAAAGCAAAGGAACAGCTATGATCAAAAAGAATGCAGGTTGGCTAAAGCATATTCCGTTTGTGGGAGGTTGGCTTGTTGGTAAGCCTGAAAAGACACTTGCTGAGAAAGATAAAGACGAAGCTAAAAAGCAAAAACAAGAAGCGGCCAGAGCAAAGAAAAAGAATGAGCAGTTAAAGAATCTGACCGATACAGGGTTAACCAAAAAACAGGCGGAGGCACTCTTGTCTGCGGCAGCAGCTGAGAAAGAAGATGAGAAAAAATCGGAACCTCCAGCGGCTCCTCCAGCACAAAAAGCAGCTTAAGAAAAAAAGTCCTGACAAAATAAGTCAGGACTTTTTGGTTATTCTTTTGGCGCCGCTTCTTTCTTCTTTTTAGCAGCAGGTTTCTTCTTCGTCGCTTTCTTCTTCGCAACCTTTTTCTTAGTAGCTTTCTTTTTGCTACCACGACCAGGTCCTCTCAAACGTTTCTTCACAAGGATCTCGATCGCTAGCTCGCGCGTAACATCTTCAGGAGCCAAAGTCTTCCCGAGTGATGCGTTCGTCTCACCATCTGTCAGGTACGGACCAAAGCGCCCGTGCTTGAGTAAGATCTCGCCATTGGTGTTTGGGTCTTCGCCAAACTCAGCAATTGGTGTCGCCATCTTTTTCTTGAGCGCTTCTGCCTCAGTCAAGATTGTACGAGCTGTTGCTTCGTCGATGGTGTCAGGTGCATGTGGATCTTTGATTGATGCAGTAACCTCGTCGGCTTTCAGGTACGGACCAAAGCGTCCAATGGCGGCCATAATCTCTGTGCCGTCCTCGCGTGTTCCTACACGGCGGGGGAATGAGAGACAAGTAATCGCCATCTCAAGTGTCACGCTTTCAAGGTGCATACCCTTGAGAAGTGAGGCACTGTGAGGTTTTGGTTTGCCAGCTTCTTTATCTTCTTTTGTATATGTACCAACTTGCACAAAGCCACCGAAGCGTCCTGAGCGTGCATAGATCGGGTTTCCTGTATCGGGGTCGGGTCCAAGCTCGCGGTCGGGCATGATGTCCTCGCGGTCGAGCTCTTTGGACTTTACTTCTAGGTTTGCGTGGAAGGGTCGGTAAAATGCTTCAAGCATCGGGACCCACTCGACAATCCCCTCGGCAACTTCATCGAGAGTCTTTTCAAGCTTGGCTGTAAATTCGTAATCCACAATGTTGTTGAAGTGCTCCACAAGTAGGTCACTCACAATCATTGCGATGTCTGTCGGAAATAGTTTTTTGTTGTCATCCCGGTCGACATACCCTCGATCAATAATCGTTCCAATAGTTGGGGCATATGTAGATGGACGTCCGATCTCATGCTCCTCAAGTACTTTCACAAGTGAAGCGTCTGAGTAACGAGCAGGAGGCTCGGTAAAGTGCTGAGTTGGTGTGATGGACTTTACGTCGACTTTGTCACCTTCTGAAAGTGATGGGAGAAGTTTCTCCTTTGCAGAGTGATACACCTTCATGAATCCATCAAAATCGATTGTCGATCCGTTAGCGCGGAATGTGTAGTGTTTTGTGGTCAAGTCCACACCTGTGCGCTCAAGCACGGCAGAAGGCATCTGGGAGGCTACTGTGCGACGCCAGATAAGGTCATAGACCTTAAATAGTCTTGGTTCAAGAGTTCCTTCTAGCGTATCAGGATGCACGGTGACATCTGTTGGTCGAATAGCTTCATGAGCTTCTTGTGCATTCTTTTTCTTTGTCTTGTATTTTTTGACTCCCTCAGCGTACTTGTCTCCAAATGTTGCCTTGAGATACGTCTGTGTTTCGTCCAAAAATTTGTCTGCAAGGTTTACAGAGTCAGTACGCATGTAAGTAATACGACCTGTCTCGTAAAGCTCTTGGGCAAGACGCATTGTTTGCTTGGCACTGAAACTCAACTTGTTGTTCGCATCAATTTGTAGAGTTGATGTTGTGTACGGGCGAGGAGGAGCCTTCTTTACTTGCTTCTGCTCGACTGACGCAACGGTAATTTCAGTCCCTTCAAGATCTTTATGAATTTTGTTTGCTTCCTCTTCTGTTTTTAAATCTAACTTTTCAATTTTTTTGCCGTCGATCTTTGTGAGCTTTGCTGGGAATGCAATAAGGTCTTTTTCAAACTCACCATCGATGGTCCAGTATTCATCGACAATAAACGCCATGCGTTCACGTTCGCGTTCAACAACTAGACGCATGGCAACAGACTGCACTCGTCCAGCAGAAAGTCCGCGTCGAACCTTTTGCCACAGGAACGGAGAAAGCTCGTATCCCACAAGACGGTCGAGAATACGACGGGCCTGCTGAGCATTTACAAGATCTTGGTCGATCACACGAGGGTTTTGAACAGCGTGATCGATAGCGGATTTTGTGATCTCGTGGAAGGTAATGCGTTTGGTGGTTTCAGGCTTTAACTTTAAAACCTCTGCAACATGCCAAGCAATCGCTTCTCCCTCGCGGTCTTCGTCAGTCGCTAGGTAGATCTCATCTACTTCTTTAGCAGCTTTTTTCAACGCCGCTACATTCTTTTTTGAACGGGTTGGCACTGTGTAGGTTGGTTCAAAATTGTTATCGGTGTCTACGCCAATTTTGCTTTTTGGCAAATCGCGAATGTGACCAAATGAAGAAAGGACTTGATAGTCTCCACCAAGAAATTTGTTAATTGTTTTTGCTTTCGTCGGTGACTCGACGATTAAAAGTTTTTTCATGTAAAGCCATTACTAATGGGTTTTTGTAGAGGCGTCAAGTTTTGGAGTAGAACGATCCACCCTCGTGTCGGGCGCCGCCTTTTAGCTCGATGAGGGTGAGTGTTGCAGAGACAACGCTTGATCCAAGTTTTGTTTTTCGGATGAGTTCATCGATGTGAACAGGAGTTTTTGACAAAGCTTCGAAGAGGATTTTTTCATCTTCAGACGCTGGTTTGTAGTTGCTCTTTGCAACAGGCTTTGCGCTCACAGCCTCGTGTCCAAGAATATCTGCTGCAACAGTTACAGCTGCAGCACCTTGCTTGATGAGTTCGTTCGGCCCTTCACTTAACGGCTCATAGATGGGGCCGGGAACTGCGTAGACATCTCTGTTTGAATCGAGTGCCGAGCGCGCCGTGATGAGCGACCCCGATTTGATCGCTGCTTCAACAACGAGTGTACCATGACAAATCCCCGCAATGATTCGGTTTCGAATTGGGAAGTGCTGTTTGAGTGGGGGAGTTCCGATTGGAAACTCTGACAAGATCACTCCACCGGATGCAATAATACGTGAGACAAGTGCTCGGTGACGAGCTGGATAAATACTTTCATCATCGATACCAGAGCCAAGTACAGCAATAGTGACTCCTTCGGCCTCGATGGTTGTTTGGTGCGCGGTCGCATCGATACCATATGCAAGTCCGCTTACGATAACGGTTCCGTGCTGCGCAAGTGTTCTAACAAGGTCCTCGCAAGCGCGTATGCCATAACTCGTTGCTTTGCGTGATCCAACAACTCCAATATGTTTTTGCGACCAGTCAGGAAGTGTGCCGCGGTAAAACAGAAGAGGTGGTGGGTTGTGAATCTCTTTTAAGAGTGGTGGATAGTGTTCATCCTTAATGGTCACAACACTGATTCCGTGTCGGATGATCTGTGACCACTCTTGCTCAGGGTTAATGTGAATGCGTTCTTGTAAAAAACGATTTGCTAGTTTTGATTCTATGCCTGCCTCAATTAGATCAAGCGCAGACGCAGTAAAGATTCGCTCAAACGATGGAAACCTACGGATCAACCTCCCGAGCTTGATAGGGCCGAACTTTGGAAAACGCGCGAGAGCTACTAGATAGGCGCGATCGTCAATCATAGCCATTCGTTCAAAATGAGAGAGATTGTTTGATCAATAACACCAGGGAGCGCTTCTTCTTCTTGATCTGTCCAAGCTTGAAGCACATGTTTATCAAGAGGGATGTCTGGATGCGCAGGGCGTCCAATACCAACACGTACACGCGTTACATTGGTGCGCTTTGGAAGTATGTTCAAAATAGATTCCATGCCTCTGTGTCCAGCAGATGATCCGCTTGATTTTACGCGCACATCAGCAAACGATAGATCTGCATCATCATAAACAACCAATACATCTTCGATGGTGACGGGGTATTTGCTGAGGACAGCTGCAAGTGTGCGTCCACTTGCGTTCATGAACGTTTGTGGTTTTACAAGTAGGACTCGTTCACCCTTCATTTCGATTTCTGAAATCTCTGCCTCAAGTGCGTTCTTGCTTCGGAAGCCCTCGCTGTTATTTTTGGAAAGTTGGTCCATTACAAGAAAGCCCACGTTGTGGCGTGTGCGAACATATTCTTTGCCTGGGTTTCCAAGTCCAATGATGGCTTTCATATTAGTTTGCGACAGATCTGGCAATTTGAACGTTCATTTTGATCGGCGTTCCAGTAAGTTCAAATTTTTCACGCAATTGGTTTTCGATGTAGCGCACATAGGCGACACTCAAAACATCTCTGCGTTTTGCTTTGATAATAAGTTGAAAAGTCGGAGGTTGTGACTTGGTCTGCTTGAGCCCAAGAACTTTTGGAGGCTTTACGCCCTTTCCACGCTTCGGTGCGTGGTGGCGCATGGCTCTTTCTAAAAAGTCATCAAGTGTTTCTTGATCAATGATGATTGAACGCTTTTCTTGAACCATGTCGATGATCGGAAACAAGTTTTTGACACGCTGTTTTGTGAGTGCAGAGACGTAGATAAACGGCACCCATCGCAAAAATGGAAATGACTGCGCCATGTAGTCGCGGTACTCGTTCATTGTGTTGGTGGTCTTGTCCTCAACAAGATCCCATTTGTTCACTACAACGATCACACCCGATCCAGAGTCTTTCAATACTCCTGCAAGTGTTTTTTCTTGCGTCCCAATTGGAGAGTTTGCATCGACAACAAGGAGGGAAACATCTGCGTGTTTGATGACGCGTTGGTTGCGTCGAACGGCTGCCGCTTCAAGACCACCAGCCTTCTTTACCTTTCCACTCTTTCGCATTCCGGCCGTGTCGATAAAAATATATTGCTTGTCACCAAGTTTCACAAGTGTGTCATTTGGCTCGCGTGTTGTGTGGGCGATTGGGCTTGTAATAAAGCGTTCTTCTCCCAAAACAGAGTTTAGTAATGTGGACTTTCCAACGTTTGGTTTTCCAATAACAGCAACACGTGTCCCGAGAGTCTGTTTTGGATCAACAGGTTCGTGACCGGTTGATTTAAGTTTGTCAAAAATAACATCAAGAAGATCTCCGACTCCAGCTCCTCGTGCTGCAGACACAGGGATTGGAACATTGAGTCCGGGGAACTGCCATTCAGGTGCGTTGATGCTTAGGCGATCTGCGTGCTTGTCGGCTTTGTTTCCAACGAGGATGACAGGTGCCTTTAACTTCACGAATTTTTTGGCAAGCTCGCGTTCTTGCGGCATTGCGCCGTCGTGAAGGTCGACGACAAACAACACAAGGTCAGCTTGCTTCATGGCAATCTCTGACTGCTTAACGATATCTTCATCGATCTGATCTTCGAAGTCACCATCAAGACCTCCTGTGTCGATGATGCGAATGATCTTTCCACGCCAAAGACATTCGCCTTCATTTCTATCGCGAGTGGTGCCCGCAATGCTAGAAACAATAGCTTTCGGTCGTTCAAGCAAACGGTTAAACAAACTGGATTTTCCAACGTTTGTTCGTCCAACCAGTGCGATTGTAGGGATAAGATTTTTTTTCATAACTCCTTCTATTGTACTGAATGGCAGGACAATAACAAAACATGGCCATTTTGGCCATGTTTAGTTTAGTTTCTAGCAAGTGATGAGGCGTTCTGCCCCAAGATAATGAGAAAGTCCACATTGTTCTCTGTTGTGAGGTCTGCGTGGTCGTCGCTGCTCACTGAAATTCCTTTTGGAACAATGTCGCCACTGATCATCCACCCAGTGGCGGTCATGGTGACGTCTGCCTGCAGGTAATCACGCAAGGCTTTGAGTTCGTCAGAGCGCTGACCATCTGTGAGATCGTAGATGACTGTGTGTTCAAAATCACGTGTGACAGCGTTGCCGATTTTGATGATATCGAAACCTTGTCCGTCTAATAGTTGCGAGGTCTTGAATGCAAGGCCTGTGATGTTGGTTCCGTTTTGAATTTCAACTTTTACAAAGAGAGGTTTGTCATCTGGGACGTTTGCAAATTGGTTTACGCTACCTGCTTCAGGATTAAAGATGTCATCTGTGATTCCTTGGAGCACTGACCAATCATCGTTTTTTGGAAGGAGGACGTAGGCACCGTTAAGAACAGTTGCGTAGAGTGGGGAGTCAACCGACGCATCAATGACATGGTGTGTGATGTTAGAAGTGTCGAGATCTTTAAATGTTTTTGCAAGACGAACAAGTTCCCAGACATCGAGGTTGGTCGCAATGTTATCTTCAAGTGTCTCGAGCATGCGACTGATTCGCGTTGGGTTTAAAAAGGTTGAGGCGCTCAGCACCTTATCCTTCACAGCCAAAATGATTTTCTGTTGTCGACGTGATCGAGCAAAGTCTGAACCCTCACCGTTGTTACCATGACGAGATCGAGCAAACTTGAGTGAGGTGTCACCGTCGAGATGTGTCCACCCTTCATAAAAAGTGATGCTTTCAAAGCGACATGAGTAATTTGGAACAACCTCTGGTGCATTTTCTGCCTCAGCAGTAATCTCAAGAATACCTTTTTCTTCTGTGTCGATTTCGAGGATGGCTGCAAGCTCACTTACAGTCTCGCTAACTTCTTCCTCTTCCTCAACTATCTCTTCGTACCCACACATGTCATCTTCTTTTCCGTGTGACGGGTAATTTGGATCTGTGAATGTTTGGTCTACATAAACATCAATGCCACCAATGGCGTCGATAAATTCTGCAAATCCACTAAAGTCGACGCGTAGGTAGTATTGAATCTCTTCATCAAGCACATCGCCAATAACTTCTGTTGCAAGCTCTGGTCCATAGCCATACTTCTCCATCTCACCATAGGCATTTGCATGGTTCACTTTGCGATAGCCGTAACCTGGAATAGGTACGGTCATATCGCGGGGGAGAGACATCATTGCGATTTCGTTGGTAGAAGGTTTGATTGAGGTAAAAATAATAGTGTCTGTGAGCTGTGGTCCATCATGACCAGCGCCACCGACACCTGTAAGCAAAATATTTACACGATCATCGTCTTCTCCATCGAGTGCACGTTCGTTTGAAGAGACAAGGTGTTTAATTGTGCCAACTAACGAAAAGTTTGGAAAGTTGCTGTTATCTGCTGAAGTATTCACTTGGTATGAAAAAATCATTCCAGTGGTTACGATGATACCAATGATAATCGTGAGTGTGCGACCAAAAAAAAGAAGCGGCGTCTTTTTAGGCGCTCCTATATCATATTTTTCTTTAAGCAAGTCTATCTTCGGTTTGTGCATAGTTGTGCAAGACTTATTCTATCGTGATCACAAAATTGGTTCAAGGTGCTATATAAAGTCCAAGTTTATATATATACAAACTTGGGCTTTGTATAGCACTATGTTGAACCCTTGCCCAGACCCTATTTTTTTGATAGGGTGGAAGAGATTTTACTCTCGAAATTAGTAAAGCATGACCTCTCGATTCGAAACCTTTGAAAATAAGTTGTACGAACGCTTTGGTCCGGTTGGTGGTGCGTTGATCGCCTTTATAATAGAGGTGCTGCAAATCATTATTATCTCGAGTGCAATTATTATTCCCATTCGTTACTTCTTGATCCAGCCTTTTTATGTAAAAGGCGCTTCGATGGAACCAAACTTTTACGACAGGGAATACTTGATCATCGACGAAATCTCTTACAGGTTTCGCGAACCGTTTCGTGGAGAGATTGTCGTGTTCAAGTATCCACGTGATCCGAGTCAGTATTTCATCAAGCGTGTCGTAGGCTTGCCTGGTGAGACCATTGAGGTCGCAAACGGAAACGTGGTGGTGTACAACGAAGACTATCCAAATGGATTCTTGCTTGAGGAGACGTATATCGATGAAGAGCAAACAAATGGAAAGGAGCGTATTACACTTACGTCCGAAGAATACTTTGTTCTCGGAGATAATCGCGATGAGAGTCTTGACTCTCGATCGTTTGGAGCGGTCAGTGAGGATAACGTTGTCGGACGCGTGTGGGTTCGTGGTTTACCTATCTCACGAATAAGCACCTTTGATTTACCAGAATATAATTTCTAGATCTATGCCAAAGAAAAAACCAGAACCCGCAAAAAAAGCAGAGACAAAGAAAAAAGTTGTAAAGAAAGCTGCAAAGGTAGAAGAGGTAGTTGAAAAGAAAGTGAAACCAACACCAACGCTCTTGCGTGGATTCCGTGACATCTTGCCAGAAGAGCAAGGGAGATGGAATTTTATTCGCGATACTGCGCGCACAATTGCTGAGGCTTACACCTTTGATCGCATTGATCTTCCAATTTTGGAGCGTACAGATTTGTTCTTGCGTACAATTGGAAAAGGGACTGATGTTATCGATAAGGAGATGTACACCTTTGCTGATCCTTCAAATCGCAATGTCGCGTTGCGTCCAGAGGCAACAGCATCAGCAGCACGTGCATACATTACGCATGGAATGCTTGATCGTCCTCAGCCCGTAAAGCTTTGGTATCAAGGGCCTATGTTCCGACACGACCGTCCACAGGCTGGTCGCTTCCGTCAGTTTTACCAGCTTGGGTTTGAGAGCTTTGGTGCTTCAGAGCCGATTGTAGACGCACAGCTTATCGTGCTCGGGATGCAAATTTTTAAAGATCTCGGTCTTGATGTGAAAGTTCAGATCAACTCCATCGGAACATACGACTGTCGTCAAGCGTACTTGGCAGAACTCGTTGCGTATTTCCGTCAGCACCGCAGCAAGCTTTCAGATGACGACAAGCGTCGCTTGCAAAAGAATCCTTTGAGACTTCTTGATAGTAAAGAGGAAGTGACTCGTGAATTGCTCGAAGGTGCTCCACAGATTCTTGATTGGCTTGATGACAAGTCAAAGGATCACTTCATGAAGGTGTTGGAGTTTATGGAGGATATCGAGATTCCATTTGAACTTAATCCGTACTTGGTTCGCGGACTTGATTACTACACACACACCGTCTTCGAGTTCATTCTTGCGGATTCAGATCCAAACAAAGCACAGAATGCACTTGGTGGTGGAGGGCGATACGATGGTCTTGTAGAAGCACTTGGTGGACGTGAGACACCAGCATGTGGATTTGCTCTTGGTATCGAGCGTATTGCTCGAGCGTTGTCTGACAAAGACATCAATCCGCCACAGCGACCACAACCAGCTGTGTTCTTTGCACAGCTTGGTGATGCATCGCGTCGTGTAGGGTTGAAGCTTTTTGAGGAATTCCGTCAGGCTGGAATCCCAATGGCTGAGGCATTTGGAAAGAACGCACTCAAAGCTCAGCTTGAGGTGGCTAATAAGGTTGGTGTGCAACTCACGCTTATCCTTGGTCAAAAAGAAGTGCTTGATGGCACAATAATCATCCGAGATATGGATTCAGGAGCTCAGGAGATTGTTGATGTGAAAAAGGTGGTTTCTTTGGTAGAGAAGAAGTTGTCCTCTAAACAAGGAGTTGCACCTGTGGTGCAGTCACCGATTTCAACAGTAAAATAAGTTAAAAAAAGCATGCGAAAGCATGCTTTTTTAGTTGTTTTCGCAATGTTATCTATATCTGACGTGCATAGAGTGGGGGTTGTGGATTGACAAAAGTCGTGGAATCTTGCATTATCTCACTGCTTATTTAGTCTAAAGGAGTTGAATTTTTGTGTTAGATATCAAACGCCGAAAAGGAGAAAGCTTTGAAGGGCTTTACCGTCGCTTCAGCAAACGTGTTCAGCAGAGTGGTTCTATGCTTACTGCTCGCAAGATTCGTTTTCATGCTGGAGATGACAGCAAGTCAAAACTTAAGCGTAGCGCATTGCGTCGTCTTAAGGTGACTGCAAAACGCGAGTACTTGATCCGCATTGGACAGCTCGTTGAAGACCGCCGACGTCGTCGAAGGTAAACAAACAAAAGCGTATGTCTCTTTCAGAGAAGATCGCAACAAACATGAAGACTGCCATGAAGGCAAAAGACAGCGTAACGTTATCAACGTTGCGTTTGTTGCGTTCTGCTATCAAGAACAAAGAGATTGATACGCAGCGCGAGCTTACAGAAGAAGAAGTGACAGCTGTCATTAAGAGTCAGGTAAAGCAGTTAAAAGATTCACTCGAATCTTTTATGTCTGCTGGGCGCGATGATTTAGCTGAAGGAGTTTCAACTGAGCTTGCGATTTTAGAAATCTACCTACCTGCACAGATGTCAGATGAAGAGCTTGAGACAGTTGTCACAAAAGCTGTTCAGGATAGTGGTGCAAGTGGAATGCCTGACATGGGGAAGGCAATGGGGGTTGCTATGAAAGCTGTTGCGGGTGGTGCAGATGGAAACCGCGTTAAAGCAATCGTGCAGAAGCTTCTTGCGATGCTGATTGTAGTGCTCGTTTTTCCAACAGATGCACTTGCTGCAATTCCAATGATCGATACCAATGAGGCTTCTGCCTGGATTGAAGGAGGGTTGCGCGTATTCCGTGTGCTTGTGCTGTGGTTTGGTGTGGTGAGTGTGGCGAATCTTCTTAAGGGAGGGTTTGGCTATATGACTTCATCAATGCGCGATGATGGTCATGCAAGTGCTATGTCACTGATGGCTAATGGAGTGATTGGTACTGTTGTAGTCGCTGGGCTGTTCTCGATTGCATCGGTGTACCTCAACGTCATCGTTTAACAACAAATTTTAAACACCTCCCTACAGGGAGGTGTTTTTGTTTTCCACAGATTTAGAAAGCCAAGGACAGAAAAATAAGCTACAATAGTGTTACGCAAGAGGCGAATTTTTACATGCAACGTCTCCTCAAAACACCCATGCTTAATGTTCTGCGACACGCGGTTATATTTGCCGTAGTGGTTTTTTGTTTATCATCTATTTTATCAGCTGGTATTGAAGTTGCGCATGCGCAAACATCTTTCGATACATTTGCAGATGCATCCACACTTTCACAAGAGTCTATTGGTGTACTTGTTGCGCGTTTTATTCGCATCGCACTTTCAGTTGTTGGGCTCGTTTTTGTTTCATTGATTATTTACGCGGGGTACCTCTGGTTCACTGCTGCAGGTCGCCCAGAGCCAGTTGATAAGGCAAAGAAAATTTTGCGCCAAGCGGTTATTGGGTTGTTTATTATTTTTACTTCGTACTCAATTACCACTTTTATCTTGAACCGATTGCTCGATGCTGCATACGGAACAGAATCTAGTTCGACTGCTGATCGTTATGCAGAGCCGCTTTCAGGTTCTCTTGGTGGAGGAATTCTTGATGATCACTACCCATCACGAAATGCAACAGAGATTCCGCGTAACACAAAGATCTTTGTGACGTTTAAAGAAGCGATCGATCTGTCTACAATGGTGAGTGACTATGAGACAGGTGGGTCTGCCCTGAATGTTGACTCTGTAATTATTTACGCAACAGAGGATGGTGAGAGCTCTGCGTTTACAGCTGACGAGGTGGTTGTAACGTACAACGAAGCATCAGAAATTTTCGTCTTCGATCCAATTGATTATCTTGGCTCATCCGAAGAAGACACAAACTACACCGTAAAGCTTACGACGAATATCGAAACAGAGGACGGTGATGCTGCATTTACCGGAACTTACTCAGGTGGATACGAATGGACATTCGAAGTTTCAACAGAAATCGACCTTACTCCACCAACTGTCACAACAACTATTCCAGACGATGGCGACGACGAGGCTCGCAACATCTCTATCGAGATGAGCTTTAGTGAAGCGATGGACCCTGTTGCTACAACAGGAACATATGAAGACGCGAGTGGTGTTTACTTTACAAACATTGAGGTTGTAGATTCTGCTGGTGCAAATGTAGAAGGAACCTTCGAGATCTCAAATGGTTACAGAACGGCAACATTTACAACGTTCGATTCATGTAGCGAAGACCCGTGTGGTGACACAATCTACTGTCTTCCTGGAAACGATGAGCTAACTGTAACTGGGAAAGCTGCGTCGATTAATGGAGATGAAGCACCGCAATCACTATTTGCTATCGCGGACGGACTCACAGATGCTGCGGCAAACTCACTCGATGGAGATAGTGATGGCGACGCATGTGGATCTTCTAGTGACGCAGTTGAGTGTGAAGATGGTGATGACAGCGATGATCATGCTTATACGTTTACAACATCAAACGAAATTGAAGACACCGTTCCTCACATTGTTTCGCTTTCACCTGAAGCGCTCGATGATGAAATCAGTCAGTCTAATGATGTAACGGCTACATTCAATACATACCTAAAAGCTTCAACAATCAGAACTTCTGCTATTTCCATGTGGCCAGATCCTTACTACGAAATGTGGTTTTCTGTTCGTAAGTCAGATGAGTATAGAGAGGGAGTTACCCCTGACGGCTGCGACATTTCAAGCGAGTCTGAAGTTTCTTGCTTATCAATTCAGCACCCAACACTCGTTTCAAACGAAGAGGGTGGGTGGAATTATTACCCCGTCTTTTCAAACGAGATCAAGAGTAGTTACCAAATCTGCATGTACCCATCAACAGACGAAGCTAGTTGTGACGGGGCTTCAACGGGAGAATATTGTTGTGATGGAGTCCCGAGTGTAGATGAGTGTCAAACACAAACACAGGCATCAGATGGTGAAGGGGAGACTCTGCCTGATAATACAGAGACTGAAGAATAATCATGAGACATCCGCAACGATCATTTCTAGCTGGCTTTCTCCTCGCGCTGTTTCTCAGTGTAGGAATTA
>JABITQ010000018.1 GCA_018700535.1 Candidatus Uhrbacteria bacterium | reverse complement strand
CGAACCCCCCTGAGCGTGAGCTCATGATCGGCATCACCGAACACATAGAGACTCAGAGTGCTAGGAACAGGCTTGAGGCTGTTTACCAACCCACCCTCAGGAGCAGAACGCACAATGTACGTATTGCCTCCAGGGCAGCAATACACATCCTTGAGCGCAATCGAATCTTCGTAGTATTCCCGATCGCCTTGTCCAGAAAAACTTACCGACCCTCGACTCACACCACCAACCATCGATTTTTCATAGTAGGTCAGAAAGATTACACCGCAGTCAGTCTCCATAAGAGACGCATCGAGCACGTGTGTGCTTAGGTTGCCACCCCAATATCGATCACCGAACTCCAGGTCATGCAGCACGATCCGCTCACCCCTGACGGAATGCAGCTTGATCACCGCAACATCATTCAGCAAACGCACGATGGTGACACGGTCAACTGCCTCAGACGCCGCAAACTCGTAGCCCCACGTATCCCTGGGAACATCAGCAGCTTCAGTAAACAGATGCAACTTGTGCACCGCCACCACATGCAAAATGTCATCAGACTCCGTCACGACCAAACACCGTGCTTTGCAGTCACTCATGAAGCATCGGATCTGACTGACCAAGAGATGATAATTGTGTTCTTTCACACGAAAGAACCAATCTCCCCAATGGACCGTGCGACTGAATTCAACCTTCTCTGATTCACCGCTGCCCGTTTTCGCAACCTGTGCCACAGCAACAAACGCCGGCACCTCACTTCCTTCCGGAAAATGAAGGAGCTCCACACCTTCGGTAAGACAGTGACACTTCTGAGAAAAAACTCTCGTTCGAGAACCATCCGCCGGGTCGTAGACGACCACAACTTTCTCCGCCTTGCCACAACCGCTGGTGAGACCCACAAAAGCGACCTTACCCTCCTCTGAAATCGCCACTCCAGCAATCTCGTTAAACTCGGTCTTGAACCCAGCTCTGACACCTTCTGGCGGTGGTGCGAACATTCCAAGGAGAGTCATGCGTGCAGCATCAACTCTCGAAAGAGGTGTGCCGTCATGGCGCGCCCTGATGGCACGAAGGTTGAGTTGATCGTATGCGTCGTACTCGATTTCTTCCGTGGTCATTTACTTCTTCCTTGCGTTCCGGACACAGAGATGATTACGGCCTCTAGGTTTTCACCCGGACAACCTCAGAGCTCTACTCTAGAACAGTGCATGTCACTTGATTGCGACGCCTATTACTTAGCAAAAATAGAGAGATTGATCAAGGTATCGCAACCAAAAACACCCACAGCATTTATGCTTGGGTGTTTTATGATTCTCATTATTCTTACCTATCCTTACAGCTCAAACACATCATGATGACCAGGGATCACAACATCTGTGCGGAGCTTATGACGCAAGTGCGTTGCAAACACTTCTTTTGATTCTGGATCTCCATGTACCAAAAAGATCTTCTCTGGTGTCTTGCCATCCTTTGGTGAAATCCATCGCGTTAGTTTGTCCATGTCGCCATGCGCAGAAAACGCACCGATCGCTGTAATCTTCGCATTTACATGAACCTCCTCGCGGAAAATCTTAACCTTCTTCGCACCCTCGTAAATCTTTCGCCCCGTTGTTCCGCGCGCCTGGTACCCAATAATCAACAACTGGTTTTTAGGGTCTCCCAGGTAACGAATCAAATGATGCATGATTCTTCCACCAGACATCATCCCTGATCCAGCGATAATAATCTTTGGTGGAGGTGAGTAGTTGATCTGTTTGCTGGACTGCACATCTAGTGTCTCGTGCAATCCTGGGAAAGAGAAGAAGTCACGATCTTTCTCCTCGAGTATAGGCGCATCAAAGCGTAAATAATTTTTGTATTCACGGTAGAGCTCTGTCGCCTTGATCGCCATTGGGCTATCAAGATAAATCTGAATGTTCGTTTTGAGTTCGTTCTTGAGCAAAAGATTGATCTCGTACAACAACTCCTGCGTACGCTCAATCGAGAACGCCGGGATCATCAACACAGACTTGTTCTTGATCGTTTCCTCAATCGCCAGCTTCAAACGCTCCGAGCGCTCCACCTTGCCTTCATGCACACGATGACCATAAGTCGACTCGCACACAACGTAATCAGCAGAGTGAATCTGCTCTGTATCCGGCAAAATTGGAACATTATCGTTACCAATGTCACCAGAGAAAATAATAGTCTTACCTTCAGCTTTTACAGAAATAAACGCAGACCCAAGCACATGCCCAGCATCATGAAACATAACTTTGATTCCAGGGAACGGCTCAATCTCCTCGTGATACCCAACGCCTTCTACTTGATCAAAGGCCGTCATCAAGTCCACAAGCTCGTACAACACAGAAGACCCACACTTCTTTGAATCCTCAACCATGATGTGATGCGCATCCTCCAAAACAAGTTTCGAGAGTCCGACACACGGCTCGGTCATGTAGATCTTTCCGCGGAACCCTTCCTTGACCAACTTTGGTGTTCGACCCGTATGATCCGCGTGAGGGTGCGTAATAAAGAGATGGTTGATGTCCATTGGATCAAAACCAAACTCTTCTTTGTTCTTGCTGCCACACATCTGCTCACCTTGGTACATTCCACAATCAAAAAGAAGTTGTCGCTCGTGACCATCAACATCCTTTGCTTTTAACAAATGACAAGACCCGGTGACACCGCGAACTGATCCGTGGAATGATAGTTTCATATGGTTATTCTGCTGGTTTCTCCTCTAATGAAGCTTTGTAATCTGCCCAACGACCGCGTGATTGCTCCTCCATATCTTCTGTCGAATCAGAGGTATCGATCTCCCCCACAGCTCTGTGAGTCTCGATTACATCCTCAAGCAAGTCATTGAAGGCAGCCTGCTCAACCACACCCTGCTCGCGACCACGCGCTAATACCTGCTGAAACAACGCCTCGGGAGTAAAAGAAAGGTTAATGTCTGTCATATTATTTTTGTTCGTTTCTAAATACAATCGCAGCTAGCACTGAGATACCTAGGATGACCACTTGAGACCCAAGACAAAGCATGCACCAAGCGTGCAACACGAATGCTTCGATACTTGTGAGGTAAAAGCTGAAGAGTAGTGCACCAAACGAAGCCGCAACTAAAAACTTCGTCAAACCCTTGTCTGCGGGCTGACGAATTTTCATAAATGCAGCAACAGCTATAAACAAGTAACCAAGGACTCCAAGCAAAGAGACTGGAATACCAGCAATACTCGAATACTTACTTTGATTCACGATGTCACAGCTAAATGTATCGTTGATCGTGCAAAACGTCCCAGAAGCAACCCCTGCTTTGTGAAGCAGTGAGTACAAAGAGATTGCAGCACCGACAAGTGCGAGCGCAACAATGTAATGAAGTAACTTGTGCTGTTTAGGCATAGTCATGCTATTCGCTTACAGGCAATTCACAACCCGTTTGTGTTGCAAGTGTTTCAAGTCGCTGTTCGCCAGACACACGAGACCCATCGGCATACTCCCACGTTGGATATCCTTCGATCCCCTCGGCTTTACAAGCCGCACTCATAGAACGAGTACCAGCAGGAGAACACTCAACATAGTTTACAAAACTAAACGCATCTCCAAACTCTTCCTTTTGCCTCTCACAATGCGGACACCACCACGCGCCATACATTGTTACTCCTTCCTCTGTTAGACACTGCGCAAACTCATCATAGATAGATGGTGCAGGCTCTTGATTTGCCGCAAAGGCAATTAAGAAAATAACAGCAAGCACTGCGCCGCCATAAAGTAAGTACGAACTTGATGATGTTTTTGCCATATGTGACAATTATACACCAAAGGTGAAAGTGCATATACACTTGAAATAATCCCTATTTTCAACTACCCTCTGACCGTTATGAAACTCGACTGGTCAAACGCACCAAAACCCATCATTGCCCTCTCCCCCATGGCCGATATGACCGACCAGGCCTTTTGTCGTACTGTGCGCGCGATCAGCGATTCAAAGGACCTTATTGTGTTTCGAGAGATGGTCTCAAGCGAGGCCGTCGTGCGTGGAAACGACAAGACGCTCAACATGACAGCAATCCACCCTGAAGAGCGCCCAATCGTTCAACAGCTCTTTGGAAGCGACCCTGACACCATGGCAGAGGCCGCGCGCATTATCGAGAAAGAACATGCACCAGAAGGCTTCGACATCAACATGGGTTGCCCCGTCTACAAAGTCGTCCATAACTTTAACGGCGCAGCACTCATGAAAAACCCAGAGCTCGCAAGTGAGATTATTCGCAAAGTGAAGGCAGCTATAACTGTCCCGCTCTCCGTAAAAATTCGCGCAGGCTGGGACGACCCTAAAGAGTGTCTCGAATTTGGAAAGGTTATCGAGGCCGCAGGAGCAGACCTCATCACAATCCACGGACGCACTAAGAAGCAGGGCTACAGCGGCACATGCGATTGGGACTTGATCCGCGAGTTTAAAAAGACCGTCTCGATCCCCGTACTCGCTAATGGCGATATTCACACTCCACCACTCACACTCGACGCACTGAAGCAGACAGAGTGCGATGGCGTACTTATCGCAAGAGGCGCGCTTGGTAACCCTTGGATCTTTTCACAAATCGACGACTTGCTAGCAGGGCGTAAGCCTAAGCAGATCACGTTGAAAGAACGAATCCGCGTCGTAAAGATGCACCTCGACTTTCATGTCGAGCAGTATGGAGAAAAAGGCGTACGAACATTCCGTAAACATTTGTCGTGGTACTTCCGCGGAATCCATGGTGCTAAGCCGTATAAGAATCGATTGCACACAACAGACTCTGTCGAAGAAGTTCATGCAATCCTAGGCGAGATGCTCGTCGATGGATTAAAAGACGACGGACTCGCCGACCGCGATGCCGCACACCCACAAGCTAAGGAGCGTGTATTCATGAAGAAATAATATGTTGATTGGAATCCTCATTTTTAAAAAACCAACCCCCGCAGTCCTCGAGATCTACGATCGCTTTTTAGAGGCGAGTGCAGAGCTTGGACACAACATCGTCTTGTTGATCGAGCCACTCATTAGCCGCTCAAGCGATGGAACCATTCTTCATGATGGCGAAAAGCTCCCCGCAATGGACGTCATTATTTCTCGCGCAAACTTTATTGAAGAGCCAAGCCTACGCACCTACGCCATCGACTTGCTGATGGGTGCAGGGTTTACCGTGGTCAACAAAGGTCCAGGTGTAGGTATTTGTAAAAACAAAATTGCTCAACACGTACTATTTGATCAACAAAAAATCGCATGCCCAACATGGGGTATTGCCCGCGATCCAAAACAAGCACTCGAGGTCGCCTGCTCAATCGGATTCCCCGTCGTCCTCAAAGTCGCATTCGGCACACACGGCAAAGGAGTCTTCTACGCAAACGACCACGAGACATTCAGCCCAATCGCCGAGTACCTAGCCATCCGCGACGGCAACCCTGTGATTGTTGAGGAGTTTATTGAGGAGGCTGACCGCAAAGATTTACGCATCTTCCTTATCGATGGATTAGTCGTTGCAGCAATGGAGCGACAAGCAGCCGTGGGAGATATCCGCGCAAACACATCCACAGGCGGCACCGGACACGTAACCAAGCTATCAAAAGCAGAAATCCACCTAGCAGAAGACGCAGCCGCAGCCGTAAACCTAGACTTCGTCGGCGTGGACATGATCCGCTCAAAGAAAGGCCCGCTAGTTTTAGAGATCAACTCAAACCCAGGGTTTAAAGAAATCGAGAGAGTCACAGAGGTAGATATCGCAAAGTTGATCTTAGAACACGCAGTAAGCAAAGTCACCAAACAAAGTTAATCGCAACCACCCCATCCCCCTCCTTAACCCACCATCAGCATTCCGATCCCCCTCCTTATAAGTGTGGGGAAGGAGGGGTTAGGGGTGGTTGTTATCGACACTGTTCAATCCGTTTATATTTACGACACCATCCACCTCAACGGATTGACCTCGGTGAGATGTCGTGATATATTTTTCGCGATCCAATAGGAGATTGATTCGGGTAACCCCCAAGTCAGACTCGCACATTCCCGGATGCTTCGTGTCCGGTTCGCTCCGTTCGGAGATAAACTTAAGTGATTAAACATAGTCACTGAAGTTTATCTCCTCACTACACTCCCGGATCGTCTAATGGCAGGACGAGTGGTTCTGGTCCACTAAATCGGGGTTCGAATCCCTGTCCGGGAACCAAGAAAAACGAACATGTTCATCATGTTCGTTTTTCTTTTTGTGATAGAGTGATTGAAATTCGAGAAGTTTGAGGTAATCCGACCTGACCTTATTTCCACTATAATAAACATAGCAATATGACCACTATAAATGATGCTTTTTCGACATATCTCTCTCGTCTTGAACTCAACAAGAGTTTCCAGGATGCTGTTTCAACTCATCATCAAGCAGTTCGTTCTAAAATCGCTGGACAATTGCCAACAGCAAAAACAATACTCATAGGTTCGTTGCAAAGAAAAACTCGCATTCAACCTCGCGAAGAAGATGAATTTGATATTGATATTCTTCTTGTGATGGGAAGGTTTACTGGATGGGCATCTGGTTCTGGTGGGATCACACCTCATGATGCAATGACTTCTGGTAAGCAGGCACTTAGTAAGAGCAGGTACGAAAATATGGGGCTGAAAGTTGATCATCCTGTTATTGGTTTTAAATATGCTGATTCAATAGGGGTAGAAATCGTTCCTGCATACGAAGATCATATCGGCCAAGATTCACTAGGTAATAATGTTTTACCTGCAGGAAGAGGTTATTGGGTAGCCTCAAAAGAAGGCGTTTGGGTGCATGCTGACTATGATCATGACGCTGCAGTCATTACCGCACATAACAATGCCTCTGACCTGCATCTAGTTCCAATGATTAAACTGTTAAAATCCCTGAAGCGTCAGTATTTTCCACAAATGGATTCATTTCATCTTGAAATACTTGCAGCAACGTGGATGCCAGCAATTATAAGCGAGAACAAAAAACGAGGAATTCCCATCACCTACCCGTCTTTACTCCAAGACTTCTTTGGCTTCACAAAAAATAGTTTGACCAGTCCAGTATCATTTGCATCAAGCAACACCCCCGAACAGTCTTTGGGCACTGCCTCTGCATCAAAATCTTCACAGACTTTCACAGAAATTCACAGACTCATTGCGAGCGCTAATTCGCGAACTAGCCAAACCGCACAAATTGAATTCTGGCTTGAATTGTTCGGAAAACCATTTCCATCAACATAAAATTTTATGAGAGAAAACTTACTAAAAGAATGCCGAGTCATTGATGAGCATTGCACATTTAGTGCTGAAGTTCATCACATCATTGCAGTCAACGAGAATCGATACGAGAAATTAGTACGCGCAGTACCTGCTGTGATCACTGCGATATCTAGCTCTCTTTCTTTCCAATCCCCTGACAATGAAATTTGGCAATGGTTAACAGTCGTAGCAGCAATAACCACAGTCCTAGCTTCCATTTTTGACTTTAAGAAAAGCTATCAATCTCATATTGATGCAGCGAAAGGATTTACAATACTGAAACATGAGGCAAGGGCATTAGTCTTGGCTTTTCATGAAAACATGGGTGACGATGAGCTTCGCAGTGAGACACGAAGACTCTTAGACGAATACATGAATCTAGTGCGAAGTGCGCCACCAACAACAACTGCAGCCTTCAATAAGGCACGCAACCATATTGAATCGGAAGGGAGGCACAAATCTGTCGAATCTGAATAACACACCACCCCCTATGACCCTCCCCACCCTCTACACAACCCTAAACTCAATCCCCATCACCTACACCAAACACGACCACCCTGCCGTCTTCACCTGCAAAGAGGCGGAGGAGTTGTGTTCTGATATTCCGGGTGGGAGAAGTAAGAATCTTTTTTTGCGGAATCGGAAGGGTGATGTGCATTACTTGCTTGTGATCGGTGCTGAAAAACGTACGGATTTGAAATCGCTCGCTACGTTGGTTGATGAGGCTGGGCTTAGTTTTGCTTCTGAAAAGCGATTGATGAAACACCTTACCCTGACACCGGGCGCAGTATCGCCGTTTGG
>JABITQ010000019.1 GCA_018700535.1 Candidatus Uhrbacteria bacterium | reverse complement strand
TGTTAATGCGGATGTTTGTGCGCTTTGCTGAGGAGAAAGAGTGGGACGTAAGAGTGCTGAATGAATCTAGGGCAGAAGACGTTGGGTTGAAAAGCGTGACGTTTCAGGTGACTGGGCGTTGGGCGTATGGATACTTTAAGTCTGAGGCAGGTGTTCATCGCTTAGTGCGCATTTCACCATTTGATGCTGAGAAGATGCGTCATACGACATTTGCACTTGTTGAGGTGATTCCTGAGTTAGACGATGCAGTTGAAGTCGAGCTTGATCCTAAGGATTTGCGGATCGATACATTCTTATCAAGTGGTAAGGGTGGGCAGAGTGTGAATACAACTTACTCTGCTGTGCGAATCGTTCACTTGCCCACAAAGATTTCGGTGTCGTGTCAGAACGAGCGATCTCAGACGCAGAACAAAGATACAGCGATGAAGATTCTGAAATCAAAGCTGCATCAAATTCAATTAGAAGAGAAGCAGAAAGAAAAACAAGCGCTGCGTGGTGATTACCAGTCTGCGGAGTGGGGGAATCAGATTCGATCGTATGTGCTGCATCCTTATAAACTTGTAAAGGATCATCGGTCCAAATTTGAGACGTCAGATACACAGGGTGTACTTGATGGGGATTTAGAAGGGTTTATGGAGGCAAACTTGCGCAAGGAGCTTGGTGACTCAGATCGTTTTGAAGAGGCTAATCGTGATGATGACTAATCGTATGGCAAAAAAATATAAAACAGCGTTGGTAACAGGAGGGGCTGGATTTATCGGCTCACACATTGTTGATGCTTTGATTCGTCGACGCATTAAGGTGTATGTGATTGATGACATGTCTGCGGGACAAAAAAAGAATATCAATCCCAATGCGCATTTCACCAAGATGTCGATTTTGAATCCGGCGTTTCCAAAATATCTAAAGAAGATCAAGCCAGATGTCGTGTTTCATCTCGCTGCGCAGATTAACTTGCGTCAAAGTGTTATTGATCCGCCAGCTGATGCCCGTGTGAATATTATGGGAACACTTACCCTTGCGCACTTGGCTGGAGAAATTGGCATTAAGAAGATTATCTTTTCATCATCAGGTGGAGCGATGTATCCAAGTGATGCAAAGATCCCCTATTCAGAGAAGACGCCACCAGGACCTATTTCTCCGTACGGTATTTCAAAACGCGCTGGAGAGATGTATTTGCACTATGCTTATCAAGTGCATGGTATTCCTTATGTCGCTCTTCGTTACGCGAATGTTTATGGTCCGCGTCAGAACTCTAAAGGGGAGGCAGGTGTTATTTCAATCTTCGCAAAACAGATGCTTGCCGGAAAACCTTTGACGATTACAGGGTCAGGCAAACAGACGCGCGATTTCGTTAACGTTGAAGATATTGTGCGTGCAAACATGCTTGCGATGAACCGTAAGGTGGTTGGTGAGTTTAATATTGGGACAGGTAAGGAGACAGATATCAATACGTTGTTTAAGAAAATGGCCAAAATTACTGGGTATTCGCTTCCGGCACGCAAGACACCAGAGCCACCTGGTGAGGTGGCACGTTCTGCGCTTAGTGGCAAAAAAGCAAAAAAGATGCTTGGATGGGAGCCTAAGGTTAAAATAGACGATGGTCTCAAGAAGACCATTCGGTCGTTCCAGAAGAAATGATTACTCCTCAAGATATAGAAAAAGCAGTTCAACTACTCCGCGAAGGCGGAGTCGTTGTGTTTCCGACAGAGACGGCTTATGGACTTGCTGCGGATGCGCGGAATGAGGATGCTGTTGCGAAGGTTTTTGAAATCAAAGGGCGTGAGGCAACAAAGTCTTTTCCGTTGATTGCTGCAGATGTTGAGATGGTGGAGAGAGTTGCGGGTATTCCTCGCGGGCTTCGTCGATTAGCTGATAAACATTGGCCTGGTGCGTTGACGTTAGTATTACCAGAGACCAGTGATGATTTGGCAGCTGCTGTGATTAGAAATGGAGAGATTGCTATTCGCGTTTCTTCCCATCCAATTGCACAGAGCCTCACTAAAGGCCTTGGTGCGCCGATTGTTTCTACGTCAGCGAATATTGCGGGGGAGCCAGTGTGTTACACCATCGATGCAGTACGCACACAATTAGGAGATATTCCTGATATGTATCTAGACGCAGGTGAGCTTTCTGGTGATGCACCTTCGACGGTTGTGAGTGTTGATGATTACGGGTACCCAGATGTGTTGCGACAGGGGGCTATTGAGATTGAAATTTAGTTTATGATGCCGCGCGCCAAAAAATCATTTAGTCAAAACTGGCTTAATGACAAGTCTGTCATTAAAAAGATCATCGCTGCCGCTGAGATTCAGACGGGCGAGGCGGTTCTTGAGATAGGGCCGGGGACAGGTTTGCTAACTGAGGCGTTGGTTGAAGCGGGGGCGAGTGTGACAGCTATTGAGATGGATGTATCACTCATTGAACCATTGCAAGAAAAGTTTGGTGATCGTATTAATCTTATCGAAGGCGATGCCCTTGCTGTTGCCGATCCATTGGAAAATATCTCGTACAAACTGATTGCAAATATTCCGTACGCAATTACATCTGACATTCTTTACACGTTTCTTACGCGCACACACAAGCCAACACATCTTATTTTGATGGTTCAACGTGAGGTTGCTGATCGGATTCTCGCAAAACCACCAAAGATGAGCTTGTTGTCGGTGATGTGTCAGATGTACGCGACATGCTCAAAGGTAACGAATGTTCCAAGGGGGGCGTTTCGACCGATTCCAAAAGTAAATTCCGCGGTGATCATGCTTGAGACAAAAGATGCAGGCGATGCGGAATCGACAATTACATTAGCAAAACAAGGTTTTTCTTCACGGCGCAAGCAGTTGCACAAGAACCTTTCTGCGTTACCGGAAATAGATTCTGAAATGGTAAAAACTTGGTTGACAGAGCTGGGATTAGATCCGCGCGTCCGTGCAGAAAATTTAACTGTGGACGACTGGGTAAGACTTACCCACATGTATAGCAAAAATAGACGACAAAACACCTAGGTAACACCTAGGTGTTTTGCTATAATACATACAGTCTATGGCGATTAAACGCCTCAACACCCGTCCATCTAAAACTCTTTCAAGCGAGCAGAAAGCTGCCTTCGCTCTTTTGATGTTTTTAGGTATTGGTGGTGTGTACTTTGGGTTCCGTTCGTTTGGGGCAAATTTGATGCGCCCGATCCAAGTTCAGATTGCAGAATTTTATGCAGGTGAAGGATTCTTAACAGAGGACCAACGCGAGAGCGAAGAGCTTGAAGCGGCAAAAGTTTCTGATACCGACGGTGATGGCTTGGTGGATTATGACGAGTTGTACATTTACAAAACATCTCCGTACCTAACAGATTCTGATTCTGATGGGTACGACGACAACCAAGAAGTCTTTTCGGGTAACGACCCTAACTGTCCTGTTGGTCGTGACTGTGGAGTGGTTGCGGCTTCAGAAGAAGCGAACACAGCTGGAGTTTCTCCAAGCTCCATCCTTCAGGGTGCCGGGACGTCTGTGGATCTTGAGGCTGTTAAGTTTGATACTCCAAAGGACGTGACAGATTATTTTGAGCAAATAAACATTGATGAAATCAGAAAAGCGCTTTTGGCAGCAGGAATGTCTGAGGAGCAGCTTGATCTGATTGATGACGAGACGCTTAAGGATTACTTTGCAGGAACGCTGGAGGAAGCATCTGAGTCTGGGGTGTTTGATGAGGTTCTTGAAGAGGTGGTAGCTGAATAAAAACTATGTTGAATAGCTCACAAGCAAAAAAACGCATCATTAGCATAGTCCTTGCGGGGGCAATGGTGCTTGGGTTTATTTCTGCTATTACGCTATTAAACACAAGGCCGGTTCATGCGCAGGCGGCATCGCAAGCTTTGGCAGAATCGACAGCTGGACAGGCAGAGGCCGGATGTCAGACAACTGGTCCAAACCCAAGTTGGTGTCCGTTTAAAGGACTTCGTGAGAGCTTGGCGACTGTGGGTGACAAGATTGTCGCACCAAAGTTTCGTATCGTGATGCTTCAAGCGTTGTTGAACGTGACTCAGTTTGCTCTAGATCGCATTGCTTACGAGGCGGCTGTAGCTGTAGCTGCTGGTGGAGCTGGGCAAGGGTCTTTGTTTCATGCGCAGTCTGCGTCTGAGGCTTGGAAGCAGTTTGGGTTAAGAGCGGCTGGGGAGTATTTGGGACAGTTGAATGAGGTTACTGATGGGTATCTTGGGGTTGGTTTTGATCTGTGTTCACCTGGAGATTTGTTAAACCTTGCGCTTGCGATTGGTATTAAGCAGAGATACCAGCCAGAGGAGCCTTCTTGTGATATTTTGGCTGTTGGAAAAAACTGGAAAAAGTACATTAATAGTACTTATCAAACCATTACAGATTCAGATAAGCGTGATGCGGCGATCATGGGGAAGTTTGCTGAGTCGCTAAAGCCAGGTCGTAATGAGCTTAGTGCAACGCTTCGTATTAACGCTGCGATTGATCAGAAGATTCATCAAGAAAAGATCACAAAGTTTTTTGAACAAAATGAGAGTGAGGGATTTAAAGACATCAAGGGGTATATTACTGGGAACGTAGAGACTCCATCATCTATTTTGAATAAAGAGTTTGAAAAGAAGGTTCTTGATAAAGATGGAAATGTACAAGAAATGACTTTTGGTATGGCGGTTCAGAACTCTGACTTGCTCGGAGCGCTTTTTTCAACAACAGCCGCTACGTTTACAAACACATTGCTTTCAGAGTTGTTCAACCAAATTTACATGGGACTCTTTAAGGTAGATGTTCCAAATATTGATTTAGGTAATTTTGAAACGGCTGAAGCGCAGGGTGGGCGTGCAGCTGCTGAAGAGCGATTCTCAGGGCTTCTTGCTTCAAACCCGATTGGAACTACAAACTTCGACGCTTTGGCAGAGTTTGTTGTCTGTATCGCTGAGGGGATCACTAACCGTGGTCTCAATAACTGTGTCATGGATGTGAACTTTCTTGCGGCTGTTAGTCGTGGAAATTCAGGTGTTCCAATGACAGTGCAAGAAGCGATCGATGAAGGGTTGCTTAATGGAAATTTCCCTGTGATTTCACCGCAGGACAAGCCTTCAAACCAAGATCCTTACTGTTACACATACGGATATTGTTACGGAAACATTGTAAAACTGCGCAAAGCACGTGTTCTCCCGATTGGTTGGGAGCTTGCTGCGTTGCGTAATGACACAACGAATCCAGCAACCCTTCAGGAGGTGATTGATGGATTTAACAACTGTACCGACGATGGTGCAATTGGATCTGCTTATGCAGATGATGACGATGCACGTTGGTGTCACCTTATCGATCCAAACTGGGTTTTGAAATATCCTGAGACGCAGTGTCGTGCCACAGTTAATGGTGAGATCCGTGTTGGTGCACTTGCAAATGGTCGTTTGAACACATGTGCTGATTCACCATCTTGTATTGGTGAGGACAATGAAGGGCTGTGTAGTGAAGGGTTTGGGTACTGTGTTCGCGAGAAAAACGTTTGGCGTTTTCGTGGAAAAGAGTGTCCGAGTGAGTATGCGTCTTGTCTAGCTTTTGAAAATACGTTCACAGGTGCGTCTGCTGGTTACTTGGTAAATACAGTTGATTACAGTGTTTGTGATGGAGATAACGCTGGTTGTCAGTGGTACCGCACGAACAAATATTACTCAGACGCAGATACTGACGATGATACAACAGACGACTCTTACGAGTGGTTGCCATCTGGATCTGACTATGTCACCGCAGAACGTGATGATGCGTGGCTCTACCAAAATGTTGATGAAGAGACAGTGGCACGCGTTGCGTTTGATGACTATGTCAGCTTTGCCGATTACGATGCTGCAAGTGTGGCAGAAGTGTACTCATTTGAGGATCGTGTTTACTTTACACACGATGTCGTAACTTGTGACGAAGATGAGGCTGGGTGTACACAGTTGTTCGAGATAGAGGATGAGACTGTGTTAAACACATTGGTGAACGCGTCATTTGAAACTGACGAAGATGGTAATGGAGCTCCTGATGGTTGGATTAGTTCAGATGTTGCATTGACTACAATTGAGTCAACAGGACTTTCTGTTTACGGTGATAGTGCTGTGGTGCTTGAGCCAAATTCAAATATTCAACAACGCATTCAGGCTCCTGCTGGAAATTTTTATACGTTTAGCACTTACGCTCTTGGTGAAACATCGGGGGATCATGCACTGATCAGATTGGTTTTTTATGATGAGGATGGGGAGGTGGTGAGTGCTGAAGGAACATCATCGGCGGGGGACTGTGAGTACAATTCAACACGTGACTGGTACCAGATTAATGAGGCTGCTGACACAGAAGATTGGGCACGATATGAGTGTGTGTTTACAACACCAGAAGACACTGAGCAGGTTCGGTTGATCATGATGAATCCTACTCGATCTACTTCAGACATTCATTACGACGCCGTTCAGCTAGAGCTTGGTGAGGATGCAAATGCATTTGTTTCTGGATACCTCATTGAGCCAGTAGCAAATTATTACAAAGTCGCACCTGATTACTTAGGGTGTACCGGTGCAGCAACAGATCCAGATGATTGTGATAACTACGCACAAATGTGTACGGCTCAAGATGTTGGTTGTAGCCTTTATGCACCTGAGGATGGGGATCCAAATGTTCCTGCAATTATTTCGTCACTTGATGAGTGTCCGAGCGAGTGTGTTGGATATACAACGTATAAACAGGAGGCCACAGATTACGACGACGAAGATTTCCCACTTTACTTTATTGCAAGCTCTGCACGTACGTGTACAGAGCAGTTTGTAGGTTGTGATGCGTTTACAAACCTTTCGTCGGTTGAAGAGGGTGGAGAGGTTGTTGAGCACTACACAGAGCTTCGGTCTTGTTTGACTGATGACATGGCTACAGGCGATGACAACACAACCTCAGCCACATTCTTTACATGGGAGGGGTCAGACAACGAGGGGTACCAGTTGATGACGTGGTACTTGCTTGAGTCAGATTTGTCACGTTCAAGCTTTACATTCGATGACAGTGGAATTACAGAGACAGATCCAGAGTTCGCACCATGTGCAAACTGGCTTGTTGATGCTGAAGATTCTGTCGTTTGTGTCGATTCCGAAATCGATTCAGATACCGGTGCTCGTTATTACGCAGAGAATGTAAAGGGAAATGACGAGTGTGATGAGCATGACGATATTTTTGAGAACCCTGACTGTCGTGAATTCTTTGATACCGAAGGAAACATTCATTACCGCCAGTACTCAGACACAATTTCAATTAGTGACGCTTGTGTCCCATACAGAAAGGATGAGTCTAGCGAAGATGATTGTGATGCGTCTGGTGGATTCTGGACCGATCAAGGTTTCTGTCGCTACTTTGGCTTGCAAGAGGAGAGCAGCGAATGTTCTGTAGAGCAGAGCGGATGTCGTCTTTACACCGGTGGAACAGGACGCAACGCGACAACTATTTTGAACGATACATTTGAAGGTGGAACTTACGATAGCTACGAGGTCGCAGATTTTGGAGGAACACTTGCGATCTCAAACGAGTCTGTTGCAACAGAAGGGCACTCATTGCGTATTACAGCTGATGATGAATACCTTGGGTTCTCAACGGTGCATGCGTATCTCAATGGGGAAGATGATGACGATGCATTTGATGTTGAAGACACTGCCGCAACATGTACTGATTTCTCAGATCGATACCTAAACGACACAGAAACGGCATGTTTGGTGGATCTTGATGGTGATGGTGCAGGAGATGATGAGTGTGCAATTTATGACGGCGAAGTAAGTTGTGGAACACTTGTCGATTTCCTTTCAGAGGACAAGACGTTTGTACTTGATTTCTGGGCGAAGGGTTCAACAAGTCTTTCTGTTGGTCTTTTAGACCACGCTGGATTTGATGGAGATATCCATGACTTGGTAGATGTCGATAATGAGCCAAGTATTATTACTAGCTTAGAGACAATTAGTCTTACAGGTGCATGGGAGCTTTACTCGCTCGGACCACTCGACGTATCTGATTTTGAAGATTTTGACGAGAATGCGATCCTTGCGTTCTTGATTGGAACATCAGGCGAAGATACAGAAGTATTTATTGATAACATCACATTGAAGCAGGTTGAAGAAAACATCACACTCATCAAGGATTCATGGGTGACACCTTCTACGTGTGATGAAACGCCGGTGGGCACAGAGTCAGATCAGTATTACCTTGGGTGTGAGGCCTACACAGATCAGAATCAAGAGGAGTTCAATATCTACCAGTTCTCTGATCTTTGCTCAGAAGAGGTGGTTGGTTGTGGTGACTTCTATGACACACAAAACTCTGAGTCTGTGTATCAGCAAATTTTTAATGCACGTTGTGCGTATGACACAGATGGTGACCTCAGCGGAGTAGAGACGGTTTCATCCAACACAGATTGTGTTGTTGACGACGTGACCTACTGTACGATTACGGCAGGGCAAAGCTACTGTACGTTTGATGTCGATGGTGTGCTTGAAGACCCGTTGCCACTAGACACTACTGCAGGATTTGGAATTATCTATGGCCCTGAGACAGTGGTGGTTCCTGGTGATCAGCCTGTGTACATTGTTGCAACGAGTGATAGTGAATGTACAAGTGCTGGCATGGGTTGTCAGGAGGTTGGGTTGCCAACATTTACACAAGATCAGTCTGAGGTAGAAAGTTTTGATAGTACATACGTGATCAATCTTCCGGACAGTTACGACACTATTCTTTGTGCAGATCAAGAGCTTTTCTGCGAAGAGTGGGAGTCGACACAGGATGGTAACTGGTACTTTAAGGATCCGCACGATAAAAATTGTGAGTACAAAACGAACATCACTATCGATGGTCAGCAGTACTTTGGTTGGTTCCGAGAAGATACAACAGACCCATGTTATTTCGATGACGACGATGACGACGGCAGTTGGGATGTAGATTCAGAGGATGCTTACCTCATTGCTGGTGAAGAATTTGGAACATGGCGCAATGGAGACGAAGACTATGATGGTTGGGTTGCTGGTTGCAGCACTCAGCATGATCTTTGTACTGAGTTTATTGATACCGTTGATACAGGTGGAGGATTGAATGAGTCTGGTCAGTCTTACTACTTTATTAATGATGAGTTACTTGATGAAGATACGCTTACAGCAAGTCAGCGTTGTAATGGACAGGTGAGCCAGAAGGCTGGGTGTCCGTCGCTTAACAACACAACAAACTCTGATCTTTCATACAATGCGAGTGCGAGTTACGTCATCTCAACACATGCCGATGTGTTTGTAGGTGGCTCAGCAAATGATCTTGTAGACCCAGTTAACTGTGAGGTTGATGAAGGGGGATTGTTCGAGATCACAAGCTCGGACGCTGCGATTGCAGATATTGATGACGAAGACTTTGGTGATGCAGATGGTGTCTACGAGGTAAATGTCTGTGAAAGACGTTGTCGATATGTTTTGGATGATGAAGATGACTCAATTACAACAGATCTTGCGACAGAGCTTTTGGTTGCCTCACGTTACCTAGAGCGATCTTGTTTTGTGGACTCAGATTGTCCTGTACTCGAGTCTGCTTATGGTGAGGAGACTGAAGGGGAGTGTGTAAACGTTGCTGCAATATCTACGCTTATTGATTACTCGCTTTCAAACGATTCAAATGAAATTTTGAAGGTAAACCGAGATCGATCTTGTGCTGCATGGCTTGCATGTGACAGCGCGCGCACAAGTTGGAACTCACAAACAAGTCGTTACGAGTCTATCTGTGACTCAATCAACCTTTGTACAGCAGGTGGATCGCGTGGTGATCAGTCTACGTGTACAGAGTGGGGTGAGTCTGATGCCGTTGTGCTTACAGAAGGGCTGTACTCAGAACGTGATGTCAATTGGACTGGATACGAGTATTCAGGCTTCTCGATTCCAAACCAACTGCCACCTGAGCACTACAACCAGTTTAATATCAATCCAGAAAGAGCTTGTTATAGCGTCGCAGGTGCAGAATTTGAGACCACTACTGCTGGAAATTTGGTTGCATGTGAAGAGCCTTCAGATTGTGATGATGCGGCAGTGACTTGTACGTCAGATTCATCTTGTTTGTCTGGTGCTTGCAACACATCTACTAGCACCTGTTACAACATGTGTACCAGTGATGATGTGGAGCGTGATTATCGTCTTGTTTATAACGCTGGCTCATGTGACTCAGCTGACAGTACTGGAGTTGGTGCGGGCGGAGAATGTGTAGTTGGTTTTTGTCAGAGTGCTCCAGATAATGCGTGTGCAAGTGACGATGAGTGTTCCGACGATGATTGTGTTATTGGGTACTGTCAGGTTACTGGCGCAACGTCTTGTTCTGACAACGTTGATTGTCAGGCTGCAACTGCCGGCGGTGGGCTCATTAGCACACCGTACTGTGACACAGTGCAATCTTTGTGTGTTGATACATTGCTAACAGACACAAGCGGACTCGAGGCCTGTGATGCAGCCCCAACAGGGTCTTGTACGTCTGTTTCCGCAACATGTGTAACTGCTGCAACAACCGCTGATGGGTCTTGTTACAACAACCGTTGCCTTACCGATATTATCGATGCAGATGGTGATGGGTTGGCAGATGCGATTGATAGAGATCAGGTGCGAGAAGAATCTTGTCGCGGTTACCCTGAGATTGATTCACCGTTTACGACTGCTGTTGTAGACCAGTGGCAGACGGTTACAGCTGATGATGATTCTGACACTGATGGGTTCCCTGATGGAGTAACTACTGACAGAGGAGAAGATACTGGGTCTCTTGAAGTGAGCTCAACTCCATACACATTTGTTCCTGGATACCAGGATGCAATTGTTTGTGCTCCAGATGGAGATGGAGAAATCTCGGATGATTGTTTGTGTAGCTATGACAAGGTGACTTACGGTGTAGGGACATCTTACCGATATTATGAAGTTGCATCTGTTGCTGGAAGTCCAGACTTGGATGGTGTGTGTTCCGGAGGTATTTTTGATGGCGTTGAGTGTGCAGATGATAATGATTGTGCAATCTCGTTAGAGAGTGTGAGTGCAGGTAGTTGTGTGCCGAACAAGCGCACAGACTCGCTCTATGGCTGGGAAGGGTATTGTATCGAGCGTGATAGCTCGATCCAGCTAAACGCAAGTGCAGATCCTGACGATCAGGCATGTCTTACTTGGCTACCAATCGATCAGACAGCTGGAGCAACAGACCTCTACGGAAAATACACAGAGGCTGGGTTCCCAATTCAAAATACTTATTACTGTGCGGAGACAGCGTTTTATGCGGACTTGTATCCGACAGGAACACATTTTGATTCAGATGGTGCTGCGAGTTCTGGGTCAAGACCGGCAGTAGATTGGGCGTGTGCGCTTGGAGAAGACACATCGTCGACTGGTGCGTGTCCTGCTGGTGATTATTGTGGATGTTTCAACTACGCTTATTGTCCAGATGGTTGGTCTGCGTTGGTTGGAAAAGTTCAGACTGCGTATGCTAGCTCTGAAGATGGTAGTTCTGGTTGGTGTACTTTTGACTCCAGTGCTAGTGGAAGGCATGACGAAGAAAAATTTTTCTTAGAAGCTTCAGGTGCGATGGACATTAGTTTGGCTGGTTGCCCATATGTTTGTGTTCCGGACAATAGTTATCATTTGAATGGTGAGGATACGGGGGAATCTTGTGATGATGATATTTCTGATCAGTGGTCTGGGTCTGATGGCACGACTGAATGGGGTGGTACGTATTATAAAATCGGGCAATTTGACGATTGGAATGACGGAGACGCTGGTGATGCGAGTATTCAAACAAAATTTGGTGACTGTGCTGTTAGAGGAGTTCCAATTACAGAAGAGTCAGATTATGACCTTGATTGGAATAGTGGTTTTGACGGGTATACCAGTGATGGATTTGGATATAAAATCAAGAATAGAAGTTTCTGGACTAGTTCTTGGGGGCTATCTCACCGAGCGATCGATGGGGCATTTGGGCGCTGTAGTGCTGATGGGTCATTGTGCGAGACGATTGGTGCGTCGTGTAGTGCCGATGACACTACAAAAATTTTCGAATCATGTGCTAATTATTGGGTGAGTTTAGGTGATACGATTTCAGATGCGCGGGCAAAGTGCGTTAGATTCATTGGAACAGGAACCTGCCAGGAGTTTGAAGATGGTCGGGATACACCAGATAGTCGAGGGTCAATGCAGGTTTACGCAGGTTGTTATGAGCTGGTTCAAGCAACCACGAGTGATCTCGATGATCCAAACAAAGCGTGGACTAACCGATTGCTTGAAAGTGGATACAGCACAGAAGATCCAACAGGTGACTTTTCAGATAGTGCTGGGGATTTCGCATTTAGCTATGACGACGAACCGAACCCAGCTGCGCGAGCCTTGTTTGAAGAGTATTACACTGAGACAGACGATGTTTGGGTGGTAGATGAATGGCAGGGTATTGACTCGTGGCCACTACCAGTTGCATCCTGTGACACTAATCCGGGTTATGAGGGTTCTGGAGGTTCTGAGCTAGAGTTTGGTGGAATCACTGGTTTGTCAATTTTGCCATATGGGTCTGAGTCGTCATGTCCGAGTGCTGCTCAGCATTCATATCCAGGTGCAAATCAGTACAAGCAGGTTGATGGATCAGGTTCAACATTCCTTTCTGCAGGAGAAACTTTTGCACTCGCATTCTCCCTCGAGGATCTTGATGAATCAGATGAGCTTACTCAACTGCTGTACGGAGATGACTTTGAGGATGGGAT
>JABITQ010000056.1 GCA_018700535.1 Candidatus Uhrbacteria bacterium | reverse complement strand
TCAGTTGGTGAAGTTGATTGCTGGACCGAAGAATAATCTCACTGTCGTCGGGGACGATGACCAATCCATCTATAAATTTAGGGGCGCATCACTTGCAAACATTTTAAGATTCGATGAGGACTATTCTAGTGCTCGGAAAATAGTTCTTACAAAGAACTATCGATCTGTGCAGAAGATACTTGATCATGCACATGCTTTCATTCAACATAACAATCCAAATAGGTTAGAGGCGAGCTCGGAGGGGGCTCTTTCAAAGAAGCTAGAAGCACACCATGAGGGCGAGGGGGTTATCGAGCATATTCATGCGCCACGGATTGAGGATGAAGTTGCGAAGGTTGTTGAGAAGATTAGTGATCTGAAAGTAGAGGGGGTTGATTGGAAAGACTTTGCGATTTTGGTGCGGTCGAACAATGCAGGGACTGATTTTGCGCAGGCGCTTGAGCGACACAAAATTCCATTTCAGTTTTTGGCGCTTAGTGGGTTGTATACCAAGTCTGTGATTCTTGATCTCTTAGCATGGATACGGATTGTGGACGATTCTTACGACTCGCCAAGTATGTATCGCATCCTTACGCAAGAGATGCATAGCTTTAGCGAAAGGCTTGTGATGGATTTGAATCATCTCGCTCGCAAGGAGGGGCGGAGTTTGTTTCAGGCTTGTGAGACGGCTACGACGTCGTCAGATTTTGATCCAGAGGATTCTGAGAAGTTGCGTACGTTGATCGATCAGATTGAGGGATACCAAAAAGAGGCTCGTACACGGCGTGTTGGTGAGTTGTTTATTGTGATTGCAAAAGAGACTGGATACCTGGAATGGATGAATACATTGGATGAGAGGTTAAAGCAGGATAGTTTTGGATATCTACAACAGTTCTATGAGCGCCTGAAAGGCTTTGAGAGGCGTCATGAGGCACCAATGCTACATAACTTCCTCTCAGAGTTTAAACACGAACGAGACGCGGGTGAGGAGGGGTCTTTGAGTGTGGATATGGAAGACGGGCCAGATACAGTTAGGATCATGACTGTGCATGCGGCAAAAGGGTTGGAATTCAAATATGTATTTGTTGTGAACTTGGTTAATCAACGTTTCCCAACACGAAAAAAGTCTGAGGCGATTCCACTGCCTGAGGGGTTGGTGGCTGTTGATGATACAGGCGAACACGTTGAAGAGGAGCGTCGATTGTTTTATGTGGCGATGACGCGTGCAAAGGAGGGATTGTTTTTTACGTCCGCGAAAGATTACGGCGGTGCGCGTAAGCGAAAGATTTCGAGATTTTTAAATGAGCTTGGTTATGAGGACTTGTCTTCTGATCAAAGTGTTGTTATCGACCTAACGAAGGAGGGGCAAGAAGTTGTTCAGGTTGATGAGCTGCACAAGTATCCAATCCCAAAGCAATTCTCGTTTACACAACTAGCTGCGTTTAACACATGTCCGTTGCAGTATAAATTTGCTCACATCCTTAAAGTGCCTGTCTTTGGTAAGTGGACGTTCTCGTTTGGTAAGAGCATGCATAATACGTTGCAAAGATTCTTTACCGTGTGGTTGGAGCGAGTTGTGGCAAATGATACAGACGAAAATGTACTTCCTGTTACACTTGAAGAGATGATGGAGATGTACGCACTCAACTGGTTGGATGATTGGTATGTGAACGATCGTCAACGTGAGGAGTATCGTGCGAAGGGGCGTGAATCGCTCAAAGCGTTTTATCGACAGACTGAGAATGAAGGCGCGACACCGTTTTCGATTGAAATGGGGTTTACGCTGAAGCTGAGTGACATTGTTGTTAAAGGGCGAATTGATAGGATCGATACGTTTGAGGATGGGGTGGAGATTATTGATTACAAAACTGGGACTCCTAAGACAGCGAAGAAGTTGTCGAAGGGAGATAAAGAGCAGTTGTTGCTTTACCACTTGGCAGCACGCGACGTGCTGGGGCTTGCACCGAAACGACTCACATTCCACTACCTTGAGGACAACTCAAAAGTTCACTTTGTTGCTAAGGATAAAGAGCTGATTGAGTTGCAAGAGAAGATTGTTGACCGTGTGCAAAACATTCGATCGTCTTCGTTTAATGCCACGCCTGGGTTCCATTGTAAGTTCTGTGACTTCGCAGACATTTGTTCCTTTCGCGCAAAGTAGTAAAATAGATCCATGGGTTTTGCATCAATGAAAGATATGCTTGCGGGGAAGGGGGGGCGTGCTGCGGTAAACCGTCAGTTGTCTTCTGCGTTTGTTGTACAGATTGCAAACAGCGCGCTTCAAGACTTACTGCCAAAAAGACCTGGTCGTCGTGATGCTGTTATTGCGTCGTATGTTAAAAACATCATGACTATCAATGTAATTAGTGGTGCAGTTAGTCAATTTGTAAAACAGAATGAACACAAGATTTTGGAGAAGGTGGCTATGAAGGCTCCGGAGTATCAAGTTTCTCAATTTCGTTATCGTATCGTTTCAAAATACAAACTATGAGTTTTCGTTTCTTTTTGATCGTCATGTCGATCGCATCTGTAACCGCATGGATTGCCTGGGCAGTTGTTGTAAATGCCATTGATCCAACACGTGCTGGGTTTCTTGGGTTTATCCTGTTCTTCCTAACCCTCACCACTGCGATGGTTGGAACACTCACAGTACTTGGTGTCATGGGTAGGATCTGGATGAAGAACGAGGAGCTTGTGGTGACGCTTAGTGTGCGCGCCTTTAGACAAGCCTTGCTGCTTAGCTCTGTATTTATCGGAGCGCTTGTATTGTCAGGTTTTGCACTTCTGCGATGGTGGAGTGTTCTACTAATCCTTCTAATCGTCTCAATTGTCGAGCTAATTTTCTTGAGCTTGAAGAAGCGTCCGTCTTGAGCACCAAATATATTTCTGTACGTCTTGCTGCACAGGTTTGGGTCAGGTAGAATCTAGTAGACTTCGGTCTACTTTTTTTGATTGGGGATAAGTCCCCACAACTATGTTTAACAAATTCCTCGGACATTTTTCTAAGGACCTTGGTATCGACCTTGGAACTTCAAACACACTTGTCTACTCAAAAGACGGAGGCATTGTGATTAACGAGCCTTCCATTGTCGCAATCAACAATCGTTCAGATCAAATCCTTGCTGTTGGAAAAGATGCAAAGGACATGTTGGGCAAAACACCTCCGCACATCAAAATTTCTAAACCTCTCTCAAAAGGAGTCATCTCTGACTTTGAGGTGACGGAGAAAATGTTGAAATACTTTATTGATAAAGTGCATTCAGAATCGTTCACCATCGTTCCTCGTCCAACCATTGTTATCGGGGTTCCACTTGAGACGACTGAGGTAGAGCGCAAAGCTGTTGAGGATGCTGCATTGTCTGCTGGTGCACGAAAGGTTCACCTTGTTGAAAATACCATGCTTGCCGCGCTCGGCGCGCGACTTCCTCTTTCTGAGTCTCTTGGAATGATGGTTGTAGACATTGGTGGTGGAACAACAGAGATTGCTGTTATGTCTCTTGCGGGAGTTGTAACCTGGAGGTCGCTTGATATCGCAGGTGACGAGTTGAATAAGAACATTATTCACTATGCTCGCGATGTATTTAATCTGCTGCTTGGAGAGCGAATCGCTGAGAAAATTAAGATGCGCATCGGCTCAGCGGTTGATCAGGATGACACATTGCAAATTGAAATGCGTGGACGCGACTTGCTTAGCGGGCTGCCAAAAGAGATTATCGTGAACGACACACAAATACGCGAGGCGATTCAGCGATCTGTCAGAATTATCGTCGATAACATCAAATCAACATTAGAGATTACTCCGCCAGAGCTCGTTGCTGATATCTATGAACGAGGAATCGTTCTTACGGGAGGAGGCGCGCTTCTACGCGGATTAGATACTCTTATCTCTAGACAGGTCGCAATTCCAGTACGTGTTGCTGAAGACCCGTTAACATGTGTTGTGCGTGGTGCAGGGCTTTTGCTCGATCAACCAGAATTACTACAAGACATTTCTTTACCTTCGGCTAGTGAGGGTGGAATTATTTAATCGCTTATGAGAAAACGCCCATTGCGTTTTTCAAGAACTGCTTCGAGAATGATCATCCCAATACTCATTCTTGGGGCGGTTTTCTTTTTGTTGTTTTCAAAATCTGTAAGAGGCATTGAGTTG
>JABITQ010000057.1 GCA_018700535.1 Candidatus Uhrbacteria bacterium | reverse complement strand
TTTATATATGTTTAAAACCCGGCTTCCATTTTTTTGATTTTCTAAAATTTTACTTCTGCTGCAGTTGAAATGCTTTCAACATGTTGACGAGCAGCATCGCAACCGTCATTGGCCCAACACCTCCAGGTACAGGAGTGAGTGCGCCTGCAACTGACTCGACAGTATCAAAGTCTACATCGCCCTTAAGCACACCATTCACCTTTGTCGTCCCAACGTCGATCACAATCGCACCAGGCTTCACCATCTCACCAATAATCAACCCAGGCTCACCCTCAGCAACAACGAGAATGTCCGCATCAACTGTCTTGCTCGCAAGTTCAGCATCTTCTGCCTGCGTAACGGTTACACTCGCACCTTGCTCACTCAAAAGAATCTTTATCGGTTCAGCAAATAGTGGGGAAGCAACAATCGTCGCAGTCTTAGGAATCTCACTCTCACCAACGGCATGACGAATCAACTTCATCACACCAAGCGCAACAGCAGATGCAATCGTTGGCTCACCACGACGAAGCTTCTCAAGATTCTCTGGATGAAAACCATCAACGTCTTTTAACGGATCAATCGCTTGGATGATACGACTCGCATCCTGTGAGGGGAGTGGGAGCTGGACGAGGATGCCGTGGACATCTTTGTCTTTATTCAGCTCAGCGATTTTCTCAAGCAATACCTCCTCGCTCACATCACTCTCATACAGATTCATCTCAAACCCAATCCCAGCCTCTTCGCATGCAGTCTCCTTAAGCCCCACATACACATGAGACGCCGGATCATCGCCAACCAAAACCACAGCCAGCTTGGGCTGTGATGGGAGCGCAGCAACGCGCGACTTAATCTTCTCTCGGATTGTTAACCCAAGCGCTTTTCCATTAAGGATTGTAGCCATAAACGCGGGAATACTAGCACGGATTGGGGTTTTGATCAATGTGGAAGCGTGCCTTTGGGGGTTGACAGAATCCTCGAAATAAGGTAGTTTCTAATCACTGTTACGGAAAAAGCGGCCCGATCTAATGTCGGATCGTTCTGTGTGTGAATGCGTCATTTGTGAAGTGCAGTAAATTAAAGCGTGAGTAAGGGGAAGTGGCGCCTACTACGTTGCGGCCACTAACACTCCGGAGGATGTGGATCCTCATAGTGGACCAGGCCTGGTCCATGAAAAAAGTGTTTCGTTTAAGAAAAAGACGAGGAATGAAGTGAATTCCACTCGAACGTCCATGCAGACGTTCCATCACGAAATACGGCCCTGTCTCGAGATAGCATATCTTGAGGCGGGGTTCTTTCTTTCCAGTGATTTTACCAATAAAAACGATCAAACCCCACCTCCAGGGGTTGACAGAAACCTCAAAATGAGGTAGTCTGTTTTTTGTCGCACTCTGGCATATAGGCACGGAACCCGGACACACGGTACGGGGCGACACTACGAAAAAAATTGAAGAGTGTCCCACATGGAATGGGTGCTCTGCGATACTAGAGAAGGTGGTTTTTCTCTTAGTTGGCTGCATGCAGTCGACGAAACGTATTGCTCTTCGGAAAGGATAAGGTCCACACGAAACGCTTTTGCAAAGCGATTTGTCCTCACCCACGCCAAGGCCCCCCACCCATACGGATCTGTACGCAAAACAGGTCTAGGGTGGGGGGCATTTTGATTAATATTTCAAACCAGGATACAGCGGGAACTTACTCGTAAGCTCCTTCACCTCCTCGCGAATTTTCTCAAGCTCAGCTTCGTTCTCCCAGCCAACGATCGCGCGATCCATCCATTTTGCAATCTTAGTCATCTCTTCTTCACCCATCCCTCGCGTGGTTACCGCTGGTGTTCCAAGACGAATACCAGACGGGTCCATAGGCGATCTTGGATCATCCGGGATCGTGTTTTTATTTACGGTGATGGCTGCTTTGTCGAGAGCGACTTCAGCTTGGTGACCAGTGACGTTTTTGTTTGTGAGGTCGATAAGCAGCAGGTGGTTCTCTGTGCCACCAAAACACATTTCGTAGCCAAGGTTGCGGAATTCTGTCTCGAGCGCCTTGGCGTTCTTTTTAATTTGTTTTGCGTATTCTTTGTACTCGGGCATCGCTGCCTCTTTAAACGCAACAGCCTTTGCAGCAATCACGTTCTCATGAGGGCCTCCCTGCAATCCTGGGAACACAGCTCTGTTGATTGCCTTCCTGTGTTTCTTTTTACACATGATCATTCCTCCACGTGGCCCGCGGAGTGTTTTGTGTGTGGTGGTTGTAATGACGTCAAAAATTGGCACAGGGTTTTTCATCTCGCCAGCAGCGATGAGCCCTGCGATGTGTGCAATGTCTGCCATGGTGAGCGCGCCAACTTCGTCAGCAATCTTTTTAATTCGCTCGTAGTCGATGTCTCGTGAGTACGCAGAGTAACCAACGAGGATGATTTTTGGTTTGTGCTCGCGCGCTTTTGCTTCGATGTCGTCGTAATCGATGAGTCCTTCTGGAGTTGTTTTGTAATTAACAAAGTTCCACACCTTTGCCGGGTGTGTTAACGGGTGTCCGTGGGTCAGGTGGCCTCCGTGGGATAAGTCCATGCCGAGTACTGTGTCGCCATGGTCTAAGAGAGCTACGTAAGCTGCGAGGTTTGCCGGCGCTCCTGAAAGTGGTTGGACGTTTACATGCTCAGCGCCAAAGAGTGCTTTTGCGCGATCGATTGCAAGTTGCTCCATGACGTCGATTTCGTGACATCCTCCGTAGTAGCGTTTGCCTGGGTAGCCCTCGGCGTATTTATTTGTAGCAACAGAGCCGAGTGCCTCTAGTACAGCCTCTGAAACAAAGTTTTCTGAAGGGATCATTTCAAGACCCTCTTCTTGTCTTTGTACTTCGCGATTAAGAGATTCTGCGATTTCTGGGTCAAAGGTATTCAACATAGTTGGATATTTAGTAATCAAAAAAGCTTAGGTTAGTAAAAACGTTTGCTTTCTCGATGATCACAACATAGGTCAAATAATTGCTCAGAAGTTATAAGATCATTTTACGCACACCTTCGACGGTTGACAATGATCAAAAAATTGGCTAGCTTTAGTCAACGGCGTTCACTCATCCACAAGGGAGGAGGCATGGAAAGAGCAATCACCGGTCGCCTACGATCTTTTGATCAGGTCCCGGATCCGATTCATCTAGACACCCCATTCGTCAAAGGCACGGTTCACTATGTAGCCCGTCTTCCAGATGGTATGTCAGGAAGACTCTCTGGATTGTTGGCTAGCAACGAGCTGGTCACCACAGATGATGGCTACCATGCGGCATTCCTGATGAATACAGGAAGCGCAGAGCAAAGAGTGGTCCATACAGCAATCAATCTTCCTGCACTGCAACTTGCTCGACGAGGTGCAGATGGTCAGCGGCACCAGAATCGAATTCTCTGGACAACCGATACGATCGTCTTCATTTGGGCAAGAGCTCGTGGCGACGACCGGAATGCTGTTTGGGCTCTTTCACCATATGGTGCAGAGCGTATTATGTACCTCGACCAACTTCATATGGGGCTTGGTCATGAGGGCTCGAATGTCTTTGCTGGCACCTGCGATGAACTTCCTGGTCAGATGTTGCTCATCACCAAGTGGGGAGCATGGCCGGTGAGGATCGGATCAAAGGTGTCGAGTCTCAGTGATGGAACGTTGCTCATCCTGGAGCAGTTTGGAAAATACCATTACGCATACCGCGTTGGTGGATCGCTGACACCGATGGATTTCTGCGTCGCCCCGTGCGATGTAGGAGAGCATCCGCTTCGCCTGCTGTGGTGGCACAATCGCTATTTCCTCGTCGTCAACACACGAATGGGGCAACAGCAAAGGGAGTTCGGAAAGCATCGAGCTGTCGGAATCGCTGAGAGCAAGGTCGAGGGTTTTCTCGAGATGGCCTGGAATGGTCCTGGTGGGCGAGCGACAGCAATGCTGACGCGCGTGATCACAGAGACCGGTGTAATCCGCAAGTTGTATCTCAATGGTCGTCTTGTGCACGAAGGTTCGTTCATGATGGACTATCGTGATCGCAAGGTGCTTTATTGGTCAGACAATGGCCTGACGTTCGCTGCCGTCATCAATGTCGGGCACATGCACAAAGGAGGAGTGCAAGACCTGGTCGTGTCATCTGCAAATGGTGAAATTGATCAGACAGAAGTGGGCAGTTGTTGCACAGTGCGAGATCTCCTGGTTACCAATGATGGTGTGATCGATGTGATCATTCAATCAGGGCCAGACGGACTTGATCAGCTTGTTGCTGGCAAGCGAGAGTACGCACCTGTTTCACGAGCGTGGAACTTGCAAAGAGATCCAAGCGGAGGATTCGCATACAGCTTGTCTTCATTTCCGTACCTTCTTCGATGGACGGATAGGACAGATCATACGCAAAGCGTTGGGTAAACGACCCTGCGCTTTTTAGTTTCCCTTCTCACCTGCGTGGCGTCCTGCTACCCTATATGTATCTATGTTTGAAGATCTATCAAGAGTCCATTTTGTAGGTATTGGCGGTATTGGCATGAGTGCTGTTGCTAAATGGATGTTACATAAAGAAATTAAGGTTACAGGCTCTGACATGCACGCTTCTGCGATCACGCACGATCTTGCTCTGCGTGGCGCAAAGTTTTTTTCAGGGCACAGCGTTGAGAATCTTTCTGAAGATGTTCAGCTTTTGGTTTATTCTCCAGCAGTCCCAGAAGACAATATTGAGAGAGCGTTAGCGCGCGAGCGGGGAGTTCGTGAGTTGTCGTACCCTGAATTGTTGGGAGAGATTTCAAAAACCTTTTCAACAATTGTTGTTACAGGAACAAACGGAAAGAGCACAACAACAGCAATGCTCGGTTTGATTCTCGAGGCGGCTGGTTACGACCCAACCGTATTAGTCGGTTCGCTCGTTCCAGGTTTCAAAGACGGCAACCTGCGCATGGGCAAGGGCCGCTTTTTTGTTGTCGAGGGG
>JABITQ010000020.1 GCA_018700535.1 Candidatus Uhrbacteria bacterium | reverse complement strand
CGATGCGGGCAGACCTGCGCGTGAAAGAGCCTTTGCGACCTCCTCTGTGTTCTTTCTAGAAAAGCAGTAAACAATGGCTGATTCGTCCTTGTGACTCTTTAAAATATCAATGAGCTGGCTAGTTGCGTTGTACTTTGGACGCACGGAGTAATTGAGGTTCTCGCGGTTAAAGCTAGAGGTGAAGACGGAATCTTTCTTCATTCCAAGCTGATTCAAAATATCGTCGCGCACTAACGGAGTTGCTGTTGCGGTCAAAGCAATAACTGGCGCGTTTGAAACTTTTCGACGAAGGAAACTAAGGTTGCGATAATCAGGGCGAAAGTCGTGACCCCACTCAGAGATACAATGCGCCTCATCGATCGCGAGCAAGTTTACATCGAGCTTCTCGAGAAACTCTGTGAACCCATAAGACCCAACACGCTCTGGAGCGAGGTAAAGAATCTTCAGGTCACCCGACACGGCGCGGTCCATCACATCGTCCTGCTCTTTTGGTGACAGTGACGAGTTGATGAATGCTGCGGAGATCCCGTTAGCCGTGAGCGAGTCTACCTGGTCTTTCATTAAAGCAATAAGCGGTGAGACAACGAGCGTGATGCCATCGAACGTAAGGGCTGGCAATTGAAAACAAAGTGATTTACCTCCTCCTGTTGGCATGAGCACGAGTGTGTCCTTGCCAGCAAGAACAGTATCGATGATTTCTTTTTGAAGCGGACGAAATGAATCGTATCCAAAATGTTTTTTTAACAATTTCAGCATAGAACCTTTGACAAGCATTAATAGATTTTGAGCAACAAAAAAACGGCCGACGGCCGCGTTCTCTGCACGCAATATTAAATTGAGTCTAGCTAGATTTTCATCATCTGTCAAAAACAACATGTCCACAGATACAAAACCCGGTTTTATACTCATGGCGTTTTTTCTTAATAAACGGGTAATATTATTTATGATGTATACTATAGCCGTATGCCACAACAACAAACACACATGACCATTGAAAAATGGTTTTTCCTGCTTATTACCGGTGTTGTCCTGTTCCTATTTTGGAGCGTGATTGAGCCGTTCTTTATTGTGCTCCTTCTTGCCACTGTAGTGACGATTATCCTTTCTCCAATTGATCGCAAGCTCACAAAATGGCTTAAGCATCCCAAACTTTCTGCGGGGATCTTAACAGCCTCTGTACTCCTCCTTATCTTCATCCCGCTACTTATTGTCCTGCTTGTCATGGCACGCCAAGCATCTGACCTTGTTCAAAACTCTCTTGTCGATACATCTTGGCTTGATCAACTAAACCCAGAAACCTCCCCTCTCGTCGCAATGCTGCCAGAGGTTGTGCAGGAGCAAATCCTCGCGCTCGACATTGCTGAGACTGGGAAAGCAATCGCAACCTGGGCGTTTGAAAACATTGGCGCACTATTCTCATCTACAACAAGATTCGTCTTGAACGCATTTCTGTTCTTCATCGCCCTCTTTTACCTCATTCTTGATCGTGATGTTTTGTACAAAGAGATCCTCGCCCTCTCACCTCTTCGCGACTCAATCGATGAAAAGATCTTGAAACGCATTATTGGCACCATCCGCTCAGTCGTCTTTGGTGTCCTCATCCTCGCAGTGATCCAAGGAATTTTCGCCGGTATTGGGATGACGATCTTCGGCGTACCTGGTGCACTTATCTGGGGAGCGGTCACCATGATCGCAGCGCTCGTCCCGTTTGTCGGAACAGCCCTCGTGCTTATCCCAGCCACGCTTTACCTATTGTTTACAGGCTCAACCTACGCAGCGCTCGGCTTGTTTGCCTGGTCTATCTTCTTTGTTGGTGCTGCTGACAACTTCATCGGTCCATACTTGATCCGTGGAACCACACACATGCACGCGTTCCTCGTTCTACTCTCTGTGCTTGGTGGACTCACTGCCTATGGCTCAATCGGGATCTTGGCAGGACCAACTATTTTGGCGGCTATGTTGGCACTAATCGAACTATACAAATCTGGAATCTTAACAACGGGGAAAGTTAAGTAAGCAAATATAAAAGCGGAGGGTCCATTTGGATTCTCCGCCGTTTTTTTCAAGCCTCTCTGTGAGGCTTGTTTTTTTCTGACCCTAAAAGATAAGACCGGACCCCTGCAAGCAGAGGTCCGGTCCGTATGAAGTCTCGCCTCCTAGGGGCTGACTTCCGCGCCGTCGAAGTACATGGTGGCGATGTAGCTACCGGTTGCAGCGCTGTTGTGGCAGTACTGCTCACCGATTCCACCACTTGCCTTGAACAGCATGCAGTAGATATCGAGATCGAACGAGACCCAATCCGAGTCATCGGTCGTATCGACGGCGGAAGTGCCATCGAGACCAATGCTCGAGATACCACGCTCGTAGGTCTGGCCCACAATCGAGCCATAGAGCGGGCACATCTTGATGGTTTCACCATCAACATCGACATCGACCAAGGGAACCTTGGCTGACAACGTCAAGCTGGTGAAGACATCAGTCTGCTGAATGCAGTCCGCAGTCTGCCAGGCGGCACCCACAGTACTATCGCGGATGCACAGTGCATCGTTGAGAAGATCGGCGGTCGTGTCGCACACGTAGATCATGTCCATCGCATTGATGACAGTGTCGCCATCAGCGTCCATGCACGACCAGTCCAAGGCGTCGGTATCGCCGTTGCAGTCGTTGTCCTTGCTGTCTCCGCAGTTGTCTACGGAATAGATCGACGTGTCGAGCGGATCGAAAGCCGCTTCGACTCCATCTGGGTTCACCGTGATGTCCAGGTCGTCGCAGTCATCGCCGTTGTCGACGTAGCCGCTCGGAGCCGTACAATCCTCGGTGGACGTGGATGCGTCGCCGTAGCCATCGAGGTCATCATCCCAGTAGTACGTGGTGAGCAAGCCTTCATCGATCGCGCTGTCGCAATCGTTGTCGACGTAGTCACACACTTCCGTTGCTCCGGGGTTGATCGCCGGATCGGTGTCATCACAGTCGGTACTGTCGAGTACGTATCCCGAGAGCGGTGAGCAGGTCGTGTCCGGGTAGGACGCGTCGCCGTAGCCGTCGGTATCCGAGTCGAGGTAGTACGTGAAGGACAGACCTTCATCGACCGCGCTGTCGCAGTCGTTGTCGATGCTGTCACACACTTCCGTTGCTGCTGGGTTGATCGCCGAGTTGCTGTCGTCGCAATCAATGCTGTTCGTGACATACCCAGAAGGCGCCGAGCAATCCTCGTCCGTGAAGGACGCGTCGCCGTAGCCATCAGAGTCAGAGTCGAGGTAGTACGTGATTTCCACGCCCTCATCGACCATGCCGTCGCAGTCATTGTCCACGCCGTCACACACTTCTGCCACACCAGGACCCGCTGTCGAGTCACTGTCATCACAGTCGGTGTTGTCTGCCACGTACCCAGTGGGTGCGGTGCAACCAACAACTGACACACTCAGATTGCCGTAGCTGTCGCCGTCGCTGTCCTCATACCAGGTACCAGCGTCGACCGCATCGGACTCGTCGGTGCTGCCATCGCAGTCATCGTCGTGCCCGTCGCAGTATTCGTCCGCACCTGGGTAGGTGTCGCCGTCGGTGTCATCGCAGTCGGTGGCGTCTGACACGTAGCCCGAGGGTTCCGTGCAGGCACTCAGCGAGGTGCTGGAATCACCGAAGTTGTCCGAGTCACCGTCGATGTACCAAGTCAGAGCATCGAGCGAGTCGGACTCGTCGATGTTGCCGTCACAGTCACCGTCTTCGCCATTGCAGTACTGGTCTCCGCCCGGAAACACCAACGAGTCGGTGTCATCACAGTCGGAGCTGTCGAGTACGTAGCCGGAAGGCTGCGCACAAGCATCCTGGAAGAGTGCGGCATCGCCGTACCCATCACCATCGGAATCGAGGTACCAAGTGGACCCAGTTTCATCGTTGGTGAGGTCACAGTCACTATCGACTCCGTCACAGTCCTCGATCTCGCCCGGGTTCACACCCGCGTCGAAATCGTCACAGTCTCCGCCTGCTTCCACATAGTTGCTGGAAGCGACACAGCTGAGCTCACTGTCATCAAAGTCACCGTAGCCATCTCCGTCTCCGTCGCGATACCACGTAGACTGAGTACCAGGATCCACATCGCCGTCATCGTCGTCGATCAGCAAGTCGCAGTCGTTGTCGATGCCGTCACAGACCTCATCGGCGTTCGGGTTGATCTCTGCATCAGAGTCGTCACAGTCCGTCGGGACACTGACGTAGCCGTCAGGCTCGAAACACGTTTCGACTTCTTCAGCAGCATCGCCATAGCCATCCTCGTCCGCATCACGGTACCAAGGCTGGGTGAGACCGTTATCGATCACACCGTCGCAGTCATTGTCGACGTCGTCACAGACTTCGGTGCCGAGCGGGTTGATGGTGGCGTCGAGATCGTCACAGTCGCCAGGCGACGAAACGAGTCCTTCGAGAACATCACCATCGCACATTGCGACAGCTGCATCCGGGTTGCCCCAGCCATCGCCATCCATGTCCTCGTAGTACGTCTCCAACAGACCTTCGTCGATGACGCCATCACAGTTGTTGTCATACCCGTCGCACATCTCTGTGGCAGCCGGGTTGATGGAGGCGTCGCGGTCGTTGCAGTCATCTGCATCGGACCAACCATCGCCATCCATGTCGACTTCGACTTCGATACCAGTATCACCATCTTTGATGTCGAGACGATCAAAGTGGCAACCACTGTTCGCAACCGTGAACAACGCAATGAGCGTCATCCACAACAACCTCAGATTCAGCTGATAAGGCAAAACTGCCTCCTACTTGAATTTACGCATCATTGCGCAAGGTGAAGAACAAAACGGACCCAGTGCCCGCCTGTTACAACTGACAGATAATGCCAGATTTTAGCCAATTTGTCAAGGGTAAATGCACTCTAAACACCCCGTAAACTCAAGGAATTTACTCAATAAATACCAAGTCATTTTCCTACAAAACAATAATCCTTTGTTTTGGGTCTAAAATTGAATAAATAACGGATATATCGATTTAGATTTTTTTGTTATTCATAAACAAAAACCGCCGTGGCTTTGGGTGCCATTGGCGGTTCTGCGTCATTTTTTACTAATTTATACAGCTTCTTAGTCAACTACTCAATCTCATCAATCCGCAACACAGTCGTTCCTACATAATCCCACCCAACAATTAATGCATTTCCCAACAAGCTTGTGTGTGGACGATAAGCCTGTTTTGATTCATCTGAAATAAAGTCGATTGATGCAAGGTTGAGGTCAGGGTCAAAAACGTATCGAGCGATCAAAGCACCGGCATCACTATTCCCCTTATCTTCAAACGACGGCTGAGCCCCTCGCGCTGGGGCATCTAATGATGTCCTTGCATGCATCACCAACGATCCATCATCAAGATAGACTCCGCTCACCATTCCAATAGACTGACGATCAAAATTGACGAGCATGTCCTCGCTGACAAAATTCCAATCCTTATCAAAAGCCAGAAGTCTCACTCCACTCTGTGTCACCTCAGTAATAGAATCTGATGCAAGTAGATGGAATCCACCGTCTACAGGAATAACGCTTGATCCATTTCCATGACTAAGCACCCCTCCCCCGATATTCATGACATCGTATACATCGAGGTTTGTGTCAGCGCGGAAAAGTTTGTGACCGATCCCAGGGAGGAAAAATCCTGCGGTAACACCCGCTGGCTCGGCGACCAAAAACATATCGTTCGTGATCAAGCGCGCACCACCTTCGCTGTTTGCATACAAAGCCCCATCATTCTCATCAAGCGGATAGTTGTCGACAATGTGCTCGAGGTCAACACGATTCAAATCAGTATCCACCTTCATCATGTACGCAGAGTTGGCCTGTGTTTGCGAAAAGACGAGATAGTGAAACCCGTGATCAAATACATGCCAATGATCTGCGATTCCCTGGTTGCCAATTTCAGACTTGCTCACCATCTGCTTCCAATCAGGAGTTGCACCTGGGTTCTCAAGATCAAGCTCGGCCATGTAGATCACCTGACCTTTCTCTGTCGACATGATGACGCGACCAGTATCGTCTGGCACGGCAAAGAGCCAAATGTTTGCACCTGAGACGGGGTCCTCGTAAAGGGTCTTTGTAGAAAACGTTACGTCTCCACTAATCTCAGTGTCGGTATATGCACGCTGGCGTTCAAATAGTTCACGCATCGGATCGTTCTCCCCAGCCTCATCAAAAAATTCTTCGTCGATTCTCTCTTCTTTAAAATCTTCTTCAATATCCTCAGAGAGAGACAGCTCTTCATGAACATCTTCTTCCTCTCGAACATCAACAACCTCTTGCTCCCCCTCACTAAACTCTGCAAAGACATACACCCCACCAACAACCAACACCGCCGCAACAAAAACACTCCCAACAATTAAAAATTCTTTCTTCATAGCATTTCACTACACGCCTGCACGGCTTTTTTAGCGTACCCAATAAGTCGTGGCTCAATCTGATCTGGAACAATTCCAGGGCCTAAAATCCCAAGCCCGATCGGTTTCATGAATTCAAGCTGTAGCTGAATGATCGCATCGTACACAACCTGCCCCATCACAAACCCATGCTGAGTCTGCCCCTTCTCAATAATCCCAAGCGCACATGCTCCGTGCACATCATCGCGCATCAACAACCTCTTAAGCGCAAGAGGTTTCTCGATCGAGCCCATCACCCAAACCTCTTCAACAATATTCAAACCAAGACTAGCCGCTTCTTCACGCGCCGCCTCGAGCATGCGTGTAACCTCCGCTTTGTGAAATGATCCTAAAACGATCGCGATATTTTTTGTGTTTGCCATATAAAAATATGGTACGGGGTTCGGGAGAGAGGCGCAAACATAAAACCGGACTCAACGTATTGAATCCGGTTGGTGCTATGAGTGGTCTTCTAACAGAGACACAAGACTCACAAGCTCCCGATGATCACCTGGCGATTGAAATATTTCAACAATCATTTCGCCCAAGATTGAATCTCTGGCAATCCTGCGTTCCAACGTGTTGTGACACCCAACTCCAGACACGATCATCTCGCCTGTCAACAATTGCCGAAGGCGCACCTGATTTTTTGTCAAAATGAGTGCGAGCACATGCAGGTTCTCCACCCCAGCTTTTGCAATTTCTCTCTCGAGAAGAATTATTGCATCCGCGAATTGACCGAGGACCATGAGTGTTTGTGCGTAGAAAATGGTTGCGATCAAGCATTCTTGAGCAGAAGCTTGAAACCAATCGGTGGTTCCAATCAAATTGAGTGTGCGTTCAGGCTCTGACAATCGAGTCTGTGCAGCCTCGAACAGAACAGCGCGACACTCTGAAAATGTCACCCAGTTACCCCTCTCCAACTGAACACCAGCACGCTCATTACAACCTGCGATCAACAAAGGTTCTGCAACACCTTCATTTTCAAGAGTGCAGCTGACCCAAAGCTCAGGCTCAGCAACCTCTCTCACGAGCGAGTTGGTCAGCGACAAGCTCACTCGGTCATGCAAAGAGAAAACCTTGGGCGGCGGACGAAGCTCACTTGCAAGAATGATTTGAACAAGAGTCGCTGCATCCTCTGCTGATTCGCAACGAATGCTCATGCAGGGACAATCCGTACCAAAGTAAGTAAACCAACTCTGTTCGAGGTGATCAACCACCCCGATGAGATACTCTTGGATATCTCCTAAGCTAAACCTGTACGCATAGATCTGTTCACCAACCGGAACCACAATCGTCAGCATTACATAAACCATTCTTCAACTCCTCTGCCTCGACAAAGCAATCAATCAGTTGATCTCTTTATCGAAGACAGAAACTTAAACATGTTTACCCCACACGTCAAACATAAAACCGGACTCAACGTATTGAATCCGGTTGGTGCGTTTCGCTAAGGTCGGGGGTGCAAAGATTGCTCAAGGTTGGTGACATCACTGAGTTCATCGCATGCTTTCACCAACTCGCATATAACCTCACCCAAAACTGAGTCTCGAGCGATCACACGCACTGGCGTGCTTTCGAAGTCTTTCATAACTTCTCTCGACACACAATCATATTCTTGAAGACGGACCTGCTCTTTTACCAAGGAGAGCGCAAGCCAAAACAGTTGCCCCGTCTCAGCTCTCCGAATCTCTTTCTCAAGAAGGAAATTCGCCTCCTTGAATCGACCCAGGCTCGTAAGAGCTTGTGCGTAGAAGATCACTGCGAGCACACGTTCTTCATCGGGTGCAAAAAGCCAGTCAGTGCCACCAAGCTGCTTGATAGCCGTTTCCGAATAGACTCTGCGTATCGACGCCACATTGAACAACGTGGAACGACGTATTGAAGGATTTGTCACCAACACCGTATGCCCAATCGCAAGCTCCACACGAACACGCTCATGACAACCTGCCAGCACCATCAAGTCATCAGTGAGACCATTCTCGAAGCTGAAGCTGATCTGCAACTCAGGTTTTAGAACCTTCACCTTAGGCGAACTCATCAAGGACAGATCTACTCGTTCGTGCAGGAACACAACCCCAAGGCTGGTATTTGGTGTGCCATCCTGACTCACCTCTTCCATGGCAGTCATGAACCTGAACAACCCCAGCGCATCAGCCATAGACTGACAGAACACGCTCAAACAATCGTCTGAAATACGCCGAGTAAACCACCTACGAGGAGTGAACTCTCTCTCGAGTTTGGTAAGCACCCATGCATGCTCACCTTCCGAACCACCCTCTGGAAGAACAATTTTCAACGTCACGAACACCATTGCAAGCTCCTTTTCCTCGACAAAGCGATCAACCAACTGATCGCTTTGTAGAAGACAGAAACTTAGTCATCTTTACCCCGAGCGTCAACCACGCTCAGCCATCACCCGCTCAACCGTCTCAACAATCACCTGAGTCTGCGGATCAATCTCAACGTTAACAAAATCACTGACTTGCTTAGATCCAAATCTCGTTAGCTTGAGCGACTCTGGAATAAAGAAAACTTTGAACTCCCCAGAATCTTTTTGCGCATCAACGACTGTTAAGCTCAACCCATCAAGCCCGACGAATCCTTTTGAAAAAATAAAACGCATCCACTCAGGATCAACCTTGAATGTAATCGACTTATTGTTCTCGCTCTCATTGATTAAAACAATCTCCGCCATCGCCGAGACATGACCACTCATTGGATGCCCACCAATCTCATCCCCCATCTTTGCTGAGCGCTCGATGTTTACCGAATCTCCCTGCTTAAGCGATCCGATCGTTGTTGTCTCAAGTGTCTCTTGCATGGCATCAAAGCCCACAAGCTGACCGTCGATTGTTGTGACGGTAAAGCACACACCATCAATCGACACACTGGCACCTAACTGAAGACCGGTCGTAAGTTGTGGTGGCAACTCAATAACAAATGACTTAAGACCAGGCTTGTCTTCAAGAGTTGTAACCGGGCAAAGCGCTTGGATAATTCCTGTATACATAATAGAGATAGCTTGCCGCATCAAAACAATCTTGTAAACAAAATAACCTCGAGCAGCACGCTCAAGGTTATATAGAGGGTTGCCCCACCCATCAGACATCAAGGTGTCGGCCTCACTACTAACGACGAAGTGTCGTAAGCAGTACTCCGATGGGTGGGACAGAAGGTATTCCTGACTACACACAGATGCAGCGCCATTTTAAGGAGGGCGACGCCGTGGAAGGGCGCGACAACTTGCATGTAGACAGGAAGAGGTGCTCCGGGGTCTTGGCGGGCCATGGGAACCAGACACAAGTCAGACGCATCGTGCATCAATGACGCATGCTAGCACCCCCCGGAGCATAAACGGACGTACTTAAACCCTAGATTTTTCGTAGCAGATTGTCAATGGTTGGTGTAGAATAGATGTATATGGGATTTCTTATCACTTCGCTTGTCATGTTTGTTGTATGGCTCGCCATTCTACTTGCATCATCCAACACACGCCGTGAGCAAATCATTATGAGTATCGTTGGTGTCGTTGTAACACCTGGTGTGCTCCTGGTTGCGTCGCAGGATTACCGAAGCATCATTGCTGAGTCTGCAGCCACAATCGGTATTGAAGATTTTATCTTCATCTTTTCCCTCTTCGGGATTGCCGCAGTCATCTACCAAGTCGCATTTGGAAAACGGCTTCACAAAATTAAAGGTGATCGCATTGTCATCCCCGACCCTTCCGCGCACTTGCTTACGCACCTCATTATGGTGCTCGGACTCTGGGCTTTAATCTCCCTCGTCCTCGTCCACGTATTCGCCATGGCATCGATCCAAGCGTTGATCATTGCAGGTCTGTTCATTGGTGTGTACATCATTGCAGATCGCCAAGACCTTCTGCTTGATGCATTGTTCTCAGGAATCCTCACAGCAAGCCTCGTGTTCCTAGTAGAGCAATTACTCTTCTTCCGACTCTTCCCCGCTGGAGCAGCATCGCTTTGGCAAGAGAGTGTATCGATCTTCTTTGTTGGTGGCGTGCCATTAGAAGAAATCCTCTGGGCCGGCGTTGTCGGGTTCACGATCGGACCTTTGTACGAGTGGTTGCGACGATACGAGATGGGATAATATTTCAACAATGGACCCCGCCCACCAGCGGGGTTTTATAATTTCTTGGTAGAAGAGGGTGATAAGAGGTAAAATGATCGCACTGTGGACAAACACTTCCAAGAACATGATTCACTTGCGTGGCTCTCTCAAACTGAGGGGCAGCTTTCGGTTGATGTGATTGAAAACGAAACAGAGATTATTGTCCGCGCTGCAATCGCCGGTGTGACTGCAGACGAGTTGGATATTCAGCTTTCAGAAGACACCATTACCATCCGAGGTGAACGTGACCATGGGTGTGAAGTAACGAGCAACGAGACGATCCACGCAGAAGAGTGTCACTGGGGATCTTTCTCTCGCTCAGTCATTCTCCCCGCCCACGTAAATCCTGACGACGTAAACGCGTCGCTCAAACGAGGCATCTTAACCCTGCGCATGAAAAAGGTTGAGATGGAACGCTCTATAGAAATCGACGATGACGGATACTAATATGAATCACCCCCACAACCACAAAGCAGATCTCCTCACAGAGATAACAAAAGGGGGGTTTTGTAAGGCAGCAAAATTACCAATGATTGTCGTCATTGCATTGCTGTTCTTTTTTATTTCTGGTGCTTATGTGTGGGCACAGTCATACGAGGGGCGCATCACACCAAATGTTTTTGTTGGAAACATTGAAGTAGGTGGCCTCACCCCAGAAGAAGCTCGTGAGGTGCTTCAAAGTCGAGCAGATCAAATCATCACGTCTGGTATTCCAATTATTTTTCAAGGTGAACAGAAAACGCTCCCCTTTGCCACGCTCGTAGGAACAGATCTGATCGAAGTGCTCTCATTTAATATTGATGGTGCCGTAGCTGACATGATGGCCATGCACGGAAACAACCCTCTCACAGACACTCTCATCCAACTTCAAAGTCTGGCGGGGCCAACAAGAGCTGATATTGATCTTGAGCTCACACACGAGACACTCAAAGTTCTCGTGCGCAACGCTTTTCCAGAAACTGAAACCCTTTCAACAAATGCATCTTTTGACCTCGTCTATGGAGCTAACGGCTGGAGCGCAGAAGTTGTCGAAGGGACTGTTGGTTATGAATTTCAATTCGAGCCGTTCTTCGAAAAACTATACAGCCAACTCGGTACACTTAATCGCAGCAAGATCGAGATTGGCATCTCAACCGTTGAGCCAATGGTAAACAAAACCGATTCTGTAGAACAGCTCAATCAGGCGCTCATGATCTTAAACAACGCTCCATACCAACTTGCATACGAATCCTTCACACAGGAGCTCACAGCGCCTCAGCTAGCAATACTACTCACACCTGGAGATGAAGGTCAGGTGTCATTTCTAGAAGACGAATATCTCTCATGGCTCTTCCCCATTCAAGCGGCGCTCAACATCGAATCAAGAGACGCACGCTTAGAGATCGAGGATGGGCGCGTTGTTGATTTTGTTCACAGTCGCGCAGGACTTCAGGTAGAAGCAGAGTTGCTAAAAGAAGCATTGCTAGAAACCGTTCGCTCACAAAACGATGAGGTTATCGAGATTGCTGTAGCAATTGATGAACCCTCTGTTCTTACAGGTGATGTGAATGACCTGGGGATTACAGAGATTTTGGGGACAGGAACCTCAAGCTACCGTGGATCACCTTGGAACCGTCGGCAAAACATTCAAAATGGTGTCGATCTGCTAAACGGCCGACTCATCGCTCCTGGCGAGACATTCTCGCTCATTGAGGCACTCAGCCCGTTTACCTACGAGAACGGCTATCTCCCAGAGCTTGTTATTAAGGGAGACAAGATTGAACCAGAGCTTGGTGGCGGACTCTGCCAAATCGGGACCACAACCTTCCGTGCCACCATGCACGCAGGTCTTGCCGTAAGCGAACGACGCAACCATTCACTCGTTGTCTTTTATTACAACGATCCTTCAAACGGAAACCCTGGAACGGACGCAACCATCTACGAGCCTGCACCAGATTATAAATTTACAAACAACACAGATAGCCACGTGCTATTCCAAGCAGAAAATTTAACAGACACATCTGACCTGCGCTTCACATTTTGGGGAACATCCGACGGACGCAAAGGGTCATACTCCCCTCCTATTGTTCACCGATGGATTCCTGTTGATGAAACGACTTACATCGAAACAGAAGACCTTGAGCCTGGTGAAGAAACATGTCAGGAGGCGCACATTGGCGCAGACGCATCGTTTACTTACACCGTCTTAAGTGCAACCGGCGAAACAGAAGAAACGTTATTCGAGTCACATTACCGACCGCTTCCAAAAATTTGTCTGGTTGGTGTTGAGGAAGAATCAGAAGACGAGGAAACAAAAAACTCCGACGATGAATCGGAGGTTGATGAAGAAGACGAATTGGACACCGAGTAACCTATCCACAATTCAACTTGCGCATTCGTTCACAACACAAGTAAGATCTTGTCAGTCGGTCATCAACAAAAAAATTGTAGCGAGTGAACTGCAGGCAAGAAATTTCAGGCGAGGAAAGATCGAGCCGAAGCCTGATGTAACCACGTTATGAAATCCCATGCTTGTCGTGCCTGCAGACCACTGACCACAATTGTCAGGTCTCTATCCTATTCACCGTCAGGTGAAAATATATGGACGCTTGTTTTAGGACAAGGTCTTATACTATTGGAATCTCGAGATTTTGTCAAGCCCCAACACTAAACACATATTACCCTATTTTAACGGCACTTTCAAGAGTGCTTGTTTTTTTTGACAGAATATTGAGTTTTTTATCATCTTTATTCAGAAGACTAAGCAAAAATAGGCCATTTGGCCTATTTTTTTAAACATGCAAATTGTGACTTTTTGTCAGGAAAAATGAATTCATCCACTCTCGATCCAGAGCTTTTCCCCTACTTAATCACCAGTACTTGATTACCCCCACCGCATGATACTTGCATCCGTACATAGCAGGACTCTGGCAGTATGTTGAAATAATAAGAGGTTTCGGCCAACTAATACCCATGTATACCAGTTAATTAACCTACTCTCCGCTTTTATTTTAGCAAAAGTTTATGAAACAAAAGAGCCGCACCCGAGAGAGCGACCCTTCACAAGGTCGAACTTCGGATGCGGCGAGACGTGTGTTGAGTCCGCTTCGCGGATAAAGAAACCAAGAGACAAGGTGCATTGCTCGTGAGCACTGCACCAAGACCCTCCGAGCGCAAAGCACTCAAGTTCCAAGTGCTACCCGACGGAAGGCACCGAGGCACCTACGTAAGTATTACTACACCAGCGGGCGTGCAGGCGAGTCGCGCCATCGTGCAGGCGAAGGTCCACGAGCACCACGCGCTGCCGCGAGTCGCGACCGGGGATGTTAAGCTCGTAACCAGCGCAGAACCATGCGCACCATTCTTTGTAGTCGATAGCCGCGACGCGCTCGGGGTTGAGCCAAGCGAGAGTAAGACCTTCGTCCGCAAGGGAATTGGAATTGCGCACATCAGCGACCGACTCTCGCGAACGATGTGCGGATAGGTCGGAAATGATGGCCCACTCGACCACTGGCTTGTGACTGTCGTTGCCAGCAAGCAAGCGCAGACGATCCACATCCTGACCCTGATACTGATGGTTGCCAGAGAGCACATTCTCCCACCGCCAGTACTTGGAGTGAACACGCTCGATTGCCGCAGCATGTGCCTCGAAGGTCTGAATCATGCCATCCCGTCCTTCGCCAAAGCGAAGCTTGAAAACGCGATATGCTTCGCGACCCTCAGGCCATTTGGGAGCAGTCTGCGAGAGCTGGATAAGCACATCTTCTGAAATACCCCAGTTACCGAGATCGTTCTGCTCTTGCAGGCGTCGCATCTGAAGTTCGACAGTCTGCTCGAAGGGGTTCGTTTTTACGAGCTTACGCGTCTCATGGATGAACCGCACCAAAAGAGATGCGTTGCCACCCCTACGGATCCAAGATGCGTCGTCCACGGTTCCACCCGCATCCGACAGAGCACGAATAGTAGGAGTCAGTTCAGCCAACTTGATATTAACAAGGCGTTCCATTTGGAATAGCCCTCCATGTATGCCACTGGCGTTCACGGTCCGAGAAGCTCGGTTTGTCATGAGTAACCTTTGTTTAAAGTGGCGTTTTGGTGTCTATATCTAGACAACAAAACATCACTTTCAACATTGAACTTGATTAAATCATGCAATGAACAACGCAGCAACATAATGTAAATGAGTCATTATGTCAATCAATTGATCAACAAGATTGAAAAATCAAAATGGAACAGTCAGGTATGATTTGAGTATCTAACTCACACCTAAACTGTTCCAAATTCTCAAAAACTAATTCTATTGTCCTCTATAAAAAACTAGATCCAGAGCTTTTCCCCTACTTAATCACCTTATCGATAAGACCGTACTTAACAGCCTGAGCTGCACTCATAAAGTTATCGCGCTCTGTGTCAGCCTCAACTGTGCTTTTCTTCTGCCCAGAATGCTTTGAAATAATCCCATTAAGCTGATCTTTCATCTGCAAGATGCGCTCAGCGTGGATCTTGATATCTGTGGCCTGACCCTGAACACCTCCAAGTACTTGGTGAATCATGACCTCAGAATTAGGGAGACAAAAACGCTTCCCCTTTGCACCTGCTGTTAAAAGAACAGCTCCCATGCTCGCTGCCATTCCAACACAGATGGTTGAAACATCTGGCTTTACGTATTGCATCGCATCGTAAATAGCGAGTCCTGCAGTAACAGAACCACCTGGTGAGTTGATGTATAGCTTGATGTCTTTTTTCTTGTCCTGACTTTCAAGAAACAACAACTGAGCAATGACGACGTTTGCAACGGTGTCGTTGATGCCTGTGCCCAAAAAGATAATACGGTCTTTTAGGAGACGAGAGTAAATATCGTAAGCACGTTCACCTGCGTGTGTTTTCTCAATAACGGTTGGAATGAGGATCTGGTTTGTTGGGTCGTTTGTCATATATTTTTTTATTTTGTGGGGGCTATATGTCTACTCAAGATAGTCTACTTGGTTTCCCCCAGACTTTCCACTCTCCACCGAAGGCTCTCATCACACATCAATCTCGCATCGCGAATCGTAAACCCAGCCGCACGCTTATGCCCTCCCCCACCAAACGCATGAGCAATGATTGATACATCTCGTACGAGCGACCTCATCGAAACTTTGACTCCTCTTTGGTTGTCCTCTCTTAAGACAAACAAGGTTGGTGCATCTGTTACCAAGTTTAAAAAGTTTGAAAGGCCGTCAATTTCATCATCCGTTACCTCATGCTCTTCAATGTCCTTACGGGTCAAATACGTGGAGACAAACCCCATCTGCTTATTCTCATAAAGACGCTCAAGGGCAATACCCCACACGCGCAGGGCAGAGATTGACCTGTTTTGGAACATGGTCTGCACAACATCTTGAACACGTGCACCATTCATCACCAATCGAGAGGCTGCATCAAAGGCGTCTTCGTTTGTAGCTCGGTTTGTGAACGCACCTGTATCAAAACACAATCCAGTAAGCAGACAAGTCGCCGCATCCTTTGTAATCACAACTCCGTTCTCTTGAAAAAACCGATACATCACCTCGGCAGTGGCTGGCGAATCAACAAGCACCTGATTCAAATCTCCATAATGTGGATTGGTTGCGTGGTGATCAATGTTAATTACCAAAGGCTCCCCAGGAATCAAATCTAGCAAGCGCTGGACATATTCTCCATCAGAACAATCGAATGTCACGACCAAGTCGATCGTTGAATCATTAAAGATCTCGAGGTCTGTGGTGCAGATCTCAACATGAGGCAACGCACTGTATTGTGCTGGCACTTCTTCTGAGACATAGACGTTGGGTCGCTTCCCATGACGAGACATGTAATCCACCATCGCAAGAGACGCTCCCAAGCTATCACCATCCACTCGCTCATCAGAAACAAACACAGGGTTCTGTGCGTGGAGAAGTTTCTCATGAATTTGTCGATGGATATAAGCTTCCATAGCCAAGGACACTAGCTTACCTTATCGAGATGGTCAATCGTGATATACTAATTTTCGTTATGCACTTGAAGAAACTAGACATACAGGGATTTAAGACGTTCGCGAAAAAAACCGAGCTTGTCTTTCTTTCTCCAACCAAAGATTCCAAGCGAATTACAACGATTGTAGGGCCAAATGGGTCTGGGAAATCAAACCTTGCTGATGCGATCCGATGGGTGCTTGGTGAGCAAAGCCTCAAGCTTCTGCGTGGAAAGAAGTCTGAGGATATTATTTTTTCTGGATCAGAGGGGCGTGGACGCGCAGGTTTTGCCGAAGTAACACTCACACTCGACAACACCGACAAGATGATGCCTGTCGACTACAGCGAAATCGCAATCACACGTCGCCTTTATCGTGATGGATCATCTGAGTATCTATTGAACGATTCCAAAGTCCGCCTCGCTGATATCCAACTCCTCCTCGCGCAAGCAAACGTTGGTCAACGATCGTACTCAGT